>CAVVVD010000006.1:0-158857 GCA_963751645.1 Methanomassiliicoccaceae archaeon | reverse complement strand
ATCGATGTCCACCAAGGTGTTGGTGGCGAAGGCGCCGAAGGCGGCCACATGGGTGGCGGGCTGAGACAATGTCGTGGTCACACCACGAGAATCCGTTATTGAGATCCCATCGGTGTCCTCAGCCCCCACGAATGGAACCATCGAAGTGAAAAGGAAAACTGCGGCCAGTATAGCGATTATTCCAATTTTCTTCATTGTAATCCCTCATAAATCGGATGAGGCTCGGAAACAATTCAAAAATATAAAGACATTAGCGCGAATGGCAAATTCGTGTTACTATTGTTTACTCAAAATCATTCGCAATGTCTTGAGTATATGATCTAGCGAAGCTCCCTGGCCAAGCACGATTGGATCTGAGCACCGCCATTCCAACCAAGGTCATGGATCGATGCTCTTAGGGACCATCGATCGAGCCATCTACTATAAACGAACCGATGCTCATTCATTCTCGAATGCCAGTCTCGATCATCGGAGCGAACGGATGCGGCAGGACCGTGTTCTGGGGACTTCTCTACGAATCGCTCGTCCAGCTGACCAACGATAGCATGATCGGTCGTGGGGAGATGCGCTTCAGCACAGTTCCTCTGATCACCAAGGCGTTCGGGGACATCAGGATGGGCCTCATGTCGGGAAGGTGGCCGTCAAGCGAACAGAGAGACCTGATATCCGAATGCTCGATCGAGCTCGGATTCCGTAGGAGGTCGTTCCTAGGCCTGTTCCCCTCACCTGATTTTGACATGATGAAGGTCCTCAATGTCGGGATCGAGGAAAAGGACATGAGGACGATCATGGGGACGCGACCTTACATCGAGGCATCATCAGGAAAGGACGTCGGGGGACCGCTCGACCTAGGTGCGTTCAGCGAGTCCTTCCGGGACCATCTGGACAGTTCCGTCCTGGTCTTTCTCATCGACATGAGCCAGATCAATAAAGTGGATGGTATCGAAATGATAAGTGCGGTCAAGGGGATGGACGCCCTCTATGCCACCATCCTCAAGGCAGCGATCATGAAACGGAGGAAGATGGTCAGGGGCGGGTCCGATGCCAACAAGATATCCCCTATCCTCTTCCTTACCAAGTGCGACCAACTGAGCGATCCAGGGATCGGACTGGGAGGAACGCTCAATACTACAGGTAAGAGCTCCAATGATGAGGTTAATGGTCTGGAGGATCGAGAGGCAAGGTCCTCGAGGAGAAAGATCGCACTCGAGATCATCAGGGAACATTATCCGAGCACGATGAACGTCCTGGAAAATGACCAAGAAGATCACGTGAAGTTACTGGGTGTGGAGCTCTTCCTTAGCGGGCTTCGGACGGAAAAGGATGGGAGCGGTACGATGACACCATCGACCCGCTTGGAAAAGGGCCAGGTCTGCCTGGATTATCCCTATGACGAATATGTCGCGTTCATCAAACTTCTCGGTAGCGTCGCTAAGAGACATCCCGATGTGATCGATGCGAATTAGGCAAGAAATAGAAAATAACGCAATGAACTGGACTTTGCTCGATGCCCCAGCATCACTGGATCTCGATCCCTTATTGGGACCCTATCTGCCCTTGAACAATGTGGCCCTATGGCATATCGGGCATACGTTATCCGACGATCTGATCATCGCCCCGCAGTTCGGGCACCTTCGAAGATCTCGAGCGCAGGTCGCGCAACCAGAACCGTCCACGGGCAATTTGGAGCCGCACTTGATGCAGAAGTTGTCCTTGGCGACCTTGGATGGGCCCATCGGGACCGGGACCTTTTCTTCCTTGACCGCTTTGGTCACCGGGGGATTCTCCTTCAATGACCTGCATTTAGGGCATCCAGAGCCGTCCTCAGGCAATTTGGAGCCGCACTTGATGCAGAACCTGTGCTTTTCGACCTTGGCTGCCAACAGTGCCTCATCTGGCCCAACCATCCCCTCCGCTGGCTCTACCTTCTTGACCTTCATCATCTCGCGGATCTGCGCCATCTCGACCTTCGTCTCGTCGACCTCCCCAGCGAACGTACGGATCAGTCCCTGTATCTCCTTGATGCGCTGCTGATCCTGCGTCCTGTCGACCTTCCTACTGCCAAACAGATCCATGATATCGTTCCCGAACAGTTATCGTAGCGTTCGATCCTAGGACCAGATGACACCGGTCCCGAGGCCATATGGCAATTCCTGTTCAAATCATCTATCGCACTATTTATTACCAGCTGACGGTCCCCTTATGGGTGCGGATCCCGTGAAAGGCCAACCTGGCAGGACCGTTCCATGGCAGACCTTCCCCATCATCCCACATTGAAAATATATTTAACCTCCCCAGACGCTCACAACCCTCATGCCGGTCGCAATATTCGGGGACAGGTCCAGCGGGAAGACCATCTTCCTCAGCCTTCTTTACGAGTCACAGGTCCGTTACACCAATTCCAAGGAGAACGTCGGTCCAGGGGAGTTCCGCTTCACCACCGACCCCTCGTTCACCAGCATCTTCGGCAATCACCGCACCAACCTCACCAAGGGGCAGTGGGCCGACGCGACGCTGAAGGGGAACATGGCCAAGTACAAGTTCAAGTACGGCTACCGGCGGTTGATATCCCTCGGGCAGGGATCGTCCCGCTTCGACATCATGGACTTCGCCGTCTACGACATCGCCGGTGAGGACCTAGACATCCTCCGCTCCATCGAACAGTATCGCGAGTCGATCTCCACCGGCACCTACAAGGGGGAGTTCAACTTCGAATCCCTCAGCTCATCGTTCCAGGAACTTCTGAATTGCAACGTGCTCGTCTTCCTCATCGACCTGAGCAAGATCAACGCCGAGGCCCGTTCGGAGAAGTTCATCGAGATGCGCAACTACGACGTGTTCATGGCAACGCTCATCTCGGCGGTCTCGAAGTACAAATCGCAAATATATGACAAGGACGAGGTGAAGGCGAAGATCTATCCGGTCTTCGTCCTCACCAAGTTCGACCTCCTGGACAAGGAGATCATCAAGATGAACGGCTGGCCCGAGACGTTCGAGGACCTCGGTGACGAGAAGCGCGGAGTGCTCAGCTTCCTCCAGCGTAAGGGTTTCACCAAGGAGGACTATGCCAGGGAGATCCTGGTGAAGTACTACAAGGACACCATGGCCTTATCGAAGGGCGGGGCGATCGCCAACGTCTCGTTCGACAAGGCGGCCTACTTCTTCAGCGAGATCCGCACCGAGCAGAACGAGGACGGGGAGATCATACCCCGCCTTATCACGGTGAAGGGCAGTCACGAGCTGGACTACTCCGATGGGGAGTACCGGAGCTTCATAGACCGGTTCAGGGAGATAGCCCATGAGATGCCAGACGAGGTTAAGGAGGACCAGGAGTTCAGGGGCGTCAAGGGATGAACACCACCTCGGTGGAGCATTTCATCTACGGGCCTGTACCGAAGAAGGGGTACGCCAAGCGGGCACGGTCCGCCAACATCAACCCCGATGAGTACGAGAGGTTCCTGGGCTATTACATACCGATAGACCCGGCCTACGTGAGGTCGGACGACATGTTCAACAGCGAGGCCAGGTTGGTGGCCTCGACGCCCTCGCTCGATGCCGTCTACTTCTCCAAGATCTTCCGACGCAGCAAGTTGGACGAGAAGGGTCGGTCCGGCATACTCACGCACACGCTGCTGGTCCCGAGGAAGGCGTTGATGGACGGCATGTCCTATCACGATGTGGAGAGGGCGATATCCGAGCACGAGGTGAAGTACGGCATCCCGCTCGGGGAGATGGCGCCGATCGACATCGAATGGGGACCGACCGAGCTCGAGGATGAGATCTCAGGATTGCGCCCGTTGATATCCAAGGAGACGCTGAACCGGCTGGTGGACGGCTATGCCAAGGACCCGAAGGTCAAGTTCGTCATCACTTGCCGCGGCACGGAGCAGAGGGACAGGATCAGGCTCGGTTACATGCTGTCGAAGTTCCTGGACATCAATCTCGACCTGGTGCCGATATCGTTCCTGAGCGAACCACCGCTGACATTGGTGGACACTCAGTGCAACCTGGTGCTCACGAAATTGCCGTTGACGATCCCGCAAAAGGGGTGGAGGGCGGTCAGCTCCCTCGTGGACGCCTCACCGAACACATCGGCCAGCAGCTCCCAGAAGGCGAAGGAGATCATCGACAGGATGTACTCAGCCTGATGGGACGATACGGAACGTCGCGGCCTTCGCCTTCCCCGCCTCATCCTTTCTCACGTTCTTCTCCACCGAGAGGGAGAATCTCGTCCCGTCGATCTCACCATCGACCTTCCATGACCTTCGCGAGCGCTCCTCGCGCCTTATCTCGCCCGACGCTATCTGCATCGCTCCGATGAGGTTCTCGATGTTCGAGCTGCCGATACTACCGTCCATCTCCAGCTCCAACGAGCGATCTGGGTTCGTGGCCATGCGGTACAACAGCTTCGTGCACCTTCGAGAATAATCCTCTCCGGCGAAGCCCGCCTCGTTGAACCATGCGCCCCAATCGATGGAACGATCATATGTCATCACCAGCAGCGCCTTGAACATGTTCGAGTACCCGTCCGACCGCACGAAATTGGGATCGGCCTGCACCATCCCGGTGAGGTCGATCGGACCTCTACCTTTGGCGAAGGTCGTGATGCACAGGGCCCATTGGTCCACGGTCCCTGAGACGACCAGCGCCAGAGGGTCGAAGCTCGAAGGCATTGGAGATCGAGGGACAGGGGGACCCTTGGCATACTGCATCTCGTTGGGCGTCACGACCTGCACCACCTGGACGACCTGGGCGGGGACCTCCACCTTCAACGAGAAGCCCTTCTTGACCTTCATCATACGGGAATCGTTCTCGATGACCGCCTCTATCTCCACGGGAATGTCGCCCTCCACCTTCGGTATGACGTTGATCTGGAAGTTGCGGTCGTCCTTCGGCCTCATCTCCCCCTTGTAGAAGTCGAGGACGTTTATCGAGGCCTGTGACGACCTGCCCACGAGCGCATCCACCTGAATCGGGAAGGCGCTATGGTTGTGCATCAGCACCGACAGGGTCGTCCCCCTTCCCAATTGTATCTCGGGCTTGGCGACCTCCAAGCAGCAATCCTATCTCGATGTTGTCGGCGACGTCCTGGTCCATCAATCGCTCGAGCTTGGCGAGCACTGGAGGGCATAGGTCGAACTCACCCTCCTTCATGAGCTCTTGCAGCTCCCTTTCCAGAGCCTTTTCCTGGTCGCCGAACTGATATGCGTCCATCAGTGCCCATTTCGCCTTGAAGGAATTGAAGCGATGGTCGATCTCGCTCTCCTCCTCGAACGACTCGCGCGCCCGTCGCATCGTCTTGAGGGCCTTCCCGACGTTGTAATCCATTTGGTCAGCGGCCTCGAGCATGATGACCCGGCCATGACGGTAATCGCCATGCACGGAGCCTCTGATCTTGTGGATGCGGGCTATCTCCTCCAGTATCAGGTCCAGTGGGTCATCCTTCTCCGCCATCGATCTCCTCCGGTAGTGCTCGCCCTTCTTGAGAACGCCGCATCTCTATGGCCCGTTCCATCAGTACTGGGATAAAAAAAACCTTTGGTCTGGAGTTACCACAGATGACGAGCGGGTCTCGATCGCCGCTGCCCTCATGCTCGCTCGACCTCTCCGATCGATATCGCTATCATGGACGTATGGTCGGTTCGATCGTCGTCAGAGTTTCCCGGAACGACGTCAACCTGGACGCCAAGCCCTTGTAGTGGGGCAGATAGGCCTCATAATAGAATATACGGCGCGGGTCAATCCCCGCCTTGGAGACACCCCGCAATAACCAATCCACGTGTTTGGAGACGTTCTCCTCGCTCAAGGAATCGGTGGCGTTGGCCGTGCCATCACCCAAGAATATCCCTTTCGCCCCCTTGTTGAACGCATGGATAAGATGCCTGGGTTCAAGGCGCAGGACCGAGGGGACGGAGATGATCCTGACGTCGTCTGGATACCGGAGTCGGTTGGTGCCGGCGTTGTCGGCCGCCACATATCCGATCTTATTGTCGAGGAAGGCGAGGACCTTCCCACCATCGTCCTTCAGGCAACCATCTATTCTCGCGAACAGGGCCTCGTCGCCGTTCCCCAATAGGCTTATGGCGTTCTCCGGGCACCTAGGGACACATCCCCCCCGCCCCACGCAGGACATGGGGTCGATGGAGACCGCACCATCCGCGAATATCGCCCCTTGACCGCAGACATCAACGCACTCCATGCACTGGGTGCACTTGGCCTCATCGATGACGGCGTAATCGGGCTCCACCTCCACGTAATCAAGCACCATGCCCACCGCGTTCATTGCGGTGGACTGGGCCTGCATGATCGATTCGGTGATGTCCTTGGCCCCGGCCGCCGTTCCGCACACGAAGATACCGGGTACCGATGTCAGACCGGGCTCCAGCTTAGGATGCCTCTCCCGTACGAAAAGCTCGGGGGTGGTGGCGACGCCCAGGATCTTGGATACCTGCTTGGTCCCGGCGGACGGCACGATGGCGGTCGAAAGGACCACCATGTCCGCCTCCAGGCCCAGGATCCGCATGGCCAGGGTGTCCTCGACCCGGACGTATACGGCTCCGCCCTTCTTGACGACCTCGCCCACCCTTCCACGGAGGAAGCGCACTCCTCTCCGTTGGGCCTCCTGGTAATAGGTCTCGTACATGCCGGGGGCCCTCATGTCGGTGTAGCATAGCGTCACCTCGGTCCCGGGGAAGTGCTCCCTGATGTAGCTGGCATGCTTCATGGCCACCACGCAGCATATCTTCGAGCAATAGGGTATGGAACCCGGCTTCTCATCCCTGGAGCCGACGCATTGGACCATCACCACGTGCTTGGGCCGCTTCCCCCTGAGCTCCAGCTTCCCTTTGGTGGGTCCGTTGATGGCCAACAACCTGGCCAGCTCCATCTGGGTCATGACCTCGGGGATGGAACCATATGCCAGCTCATGACGTTCCCTGGGGTCCATCTCCTCATGCCCGGTGGCGATGATTATTGCGCCCACCCGCACCTCGTCCGCTTTGGAGATGCGGTTGAGGTCGATCGCATGCGAGGAGCACACCTTGACGCAGTTACCACAGGCGGTGCAAGCGGCCGTATCGATGGTGAACGAGGAAGGGATGGACTGAGGGAACGGTCGGTAGATCGCCTTCCTGAGGGCCAATCCAGCGTTCCATTCGTCGGGGGCGGTGGCCTGGCACACGTCCTCGCACCTCCCGCAGGCGCGGCACTTGTCCAGGCTGACCCGGTTAGGTCCGGTTTCGAGCTCGACCGTGAAGTCCCCCGCCTTGCCTCGGAGGCCGACGACCCGGGTGTTCGTCCTGATCTCCACCCTCTTGTTGTGGGCCAGCTCCCCCATCAGAGGAGATAGTGAGCACATGGCGCAGTCCTCGGACAGCTTCTCCGGTGAGATGACCTTCCCTATCTTGACCATGCTCCCACCGATGGTGGGGGCGTCCTCGATCAGAAATGTCTTGATCCCCAGTTTGGCAAGGTTCCTGGACGCGGTTATGCCAGCGATGCCGCCGCCGATGACCGCCACGTCGTTCACCGGAGTGAAGCGATAGCTTTCCATGGGCGTCGCGTGCTGGACCGCGTACACCGAGGCCCTGATGAGGTCGACGGCACGCTCCGTGGCATGGTCCGGGCTCACCCAGGCGCACTGTTCCCGTATGTTGGCGATATCTAACATGAATCGATTGAGCCCCGCACCCTCCAGGCAGGAGCGAAAGGTGTACTCGTGCACCTTGGGCGAGCATGAGGCGATGACGATCCGATCGACGTCGCCCTTCTTGATCTGCCTGCGAATGAGCTCCTGACCAGCCTCCGAGCAAAGGTAGGGGTAGTCCTGGAAGTGCGTCACGCCCTCCTCTGCCATCCTCTCTCTCACCTTATCGATGTCGACGACCTCGGAGATGTTCCCACCACAATGGCAGACGAAGACCGCGGTGCTGTTCAACGTCATTTTCTCGCCCCAGGGATCCCTATCTTCTCCAGGAGCGGTTCGATCGGCACCCCATGCAGATCGATCCCGGCCACCTTGTATGGGTCGGCCCCGAGCAGTAGTGCGATCAGTTCGGATATGTTCACGACCGGTATGTCCTTCTCATAGCCGAGCTCACGCAGGATGTTCTCCTGGCACATGTCCAGGCTGAGGGTGCAACCGGCGCACATCGTCACCAGGAGGTCTGGGTTCGCTTCCACGATACCAGAGTACTTCCTCCGCGTCACCGCCCTCGTATAATCCGGATATAACATGATATGATGGAAACCCAGACCACAGCACAGGGAACGCTCTGGATAGTCCACTACCTTGCATCCGAAGCCTTCCAGGACCTTATCGATGACGGTCGGTCTCTCGAAGTTGCCCGAGGCGACCTCCTTGTAGTAGATCTTGCTGTAATGGCAGCCGTGGTGGGTCACCGCGCGCAGTCCCCTGAGGCTGTACTTAGCACGAGCCTGCAACCTCTCTAGGTTTCCCAGATAGGCCTCAGCCACATGGTTGATGGAAACGGAATTGTTGTACTCGATCCCCGCCTTGTCGATCGCCGCCATAGCCCGGTCGCGCATGAGCGAGTTTCCGCCGAGGATCCCCTGACAATCCTTCAGGTTCGAGTAGCAGGTGGGGCAGTTGCAGATGATGTTCTTCCTTCCCGATTGGGAGGCCAGGGAGATGTTGCGGGCGTTCAGGGCGACGATGGGGAGGAAGGGTATCACACCGATATGGTTGGCGCAACCGACGCACGATGATTGTCTGGGGTCGTCCAAGAAGTTCGCGCCCATAGAGGACAGGACATAGCGCAGTGAGGTCTCTATGCTGGGGTACCAGCTTCCTGCCTGGCAGCTCTTCAGGAGATAGTAGTCATCCTTTGGGATATCTTTCTTTATGGTTGCGTACACTTTGTCCACTTCAGGAGAAATTTGTTTCCTTGAGCAGTATCTTGATCTTGACCAGGTCTTCCTCTGGGATCTCCACTCGCCGGGAGTCCTCGGACCGATAGCCCAGATTTTTGCGGTTCTTGGCGCTCGCCTTGTACCTCTTCCTCGTGCGAGGTCCTAGGAGCTCCGCCGGAAGGGTCAGGGTGTTGGGAAGAATGGTCTGGCCGGTCTCATTGAGGTTCGCCTTGACACCGGCCTCGATCTCCCTCATGTAATCGATGTCCGGGTTATATCTGAGGGCGACGATCCGCAATGCCTGGATTACCGCCGCAGGACTGCAATCCCTGGGGCAGCGGGCCGCACAGGAGAGGCACTGGCCGCAGCGCCATATCTCTTTGCCCATGACCAACGACTCTATGTCGCCGCTCATGACCCTCAACATGACATCTCTGGGGGAGAAATCATCGAACAGATAGGCGGCAGGGCAGCTGGCCGAGCATTTACCGCATTGCATGCATCGTTGGACGCCGCTCGATGGGCCCAACCTGTCGTCGACAGGGTCCAATTCGATCGTGTTCCTAAGTGATGCCTCACGGTAAGTCATCAACGCCCTCCTACCTTAAAATTCAAATTACCACTATATACGGTTTTTCACAATAGTCGTATATCGATAATTAGTTTGCTAATAGTTATATACGGTAATTCAGGGGTTCACACAATCGTGACCTATCCAGTTATCATTTTTGATAATGAGAATAATATCATGCGGCGAGGAAACTACGTTCGAAACGTTCACTGATCCGAGCGAAAGGATTATCGGTCATTCCTGAGATGCCAAGACTCGATATGGACGATGTGAGAGAGAGGGCGCAAAGGAGCAAGAGGGCCTCCTTCGCGATGCAAGGCGTTCCCTTGGATGTGAGGAACGGGGCGCTGAAGGCCATCGCCGATCAGCTCATAGTCGATGCTCCAGACATCGTCGAGGCCAACCGAAGGGACCTGGCCGAGGCGAAGGGGCAGGAACTGTCGAACGTCCTGGTCAAGCGTCTCAATTACGACATGGCCAAGGTCCAGGAGTCCGTCCGCTCCATCGAGTCGCTCATGCAGCAGGAGGACCCGGTCGGCAAACTGCTGGGAAGGACCGAGCTCGACGAGGGATTGGTCCTCGAGAAGGTCTCCTGCCCCATCGGCGTGATCGCGGTCATATTCGAGTCCAGGCCGGACGCCCTGGTGCAGATCTCCACCCTTTGCCTGAAGACGGCGAACGCGGTGCTGCTCAAGGGAGGATCGGAGGCCAAGGAGACGAACTCGGCTCTGGCCAGGTCCATCATTACCGCCCTGGAGGGCGTGGACGACCGGTTCATCGATGCCGTGCAGCTGCTCTCCACCCGGGAGGAGGTCAGACAATTGCTGGCCCAGGATGACCTGGTCGATCTCATCATACCCCGCGGGTCGAACGAGCTGGTTCGGTCCATCCAGGCGAGCACCCGCATCCCCGTGCTCGGGCATGCCGCCGGGGTATGCCACACCTACGTGGACCGGGCGGCCGACCTGAGCATGGCGGTCAAGGTCTGCTATGACGCCAAGGTGCAGTACCCGGCGGTCTGCAACGCCATGGAGACGCTGCTGGTGGATGAGAAGGTGGCAGAGGACTTCCTCCCCCTCATCGCCAGAAGGTACGAGGAGGCAGGGGTGGAGATTCGCGGTGACGACGAGACGCGCAGGTCCATACAGGCCGTGCCCGCCACCGACGATGATTGGTCCACCGAGTACAACGATCTCACGGTCTCGATCAAGGTGGTACGGTCTATGGACGAGGCGGTCGAGCACATCAACCATTATGGTTCCCACCACACGGACGCGATAATCACCAGCGACGAGGAGAGGGCCAGGCTCTTCATGGAGAAGGTCGACTCCGCCTCGGTGATGTGGAACTGCTCCACCCGTTTCGCCGATGGCTATCGCTATGGCCTAGGGGCGGAGGTGGGCATATCCACCAATAAGACCCATGCCCGAGGGCCCGTCGGCCTGGAGGGGCTGGTAATATACAAATGGAGGTTATTCGGTCATGGGCATGTCGTGGCCGATTACGTCGGTCCCGAGGGCAGGGCGTTCACTCACAGGAAGTTGACATGAGAGACCTGAAAGCCAATAGGGTGGTCGTCAAGATAGGGACGAACACCATTTGCAAGGAGGATGGCAGCGTCGACGACGAATACATCGCCGACGTGGCACGCCAGGTGGTGCAGTTGAGCGATAGCGGGGTCGAGGTCATCGTCGTCACCTCGGGCGCCATCGGGTCCGGCGCGACGGAACTGGGGATCACCGGAGGAAGGCCCAAGGACATCCCTCTGAAGCAGGCATGCGCGGCGGTCGGCCAGGCCCTGCTGATGATGGCCTACCGGGACGCCTTCTCGCGTTACAACAGGATCGTGGGCCAGGTCCTGCTCACCTATGGGGCCTTCTCTGATCGCGCCCGCTACCTGGACCTGCAGAAGGCCATCGGGGAGATGTTCCGTCTGAAGGTGGTGCCCATCGTCAACGAGAACGATGTCATATCCACGGACGAGATCGAGGAGGTGTTCGGGGACAACGACAAACTCTCCGCCATGGTGGCCAGCAAGATGGACGCCGACCTCCTCATACTGCTCACGGACGTGGAGGGCCTGTACGATCGCAACCCGCAGATGGACCTCGACGCACGCCTGATCGGCACGGTGGACGAGATCACCAAGGACATCGAGCGCATCGCCGGTGGCAACAAGAGCGACCGCTCGGTCGGAGGGATGCGCACCAAGATCACCGCGGCCCGCATCGCCATGCAGTCCGGATGCAACACCGTCATCGCGTACGGACAGCTCGAGAACGTCATCGTGCGCGTGGTGGCGGGGGAGGAGATCGGCACGCTCTTCACATCCAGCTCCAAGTACAGCAACAAACAGCGCTGGATCCTCTTCGGGAGCCCACGAGGCAAGATCGTGGTGGACGATGGGGCGGAAAGGGCGCTCCGCTCCGGGAAGAGCCTGCTTCCCTGCGGCATCGTGGCCGTAGAGGGGAGGTTCAAGGAGGGCGACCTGGTCCGTATCGGCAATTTCGCCAAGGGCGTGACGAACTTCTCGGACGATGAGCTCCTCGCCCTCAAGTTGCAATGCCTTGACGACAAAGCGGCCGGGATCGACCGCGTCAAGAACGACAAGGTGGCCGTCAACCACATCAACGTGGTGATGTTGGACGAAGTATGAGCCTTGAATTGGTGGCGGGACCATCTTCTTTATGAAACGTCCCTTGAAGGGCCCCCTCCATCTTACCAAACGATTATGACCCCCGGGTACTCATAGGTCCTAACATCCCGTCCAGGTGAGGCGGAAGGGCGAGAATTGGCATGGATTGGATCGACGATAATGTGGCGGTGGGCGACCGCTGGGATGCCTTTTGGCGCCGACTTAGGAAGGATGGGGTCGAAGTGGTGGTGGACGTCCGTCCATTCTTCGAGCAGAAATATGGCAAGTACGATCGAAAACCCAATGTGCCCAAGGTGCTGAGGGCGGCGGACCTGATCCTCGTCCTGTCCAAGGCAGGAGGGAAGGTGCTGGTCCGATGCAATGAGGGTAAGGACCGCTCAGCCTTCGTGGCCATGGTCTACGTCGCGAAACGATATGGTCTGAGTTACAGGGAAGCGTACGAGAAGGTCAAGGCGAAGCGTCTTATCACTGTCTACCATTGGGACTGGGTGGAAATGCTTCCGGAGCTCGATGGGCGACCTGGCGACCGGGAAGCAGTGAAGGATCCTTAGAAACACTCTAGGACCTTGTCATTGAGCACGTATCGCAGTCGCGGCCCGACCAGGTACACCGGGGACAGGCCGAAGAGGTCCAAACGGATGATGTCATATACTGCCATGGAGTAGAAGTTCTTCTTCAAGGTCTTAAAGGCCTCAGGGAAGCCAGCGCGGTCCAAACAAAACCCTCCGTCGGTCCAGGTCTCCAACGGATCCAGGACCTCCTCCTTCATGCGCCTGATGCGCTCCTCCAGTATGATCACCACTATTTTGCGACTGGACTCGCTCTGGAAGTGCCTCATGACCACCAGCTGCACCCAAGCCACGAAGATCAGGATGGCGATCGACCCCCAGCCCCAGTCATCGACCTCAACCATGATCGCCACCAAGGTTATGCCCGGTAACAGTACGGCCCCGAAGACCAGGACGATGGCCACGATGATGACCACCGCCACTATGAGATAGACCCGCAACGGGGACCGCCCATCACCCTCACGGGCGGCCTCGATCCGTCGCTTGAAGGTCCTTGCCAGGCGGGTCACCCCTTGTTCCTGGGGGGCGAGCAATGCCACGAAAAGATAGAACCCGATTATGAAGACCAGCTGCACCACCACCAAGAACGCGAAGGAGAGCTCCAGCCCTCCCGCGACCAGGGCATAGTAGACGGTCATCAGTATCCCCACCCCAAGGATGATGGTGAAGCTGACCGACAGCGGTACCATGCCCCCTAGATAAAGGGTAATGCCGATCTCGATGGCCAGGAACTTCTTCTTCAACAATAGGGTGATGGCCGGCCAGGTCTCCTTGATCCCCATCCTCCTCAATGCTCGTGTCTCCTCCGGCCTGGAGCGCTCCATCGTGGTGGGCAGGAGCAGGATTATGAAATTGTAAGAGTAGAGCAGGATCCCTACCACCAGCCAGAGCAGGATCGCGATCGGTACCAGCAACATCAGCACGACGGAGACCGCCAAGAGGAGGATGACGATGGCATCCCGCTTTTTAACATGGGGGATGGGTTGAGATAACCTGCTAAGCAAGGTTCTCTCTTCCTCACGCTGTTTTTTGACCTCCTCACGGAAGCCAAGCACATCATCGCTCACTCGGCAGATGTCCTCAGGCACATCGCTCATGTCGGTGAGGGAAGTGGAGGACGCCCCCTAAATATTGAGCGGTCTGGTCAGACCCATCCAAATATTATTAGGTCGATCAAAGGTGGTCGTCGATAAAAAAGGTTAATTAGAATGAGTTAGGATTGATTAAGCGGTCAGGAAATGAGCAAAAAGGAGAGCGTGGCCTCTGTCATGCACATGGTCGGGGGAAACCCAGACAACGTGGAGAAGATCGTGGACGAGATGGACAAGTTCTTCGACAACATGAACGCCGAGCTAGAGGACTGGAAGGTGTCAATGGAGGAGTTCAGTGACGGCACTCGCATCTTCGCCAGGTTCCAGGTCCTCATCAAGAAGTAGGTGGATCATTGGCAGAGGGCGAGAAGGAAGCTGGTGACAAGGTCCCAGAGGATAAGAAGGACTATTGCACCAGGATACTAATGGACGAAGAGGAATGGAAGGACCCAGCTTGCCGTATTTTGGTCTCAGAGTATCACAAGGAGGGGCTCAAGGAACAACCTCCCAACGTTGAGGCCGATCTCGATGCATTCGAAGAGCATTGGCGGAAGAAGGGGGCCATTAACCTCAAGTCAGAATATCACAAGGACGGCGCACCCTATTTCGAGTACCCTTCCAGTTGGGACGGCCATAGGCCCAGGCAGGGTGAGACGCCAGAGGACGCGAAGGCGGACCCTAGCCCAGTTCAAGTGGGAGGGACTACCGACCAACCAAGGGACAAGAGCTCCGGTGAACCCAAGGGGCCGAAGGCCAAGGTGCCCTTGGACCGCACCGTAAGCATCGCGGACATCGAGGTCATCGCATACGCACTGTTCCGCTTCATATTCGGCACAGGCGTCCACATACCGATCAAGCGGAAGGGCCTGGCCAATTTGGATGTGACCATCAAGCCGAAGGAGATACTCATCAATTCCAACGAGTTCTATGTCTCCGTTCCCGAGCTCGCCGTATGGAGGATCATATATTCCCACAAGGGAAAAACCGTCGTGGAGTTCGGACGAGACGTCAAGAAAGGGATGAAGATCCATTATCTCCAGGCCATCATCCTACTCGTAGAGCTTTGGAAGCTGAACCGGGCGAGCCTTAAGGCCAAGAAAGAGGCCGCCAAGGCCGCCGAGCTAGAAGGAGACATGGCATGAGCTCGGAAAAGGACGATGCGGATAGACAACACCTTGAGGAGCATCGTGATTTCTTCCGCGAGGTCCTGCTTCGAGTCAACGAGATAATGGAGGGCAAATACCATCTGCACGACGTATCGGTCAGACCCTTGGGGGCGGGCGGCGCCAGACTATCACTCCCTGTCAAGATCGAAGGAATGGGACCAGATGGTTCACGGGAGCGCTATTTCGGCAAGATCCTGGGGAGCAGCGACCTGATGACAGCGAAGACCATGCAGCTCATGAAGAATTTGTACCTGGAGACGAACTCCCACGAGCCTCTGTTCGGCTTCGCTGAATCTTCCGAACAGATGGCGAGACATCAGTTCGACCAGATGGGGGCCATCCACCGACTGGGGATACCGACGGCGATCCCATATGGATATCACCCATTGAAAGGTCAATTGTGGCTCTTCGTCACCCAGTTCTTGGAGGCGGCACCGCTCCCCGAGGTAAAGATCTTAAACGAGGACCAGATCAACACGATATTTGGGTATCTGGAGAAGATGCATCACCATGGCATCTTCCATGGGGACCTGAAGCCAGAGAACATAATGATCGGCGATCGGATCTACATACAGGACATCGGTCACTTCTTGGATTCGGCACCGGTCGAGGAGAAGATGGCCTATGACCTGGCCAGCATGATCTGCTCCCTAGTGCAGTTCGTGTCCCCCGAGGTGCTGGTGAAGGCCGCAAGCAAGTACTATAAAAGGAAACAGTTGAGCAGATCGGAGATGTACCTTGAGCTCATCCAAAGGCGACCGGACTTCTATTTCGACGCATCGACCATGGAGAGATTGTCAAAGCTGCTCAAGGGATGAAACGGGTTTAAAAGTTGGATGGGTAAGGGGTTTCACTCATCCTTCTTAGGCTTGCTCTTGAAAAGGGCGGTGATGTGGACCTCCACCCTCCTACCCTCCTTTGTCTCCTCCATCGAGAATTTCCAATGCTCGATCTTGGCGTCCATCTCCTTCAATATCTTCTTCAGGTCCTTGCCCTTCTCTTCGATTATTTCCGAAATGTCCTTCTCTTCACTTGGCACGAGTTACACCTGACGGTCCATTGGGTGCACTACGTTAATAAAAGTTAGCGTACGGGAAATTCACGGTGCGAAACCCACTGGCAAAAAAAGGGTGACCGTCCCATCGATGGCTGTGTTCACAGCTCTTCATTATGAAAAAATCAGCATTATCAGATTTTTCAGAAATCTCTATATACCATTCACCATCATCTACCATCTGAGGGACATGACAGCAAGGAAAAGGCCCAAGGAGAGCCTGGAGGATTCTGAGGAATACTCCGTGGAAGCGATTGTCACGGTGGACGATAGGGGTCAGATGGTGCTTCCCAAGGCCATCCGGCAGAGCATGGGCCTCGTCCCAGGGGACAAGGTGGCCCTGGTCACATTGGAGAGGAATGGAAAGGTCTGCTGTGTGAACATGTTCAAGGCGAGCGACCTTGCTAGCACAGCCCGCGACATCGTGACGGACAAGGAGCGGAACTGATGGGCGAGATCGTCATCACAACATCGGAGCTCAGCGCGGACGATCGGCGCGACCACATCTCGACCCGTTTAGGGTTCCATCGAATGGACCACAAGGTCGGTCCGGGACTCTACCGGCTCGGCGATCCTGATAGGGGCTCTCCCGTGTTCGTGACGGCAAACTACAAATTGAGCTTCGACGCGCTCCGGACCAATCTGAAGGGCGTGAGTTGTTACCTTCTCGTACTCGACACCAAAGGCATCAATGTCTGGTGCGCCGCTGGGAAGGGAACGTTCGGTACGGACGAGATAGAGGAGCGGGTCAAGAAGACCGACCTGGCCATGGTGGTCGACCATAGGCGCCTGATACTCCCCCAGCTTGGTGCTCCGGGGGTATGCGCTCATGAGGTGCGGCGCCGCACAGGGTTCTCTGTCGAGTACGGCCCGGTCAGGGCAGAGGACATACCTGAATACATAAGGGACGGCAAGGTCTCAGAGAGCATGCGCCAGGTCCGCTTCACACTAAAGGATAGGGCCGTGCTCGTGCCGGTCGAGTTACGCAATAACATCCTCTGGGCGGTCCTCGCATCGGTATTGGCCTTCGTCCTCTCCGGGTGGGTGGGTCTCTGGGCGGTGATGATAACCTACCTCACTGGAACGGTACTTTTCCCGCTCCTATTACCTTACATCCCTGTCAAAGCATTCAGCGCCAAGGGGTTCATCCTGGGGATCGCAGTATCTATCATATTCGCATCGATGGTGCTAATATGGTATGGGGACGGGTCAGACCAAGGCACCTGGCTTCAGGTCACCGCATGGGTCCTTCTCATGTCGCCCTGGGTGGCCTATCTAGCTCTCAATTTCACGGGGTCCTCCACCTTTACCTCGCGCACCGGGGTCCGAAAGGAGATATTCCGCTACATCCCCATCATAGCGGTGACGTTCATCATCGGGGTCGCGCTGACCCTCATATTGCGCATGGACGCCTGGGGGTGGCTGTCACTATGAGCGATGTCATCAACTTGCTTATGCGCTGATGAATTGATACCACCTAACAAGGTGCCTATGGATGAGGACGTCAAGGCAGTAAACACCCTTCGCTACGATCTGTCCAGATGCATCGGTTGCGGCATGTGCGTCAATGTATGTCCGCATCGCGTATTCAGAATGGAAGGGAAGAAGGCCACCCTGGTCGATGATGAGGCATGCATGGAGTGCGGGGCCTGCGCATTGAACTGCCCTGCACGAGCGATATTGGTCGACAGTGGTGTCGGCTGCGCGGCGGCCATGATCATCTCCGCCCTGAAAGGGAGGAAGGAGGTCACCTGTGGACCTGACTGCTGTCCATAGTAACAATCGTCCTGTAATAATTGGATACCATCCATGCATCGAACATTGAAACGATAAAACGACCAAGGGTTATCGCTCGACCGACTCCTGATGGATGGGCTGAAGTGGATGGACCCTGTCACTGAAACACCGATGGAAGGGACGACCGAGGAATGGGTCATCGTAAACCCCACCGCGGACACGCACCCCATACACCTTCACTTGGTGCAGTTCCAATTGGTGAGCAGACAGACGATCGATGCTCAGAAATACAACGCCCAATGGATGGCCATCAAAGGCATGCCCCCCATCATGACTGGCGGTCCAGTGACTCCCGGTGCCGATAGCTCCTTACCTGAAGGGCACAGCAACGCCGGCGAATCCTTGGGAGTCCGGTTGGAAAGACACCGTACAGATGAACCCGGGGGAGGTGACTATCATACGTAGTCCGCTTCTCGCCGCAGGACGGGTCGTCCCCATACTTCGATTTCAATCCCAATCAGGGACCCGGTTATGTTTGGCATTGCCATATCATCGACCATGAGGACAATGAGATGATGCGCCCGTACACGGTCCTCGCCAACCCAAGTAGACCTTGATCGAAAAAAACCTTTTCCATTTCTTTCTTTTTCGTTATAATCTATTTTAATCTCAATCTCGATTCTTCTTTTCATTGCCCGAACTACCCGAGGTGGAACTGGTCAGACGCACCGTCGCAGCCCATTGTCTCCATCGCACCATATCAACAATGGACGTTCTGGACGAGGGCATCCTTGAGAAGACGACGTCCGAACGACTGAGGAGGTCCCTCATCGGGAGGTCGTTCGCTGAAGGTGGAACGTCACGGTAAACAGCTTTTCGTCAGGATCGAGAAGGGTGGATGGCTGACCGTGCATCTGGGAATGACGGGAGACCTGATGTGTTCGAGCGACCAGGATGGACCGCCAAGATTCACTAGGATGCTCGTCCATTTCGAGGATGGGGGCGACCTGGTCTTCCAGGACATGCGCAAATTCGGCGCCATCGGTCTGACGCGATCCATGAAAGAATTCATAGAGGAAAAGGGGCTGGGGCCCGATGCGTTGGCCATCAGCGCAGAGGAGTTCGTGGGCAGGGCAGCGAGACACGGTCGTCACATAAAAACTGTCATGATGGACCAAACCGTGCTGGCCGGGGTGGGGAACCTATACTCGGACGAGGCCTTGTTCCAATGCCAGGTCCATCCCATGGCACGGTCGAACACCTTGTCCGAGGGACGGCTCATCTGTCTCCACGAGAAGGTACAGGAGGTGCTGGGCATCTCCATCGACCTGGGGACCGATTTCGATCGGCTTCCTGAGAAGTATCTATTGAGGGACCGTCGTCCAGGCTCAAGATGCCCCCGAGGTCATGGGCCCTTGCAGACCATCAAGGTCAATGGCCGCACCGCCTACCTCTGTCCAGAATGCCAAAGGCTGTGAACGCATGCTATTAATGTCGATAGTGCGATGATGGGCGAGATGGCGGTTGTCGCAAGAGCGAAGATCGAGGTCGAACTGGCCCTGGACGGGGAGGCTGATTATCTCACCGAGATACAGAAGGTAAGTTTCGACGATGACACGCTTCGCAATCTTGGGGAGGAGCGCGGGGGCCCTACCGGATATGACTCCCTGATCTATACCCAAGAACTGATAGCGGACCGCAGATTCTACACGATCAAAAAGGATGACGCCATCATCGGAGGGGCGGTGATCTCTGGTCCCATGCTCGGAGTGCTTCGCATCAATCGTCTCTTTTTGCATCCTCAGGAGCAGGATAGAGGTTACGGTACCTTGGCCATGCGTGCTTTGGAGGGGATGTTCCCCCATGTGACGAGGTTGGTCCTGGACACCCCGGTCTGGGCCATGCGCAATCAACGTTTCTATGAGGGATTGGGATATAAGAAGGTGGGGGAGACCTACGAGCCCGAAGCAGGGTTCATGCTAGTTCTCTATGAGAAGAGAAAGGGTGATCTCGCATGAAGGGGGATGGTGTGCTGGAGGCCTTGTCGAACGACAATTGGAGGTCCCCTGCGGCGATAGTGGTCCGCCATGCCGCTCGTCATCCCGTGCCGAGCCTGAATAACAGCTTCGAGGTCGGTCTCACCGAGCAAGGGAAGATCGATGCCGAGGCGTTCGGGTCCCGTCTGAGGAACTACCGCTCGGTCCGCCTTTTCCATAGTCCAGCGGTCAGATGTCAGGAGACCGCGATGGGAATATCCATGGGAATGCAAGGCAATGGGACGAAGGTGATGGGCATCGAGGAGACCTGGTCCCTGTGCGCACCCTATCTGAAGGACGAGCGCATCCTTCGTATCGCGGATGACCTTGGGGAAGGGTTCATGCGCGTTTGGTTCAATGGCGAGCTGGACGAGCGATGGATTTCCCATACTCCCGAGGCGGCCGACATCGTCCTGAGACCGGTCCTGGAACGGCTCTCCGACCTGGATGGCCGCGGCCGCCTGGACGTCCACGTCTCCCACGATTGGGAGCTGGTCCTTCTACGGGAGGAGCTCCTGGGCCTGAGGTACGAGGGGGTCGGCTGGGTCGAATATCTCGACGGCATCGTCCTTTATCCAGAAGGGGATGGGTTCAAGGTCTGTTACCGGGAGAGGCACGGGCATTTCGCGTTCTCTAATGGGCGAAGGAAATTCTAACGGTCGGTTCGAAGGTCCTCTGGAAGAATTATCTCGAACTGGCATACATCATCGCCGTTAAGCAGAGATCTCAGGACCCTGACCTGCACGGGCCTACCGATCATTCGCTCCCAGTTATATCGATAAAAGCCGGCCCCACAATTGCAATAGGTGGGGGATATGCCTATGATCTCAGCATCGAACACGTTTCTGATCCGATCGCAATGACAATAGGCTCTTCGCTTCGCCTTCATATCCTCCGCATTGAAATAGGCCGGCAGGTCCGCAGGTATCTTGGTGGCTACGATGCTGCTCCCTTCTAAAAGGCCAGCCTCCCCCCACCCCTGTTCGATGATATGGTCCAGCCACTCCCGAGGCAGTGGATCGTACCTTGTTTTCAAATGTTCGATGAAGTCCCATTGACAGAATCGATGCAGCGCCTCTAGGTCGTTCGTTCTCTGGAACAAGGCCCTCCCCACTGCAATACGCTCCTCTGGCATCACATGGGCACAACGATTGAGCACCTCGATACGGTCCTCCTCTTTCAATCGGGCGTCCAGCTCACGCATCACGCAGGATGTCCACATGACGTTCTCATCACCAGCATGCTCGACATCCTGGTCCGGGCACCCATTCATCACCAAGCGACGTAGGTCAGGCCCGACCACATCTTCCAGATTCTCCATCAGCTTTCTTCGCCACGGGTCTTTCGCGATCTCCCTCGTTCGGACTCTCTCACTCATGGGCGGAACCCTGTCCCCTTTGAAAGGATAGTCTAGTATCCCCATCGCTGGACCTAAGCTCCAGACCCGCATCGGAACGATCGATCACAGTGACCAGTGCAAGGGACTGAAAGAACGCATACTCGATCTCCATGGTATCCTGGCAATACATCAAGGTGGACCCTATGGCAGAGAATGATATCCTATCGCCCTCTACCTCATAGCCCCCAAAGTACCTGTTGCAGCCCCCATGGCCGTAGAACCGGCCTTCGGCCTCAAAAGTGATATCTGGTTTGGCGGCCGGGACATCCGGGATCGAACGTCCTTCCAACACCATCTCAACGAGGAGCCACCTTTCTCCGACCAACTTTAGATCAAAGGACATGTGGTAGGTATTGGCCGAGAACGCTCTTTAAGCTCTCGCGCCTCGGCCTTGGTCCCTCAATCGTCCGAGCCCTCTACATCCTTCCTCGAAGCCAAGGATGGTTTCGCCACCGGGAACACTGGCAGGACCTCCCTCCCGAGCGACTCCTGCAGGACCTGGGCCATGGCCAGGTACATCGCCGCCATCCCTGTCGCGATCCCTATGTATCCAGCCAGCACCTTGAGGTCGGCGTTGCCCGTGTAGTCCGCCACCGCCAATCCCATGAACAGTATGGCCAGCAAGAGGAACACTGCTTGCATGGCCCGGTTCGTCCTCAGGGTCCCTATGAACATGAACACCGTGAACACACCCCATAATGCGAGGAACGCCGCCATCTCCTCCCCGGTGGGAGCGGCCATATAACCGGTCTTCGGGAACAATAGGATGCCCGACCAGGATCAACCAGAACATCCCATAGGAAACGAAAGCGGTGGTACCGAACGTATTGCCCTTCTTCCACTCCATCGCCCCTGCCATGATCTGGGCCAGACCCCCCATGAATATCCCAGTGCTCAGGATCACGGCGCTCAGCCCGATCAGACCGGCGTTGTGAAGGTTCAATAAGATGGTCGTCATCGCGAAACCCAAAAGTCCCAATGGGGCAGGGTTGGCCGTAAAATCGTTCTTATCCCCCATGCTAGCTCCTCCGTCCTCAACTAAGGCCTGCTACGGCCTGACACGAAGGCGGACTACGAACAGCGTATTTTAGATTTTTCCATGGTCGGAAAATGCCTGCTCAACGCCTACCGACCATGCGTCTATGGTCGAAGAGGATCCTGGCCTCCTCCTCGCTCAAGAGGCCATTTTTCACCGCCAGTTCCGGAACTGGAATGCCGGTCCGGCCTGCTTCCTTCACCAACTCGGCCGCCCTCATGTATCCTATCCTCTGGGCAAGGAAGGTCCCGAGGACCGGGTTGCGATCGAGGTAGGAGGTGCAACGCTCCCTGTCCGCTGTGATGCCCTCCACGCATTTGGTGCGGAACATGCGGGTCGCGTTCTCTAGGATCTCCATGGACCAGAGGATGTCGAATGCGATCACCGGGGTCATGACGTTGAGGTCGAGCTGCCCCGCCTGGGAGGCCATGCTCACCGATGCGTCGTTGCCGATCACCTGGAAGCACACCATGCTCATGCACTCCGCCATCGATGGATTGACCTTTCCAGGCATGATCGAGGACCCTGGTTGGATCGCTGGAAGGACGATCTCCCCGAGTCCCGTGGTCGGTCCCGAGGCGAGGAGGCGAAGGTCGTGGGAGATCCTGACCAGCTCCAGGGCCAATTCCTTGAGGGAGGACGAGAAGGCGGTCATCTGCGAGCGTGATTGCAGGAGCTCGAACGGGTCGGAGGCGGCCATGACGGGGAGGTCGGTCAGGTCCCTCAATCGCTCCAGAACCTCCTCCCTGAACCCTGGGGCGGAACCCGCCCCCGTGCCCACCGCGGTCCCTCCGATGGGTAGCTCTAGCAGGTCATCCAACCGCTCCTCGATCCGACCGATCGCTCGCCTGATGGCGCTCGCATAGGCGTTGATCTCCTGCCCGAGCGTGAGCGGCAATGCGTCCATCAGGTGGGTCCTTCCGCACTTGACCACCTCCTCGAACTCGAGGCCCTTGCCCTCGAACGCATCGACCAGGTCCTCCAGCTCGCCGAGGAGCCTCTGGGCCGAGAAATGGATCGCCAGGTGGGATGCGGTGGGGAACGTATCATTGGACGACTGTCCCCGGTTGACATGGTCGTTCGGGCTGAGGTATTCATAGTCGCCTCTTTCCCTACCCAGGCTGTCCAATGCCAGGTTCGCCAGTACCTCGTTCACGTTCATGTTGAAGGATGTGCCCGCCCCTGCCTGGAAGACGTCGACCACGAACTGATCGAGGAACCTCCCGGCCAAGACCTGGTCGGCCGCGTTCAGTATGGCCTCACCGCGCCGCGCGTCCAATTCTCCCAGCTTGATGTTGGCCAAGGCACAGGCCTTCTTGAGGATGACATACGCCATGACCAGGTCGTCATCGAAACGGATTCCGCTGATCGGGAAGTTACCGACCGCTCTCCATGTCTGTATGCCGAACACTGCGCCTTCCGGGAGGTCCAAGTGGCCCAGGTAGTCCTTCTCTCTTCTGGTCATGTTCTCTTCCTCTCCATTAGCTCGGCCCTCGCACTGCCGATGGCCTGGTTCGGTCTTACTCCTTTCGGGCATACCTTGTTGCATTTGTTGTGGAACTTGCAGGCGTCCCAGCCATTCGGACCCTCGGCGAGTGACAGACGGTCCAAGACCTCTTCGCGGGGATCGATGTGGAAACGGTAAAGCTTCGCCAATGCCGCTGGTCCCAGGTAGTCCGGTTCGGCCTCACCGACCGGACAGGCTGAGGTGCAACAGGCGCAGAGTACGCAGTTCGTATAGGCTTCGAGCTGCAACACCTTCTTTTGCTCCATCCTAGGACCCGCATCGTTATCCTCGAGCACGCTTCTGAGGTATGGTCGGACACTTCGATACCTTTCGAAGAACGGCGCCATATCTACGACGAGGTCACGGATCACCATCATATTGGGCAGGGGTTCGATGTAAATGGCCTGAGCATCGCTCCCTATCGCCACCGGTGGCCGAAACGGTACCAGCGCGGTCGCGACCTCTTTTTGCAGATCGGCCACTTGGGTCCTGCATGCCAGTCGGGGGATGCCGTTGATGCTCATCGCACATGCCCCACATACCGCCCCCCGGCAGGAATACCGGAAGGCGAGCGTGCCATCGAGCTCATCTCGTATTTGGAAAAGGGCATCCAGTACGGTCAGGCCCGGACCAGGCTCCACCTCATATTCTTGGGATTCTCCCTTGGCACCCCTCATCACGAAGAACCGCATCAATAAGCACGCTCCTGCAACGGGACCAGTCCCAGGCGGACCGGTGAATGGCTCAATCTGACCGATCCCCCATCCCACTCGAAGATGCTATGGGCAAGGAATCTTTGGTCATCCCGCTTTGGGAAATCCGTGCGATGATGGGAGCCTCGGCTCTCCTTACGGTAGATCGAGCCCATGGCCACGGCCTCTGCCATGAGGAACATGCCTTCCAGCTCGAGGGCCGCCATCAAAGATTGGTTGAAGATCCTCCCCTTGTCCTCGATCGACAGGTGGGACGAACGTTTTCTTAGCTCTCCCAGATATCGATAGCCGTCCGCCATTCGTCGCTGTTCCCGGAAGATCCCGAAATGGAAGAACATGTTCTCCTTGAGCTCCCTTCTAAGCTCTGGAACGCTCTCACCGTACCTACCCGCCACCATCCTTTCCAGTCTATCCATCTCCCTCTCGAGATGCGATTTGATGACCCCCACACGATCTCCGGAAGGGAATATGAGGTCCCCCACCATGGATCGGCCCGCGATCTTCCCGAACGCCAAGGCCTCCAGGAGGGAATTGCCCCCTAAGCGGTTCGCGCCATGCACGCTTATGCAGGCGCATTCTCCGGCCGCATATAGTCCTGGGACGGTCGTCGAGCAGCGTTCGTCCACATCCAAGCCACCCATGGAGTAATGCTGACCAGGCTGTACAGGGATCGGGTCCTTGACGGGATCGACACCCGCGAAGTCAAGGGCTATCGCCCTGATCCCGGGAAGACGTTCCAGTATCCGGGACTCTCCAAGGCCGCGCAGGTCGAGATGGACGAAATCCCCGGGGAAGGCCCTCCCCTGCTCGACCTCGGTCATGATCGAACGGGCAACTATGTCCCGGGGTGCCAGCTCCATGGCCTTGGGGGCATATCTCTCCATGAAGCGCTCCCCCTCATTATTGAGGAGCGTACCGCCCTCACCGCGCGCGCCCTCTGTGATCAGAATGTTTGTGCCGACCAGGGTGGTCGGATGGAACTGCACGAACTCCATGTCCTTCAACCTCGCCCCTATGCGGAAGGCCATGGCGGCGACCTCGCCAGTGTTGATATGGGCGTTGGTGGAATGAGCATAGATGCGTCCGAAACCGCCGGTGGCTAAGAGCGTGGCTCCTGCTAGCATGCCCACCATCTGGCCGGACACCATGTCGAGGGCAGTGCATCCGATACACCGACCCTCATCCATCACCAGCGATGTGACGAAGTGCTCATCGTAGAAGGCGACCTCCCTGGCCAGAGCCTGTTCATACAGAGTGTTCAGCAGGTTGTGACCGGTCCTGTCCGCCGCATAACATGTCCTGGGGAATCCCGCTCCCCCAAACGGGCGTTGCGCTATCCTTCCTTCCTCGTCCCGGGAGAAAGCGGTCCCGAAATTGTCCATCTCAAGCACCGCGGAAGAGGCTGCCTGGCACAATGTCCTGACCGCATCCTGGTCAGCGAGGAAGTCCGACCCCTTGATGGTGTCGAACATATGCGATCGCCAAGAGTCCTCCCCTTGGCTGCGATTGTTGCCCAATGATGCATTGATCCCACCCTGGGCCGCTACAGAATGTGAACGCAGGGGATGTACCTTGGAGACGACCGCCACATCACATCCTTCGTCCCGGCAGCCAATGGCTGCCCTAAGGCCTGCCAAGCCTCCTCCGATGATTATAATATCGTGCTTGATGACCTCTCCACCCATGGTTCCCTTTCCTATGCTGACTAGGATGGAACGATAAGATAATCCTTTCCAAAACGCTCTGGATGGAAATTATCAGATCTATAAACATAGTTTAGAAGATCACATTAGATTCCGAGACCATCAAACCTAGTCGCGATAGCAATAAATATGGACCCATCTCCTTTGAAATCAATCAGTCGAAGGGAAGAGGGATCTCTGGCATGAGCAAATTGGAAGATTTTCTATCGCCTCTTCACCAAGGGGTCTGGGAGGTGATCGTTCTCAAAGAGGACGTCACCGAACCCCTTGGTAAGGGTTGGGTCAAATCTCAATTCAATCTCCCCAGCCCCGGAACGATCGCATCCTATCGCAATAAAAATTATCACTGCCACGAGACCGCGTCGGAGTACCGTGTGCACATGGACGTTTATGATCCCGCAAAAAATCCAGGAATGCACCTCGTGGACGATGCACCCCTTATCCTGATGATCGGGGGGACGATGGAATCCATATGGGTGGATGCAAAGAACACGAAGAAGTTGGATAAGAAGCAACTAGCGAGAGAGCACAAGAGAGCCTGGCAATTGATCCTCCTCGCTGGCATCGCATTGCTAGTGATCGGAGCCGGGGTCATAGCTGTGGAGCTTGGTGCTGCGGACATGGTGTTCGCCGCGTTCGTGGTACTCGTCGTTCCAGTGTCCATCATGGGCTTTGCGGTGTTCATGATCCTCCAAGGGGCCAGCAACAAACCCCTGAACGCCAATTCAAAAAGGCTCATCATCACAGGGATCATCCTCATATTCTTAGGCATCCTGTCATTCATTTACCCCGCCCTCTTAGTATTGTTCTTATTGATCTTCATGGTCTTCTGGCCGATCTCGAGCGCGGTGATATCCCTTAAACGCACCAAGATGGGCAAGGTGGCCACCCCGGACGGTTTGAGAAAAAGGATGGTGATCGCTGTGGCGTCGATCATACTGGCAGTTCTATTTTTCATAAATCCTGCGGGTGTGGCAGGGCTCATCATCTTCGTGGTGGCCACGATATTATTATTCATGGGGGTCGTCTCTGTTCTCAAGGCATTTGGTCTCAGAAGCGCTCTAAAAACGTTCCCTCTTCAAGAGGAACTAGAAGAGGAATTGAAGGAAATCGGATTGAGCGCACCATGAGACGAACATAAAAAGTATAGCGAAATAGATGGGGATAAATAATGACAAAGCTAGATGATTTCTTAGGGCCCTTGCATCAAGGGGTCTGGGAAGTGGTGGTGTCGAAGTCCGATGTCACAGAACCACTGGACGAGGGGTGGAAGAAGTCGGAGATCAACGTCCCCAGCCCGGAAATGATCGCCAGCTATAGGAAGGGCCAATATCACACCCATGAGACGAAAGAGGAATACAAGACCCATATGGACAGGTACGATCCAGAGAAAAGCCCTGGTCTACATCTGATCGATGACGCACCTCTTGTGCTGATGCTCTGGGGGACAATGAGCTCATTGTTCCTCACTGCAAAGGATACCTCCGAAGGCAAGCGCATGGACCGTTTGGCCGCGATGAAAATGACCTGGAAGATCAGGATGTGCATGGGGGTGGCACTACTAGCGGTCGGGGCCATATTGATATTCAACCCACTGGAGTTTGCCAAGTTCGCATTCTCCATCCTAATGCCCTTGGCAGTGGTGGGCTTCGGTGCCTTCACGCTGTACAACGGTTTCCATATGGACAAAGGGGCCGAACTGGCAAAACGGGATAAGATAATAGGCATCATCGTCATCGCCCTTGGTCTGGCCATGTTCGCGATATGGGAGTTCTTCGTGTTGCTCATATTGCTGGTCCTGGCCGTCTGGTTCTTCGCCAGCGCCTTCGTGTCCTTAAGAAGGTCCTTGAAGGGAAAGGCGGCGACGCCCGAGGGCTTCTGGTATAGGTTGATCATGGCCGTGCTCTCCCTAGGTCTCGGCATACTGACGTTGGTGGCTCCAGAGAGTATGGTCTCGATTCTCATAATCGCGCTCGGTGTGTTAGTGATCATAATTGGATGCTTGTTCCTGTTAGATGGCTATGGATTGCGCAATGCGCTTAAGTTGATGGAGGAAAAGCCAACGATCTATACGTGATCGAGCACGACCGTACTGAATCTGGTCTGGATGGACCAAATTTATTATATTTTTTATTTAATAATTTATTTAGTATATATTCTGGCCATTACAATTATCATGTTAACGACCCTAAATGGATGTACCATCCATCCATAACAATCTTTAAAACGAAATGGTCTGTTCCTTTTTTGCGAATCGCCTGATTTCTAGGCGAAGAGGTGGAACATAATGAGTTTGTTTGCAAAGGAACACATTTTTGCCGGACTAGAGAAGGCCGTCGTCGCCGGAAAGAAGGACGAGGCGAAGAAGTTCGCCGAGGAATCATTGAAGGCCGGGGTCAACCCTGTCGACTCCATCAGCCATGGACTGGTGAAGGGGATGAACATCGTTGGCGACAAGTATGCTGCAAGGGAGTACTTCCTACCCCAGGTCCTGATCTCGGCTGATGCCATGTACGGTGCGTTGGACATCCTGCTCCCCCACATACCGAAGGAAACGGCGGCCAAGCAGGTACCAGGCTGCATCGGTGTCGTCGAGGGGGACGTTCACGACATTGGTAAGAACATCGTGAAGACCATGATGACCGCAGGAGGTTTCGCGGTCACCGATCTCGGTCGCGATGTCCCGCCAGAGAAGTTCGTGGAGTTCGCCAAGGTCCACAATGGTGGCATCATCGCCATGAGCACCCTCATGACCCCCACCATGGACGGCATGAAGATGGTTATGGACGGACTGATCGAGTCCGGTCTACGCATGAAGTGCAAGACGATCATCGGCGGAGCTCCCACCTCGATGGAGTTCGCCGAGGACATCGGTGCCGACTTCCACGCGATCAACGCGCAGGAAGGCGTCGCCAAGCTGAAGGGGGCGTTCTAAGATGGCAATGACCAAGATCGAGAGGGCCATGGCCTCCATCATGAACCAGCCCGTGGACCGGTTGTCCACCTACCCCATCGCCTGCGGTCTGAACCGCAGGCTGGTGGGCGACGGCAAGATGACCTACCGCGACTGGGCCAACGACCCCAAGAAGTTCGCCGAGGCCGCCATCGCCGGATGCAAGTACTTCGATTGGGACTGGTACTTCGGCCTGATGGACCTGTCCGTCATGGCCGGCGACCTGGGCGCCCATGTGCGCATGGACGACCAGAACACCCCGTTCGTCGACCAGACCATCGTGCACAACCCCGAGGACTACGAGAAGCTGCAGGTGCCTGACGTCACCAAGGGCAGGTCTGGCGTACTCATCGAGGGCACCAAGCTCTTCTCCGAGGCGCTGAAGAACGACATCATCACCTCCGGCTTCCTGGAGGGCCCGTTGCTGGCCCTCACGCAGACCGCCGGGGCGGAGAAGGTCTTCATGGACATGATCAACAACAAGAGCGCGGTGCACAAGGCGCTGGAGACCATGACGGCGTTCGACGTCGACCTCGTGAACGGGTTCGCCAAGACCGCCGCCCCCGGCCTGTGCTGGGACTACCTGTGGGGCAACTACTCCTGCCTGGGCGACAAGGAGTACGACGAGTTCGAGGGACAGTACAAGTACGCCGGCAAGCTGAACGAGCTGACCGCCAAGGTAGGCAAGGCCTTCTGCATACACAACTGCGCCGACCTGCCCCACCTGGACACCCAGGTCAAGGCCTTCAAGCCAGTGATCTACAGCATGGCCTACTATCCGTTGATCCCCGGATCGCCCTCCCCGAAGGAAGCGATCGGCAAGGGATACGCGGACAGTTGCCTGCTCGCCGGTACCATCGACCCCCAGCTCTTCGTGCGCGGCACCGTCGAGAAGATGGAGGCCACCACCATGAAGCTGATCCAGGAGGTCAAGACCGCACTGTGCCAGCGCGGCCTGCACTCCCGGTACGTCATCGCCTCGGGATGCGAGGTCCCGCCGGCGATGGTGACGAAGATCGAGAACGTCAAGGCCTGCGTGGACACCGTCAAGAAGTACGGTCAGGTCCAGTGCACCTAAACCCTTTGAGGGGCTCGAGGCCCCTCATCATCATTCTTTTCATTTCCGGTCGTGCATTGGTTTGATTCTATTCTTATGGCCAAACCCCTAGAGTTCAGTCACTATTCTTACTGGTCATTCCTTCGCAGAAAGTCCCTCAGTATCTCAATATAAAGATCGCCTCTTTCCAATTGCGGATTATGGGAGGCGCCCTCGACTATTACCAGTTCAGAACCGGGCAACATATGGTGATAGTGCTTGGTGCTCTCCGGACAGGCGTCGTCGTGCTCCCCGCAGACGAATAGAGTGGGAACATCGATCTTCACCAGTTCGTCAGTGCAATCGAAGTGTCTCATATACCCAGTTATCTGGAAGTCCCTCCATCCAAGGAAATGGTCTGAGATCTCCCGAGAGCTCTTGGAATGGGCTCGCTTCATGCATTCAGGGGGAGGGTCCACTCGACAGAGGTGTTTCCTATTGTAGAGCCTGACAGCCCTTCTGAATTCCGGTGTGGATGTATCCCCTTTTCTTTCCGCCTCATGGACAGCCATCCTCACATCCTCCGGCATTTTGTCCAGATATCTTCTCATGTCCTCGTAGGAACGGGGGATGCTCATCGAGGGACTGGAGAGGACCAGGCTCCGGACACACGATGGGTCCATCTTGGTCAGATAGTGCACCGCCAGTATGCTGCCCCACGAATGACCATAGATGTGGGCCTCGTCTAGGTCCAGATGTTCCCGTAGCAGCACCAACTCCTCGGCGAACCTATCGATGTTCCACAACGAGAGATCGCTGGGCCTCTCAGAGTTCCCGCAGCCCAACTGATCATAGAAGACCACCGGCCTATCGTCGGCCAAGCCCTGCAAAGGCTCCAGATAGTCATGGGGGAAACCAGGGCCGCCATGCACGACCAGGAGCGGGGTCTTCGAGCCCTCTCCGACCACCTTGTACCAGATCCGGCCACCCGTCACCTGGACAAAGCCCTCCTCCGTCCTCATTCCTCGCACACAACACAGATGTGATCGGAGAATGATAAAGCTCGCCCGAAATGGCCGACTAGCGAATTTTTCTACATTTTATTCCTATTCCATCGAGCATCGAGCGGTCGACCGAACATCCAACCTATATATCGGACCTATCCATTGACATTGGATTAGAGGAGAATTTCATGATCAATGTCTATTTCGTTGGCACAGCCGGGAGTGGCAAGAGCACACTGGTCTATGCGTTCCAGCAATGGATGACCCTTCAAGGTCTGGACACCATCACGGTCAACCTGGACCCAGGGGCGGAGCATGTGCCCTACATACCCGACGTCGACATCCGGGACTGGATCAAGGTCGAGGACGTGATGCGGGACTATGGCCTGGGACCGAACGGGGCACAGATCGCCTGCGCCGACATGATGGCATTGAACTCCAAGGAGCTGGCCGATACAGTGGAGAAGTTCCGTACCAAGTACGTCCTGATCGATACGCCCGGACAGATAGAGCTTTTCGCGTTCAGGCAATCCAGCCAGGTGGTCATCGACGCCCTGGGTCGTGACGAATCGTTCCTGGCCTTCCTCTCCGATCCCGCGTTGGCCAGGACCGCCTCGGGGTATGTCTCGATGCTGATGCTCTGCGCCACCGTGCACTTCCGGTTCAGCCTACCCTTCATCAACCTGCTTTCGAAATCGGACACATTGAAGGATGAGGACCTGGTCAGGATATTGGACTGGTCCCAGGAGCCGGACGCTCTGTATGATGGGTTGATGCAGGAGGAGGCCTCGAGCCGGAGCCTGCTGTCGAACGAGCTCTTCTATGCACTGCAGAACATCGGCGCGTATCGGGCGTTGACCCCGGTGTCCAGCGAGATACCCTTCGGGCTGGAGGACATGTACAACATCATCCAGCAATCGTTCGAAGGCGGCGAGGACCTTAGCACCGATTGACCATCTGCTCCACTATAAGTTCCGAAACAATAATTATCCCAGCTGTCTCTTGGATATCATGGTCTGGCGCAAGAAAGGGGAGGCGACCAAAAAGAGGAAGGTCGGAACCTATCATTGCCCCAAATGCAATTCCACCAAGATCGAGCACGAGTATGCGCTATCCCCCTATCTCATCCTCGGCATCTCCCTGCTGTACCATTGCCATGATTGCGGTTATAAGGGCATGGTGGTGTACAACTACTACGAGGGGGAGCTGGATGAGGACGCCAAGGTCCAAGAGGAAACGCCTGGATCTACTGGGCCATCCGAGAAGTGAGCTCAGTCATGATCGGATGCGGAACGCACCGTTACAATGATTAACCAGCTCCGCCAATGGAATCCCGATGCTTTTCAAGAGGAAGGAGAAGAAGGTCAAAGAGCCACCGAAGGGAAAGCAACGGGTCCTGCGCTGTCCCCAGTGCGGCTCATCGGACCTCTATTATGAGAATGCCCTGGTGACCGGTTACAAGTATCACTGTAAGAAGTGCGATTACATCGGGGCCCTCGTCCTGGAAGAGGACTATGATGTCGATGAGGTGCTGGAGGACAAGGAGGAGTGAACCAGATATTGTCCATGCCTTTTTATTAAGTGACCGCGAACATTCGCATCTTTTTAAATTCATAAGTCCGAAAAGGTTATCTTCTTACAATCATAGTATTTTCAATGGGGGATATCGAAGGGTATGGAATATCAGGATGATTACCCTCGTTCGGGGAAGAGAAAGCCATCGGAATTGGGAGATGACTACCTGGAGCAGGAATTGTACCGCATCCTGAACAAGGCATATGGATGGATCTTCGAGAACGGCAGATGTGACGGGCACTGGAAGGACATCAGCGACACTGCGTTGGTGGCTCTGTGCCTTACAAAAAGAGAACCGAGCACCTCCCCCTGGTTGATGCATCTTAAGGAATGGATCCTCAGTCAGCAGATCGAGGAAGGGGATGAGGAGGGAAGCTGGGAGGAAGAGATATGGGGGACCTCCACCGGGCTGATCGCCCTATCGAAGCTGGGCGTGCCTACCAATCACCCCAAGATGATCAAAGCCTTGAATTTCGTGCACAAGTTATTCAATACCACCGGCAGGTCGAACTGGGAGGACGAGCCTTGGGAGACCTCGTGGGCCATCCTAGCCATCGCCCAGACCAATTGCCGGAAATATCTCGACGACGCGTTCCGTGGGATGGAATGGCTCATGAGCCTGCAGGACGCGAGCGGTCGGATCATCGCCCCGCACTACACCGCCTACTTCATCAAGATCACCTACGCACTGAACAAACGTCAGCTAATTCCCGACGAGGAGCAGGATAAGTACCAGGCCACCGTGGATAAGGCCACTCGCTACCTCATCAATAACATGAAGGAGGACATACTCTGGACCGGAATGCCCTGGTCCAACGGGCAGATCCTCTGGTCCCTGGCAAGCACCTATAGCTTCCCCTTCGAGGATAGGGCGGCGGTGAAGGTCGTGGTGGACTGGTTCGGCAAGAACCAGGAGGAAGGAGGGAACTGGTATGATGCGGAGGACACATCCAGCGCGGTGCTCGGGCTCTTTTTCCTATTGAGGGGCCATAAGATCCATAACCTGAAGGAGCGCTCAGATATCGCCGACATAGATACGGTCATCTACGATAGGTTGCGACGGATGCTCGCAACGCCGAAGTGCTCCTTCGGTAAGAAGTTCGTGGAGGTGATGGACGATGGTACCACCCGGATCAACTTCACGCCCAGGATGGTAAGGACCGCCACGATAGTGTTCGCCGTCGCCAGCGCCTTGACGGTGTTCATCGCGCTTTGGGACTGGTTAAAGCCTCAGATGGGGCCTAAAAATAGGTAAGTGAAGGGGTTTACGCGAACATCACACCGGACTCGTGGACCTTGGTCTCCTCGGTCTCGAGGACCTTGTTGACGGCGCGCTCGAAATCGTTCATGGTGACCATGTCGCGGTTGTCCCTGATGGCGAACATGCCCGCCTCGGTGCATATGGACTTGATGTCCGCCCCGGAGGCGAAATCCGACTTGGCCGCCAGATCGTTGATGTTGATCGTGTCGTCCACGTTCATGCGCCTCACATGGATCTTGAATATCTCCAGACGGCCATCGAAGTTGGGCAACGGGATCTCGATGATGCGGTCGAAGCGACCCGGCCTCAAGAGAGCCTCGTCCAATATGTCCGGACGGTTGGTGGCGGCGACGATCTTGACCTCGCCTATGGGGTTGAAACCATCGAGCTCGGCCAATAGCTGCATCAGCGTGCGTTGCACCTCACGGTCACCAGAGGTGGCGACGTCCAGGCGCTTGGCCCCGATGGAGTCAAGCTCATCGATGAACACTATGCTTGGCGACTTGTCCTTTGCCATCTCGAAGAGCTCCCTCACCAGTCGGGCCCCTTCGCCGATGTACTTCTGCACCAGCTCGGAACCTACCATGCGGATGAAGGTGGCGTTGGTCTGGTGGGCCACCGCCTTGGCCAGAAGGGTCTTGCCTGTACCAGGAGGGCCGACCAGGAGCACGCCCTTGGGCGGCTCTATGCCCACACGCTTGTACAGTTCGGGTCTGAGCAGTGGGTCCTCCACCGCCTCCCTGATCTCACGGATCTGCTCTTCCAGACCACCGATGTCACCGTAGCTGATGCTCGGCTTCTCCACGATCTCGGCCCCGATGACGATGGGGTCCAGGGAGGCGGGGAGCACGGACATGACCGCTAGGGTCTGTTTGTTCAGGGCCACCCGGGCCCCGACCGTTATGTCCTCAGAAGGCACATATTCCGAGGTGGATACTATGAAGTCGGGACCGGTGGAGCTCTTGACAATGACACGGCCATCCACCAGCACGTCCTTGATCGAGCCGATGATCAGAGGGGGCGATTTCAGGCGCTCCATCTCCGAGCGCATCCGCTTTATCTCCTTCTGAAGGCGGAAAAGCTCGCTCTCCACGTAGCGTTTCTCGCCTTCGACCCGCCTTACCTCTTCCAATAGCTCGGCGTTCTGCCTCTCTAGATGCTCCAGTTTCTGTTTCATCTCTTTGTAGAGAAAATCGTCGAGCTGCTCATCGGTCATAACACACCTCGTCAATTCCACTTTATTAAAGGGTTTGCTATATTACCCTTTCGTGTTATTTCACAAACGATAGCATCCTTTCTGGACCCGGGTCAGGTCCAGTCTGACCGCTTGTTCATTTCTCTAATTGGAAAATTAACATTCAAAAGCCCTCCTCGGTCCTCCGCCTTCACCGCTCCCAATTGAAAAAGATTATTAAAGTCGGGCCCATTAGTTCGGCCCGGTGAACGACTTGATCTGCGAGCTCTGCGGAAAGGAAACGACCAGGACCGACCCAGTGCAAATCGAGGGCACGACTTTGTGTGTTTGCAAGGACTGCTCGAAGTTCGGGGATCATGCCAAGCAAGGGACCAAGGAACAGCCCAGCAGGATCATCATCCAATCCCGGCTCGAGAATCGCGAGCGCCGCATGAAGTCCAAGGATGTCTACGAGGCCGAGACGGTGAACGAGTTGGCGGACGACTATCCCGAGCGCATCCGCCACGCCCGGGAGCAACATGGCTGGAAGCAGGAGGAGATGGCGCAGAAGATGAGCGAGAAGCTCAGCCTGGTCCAGAAGGTGGAGCGCGGGGACATAAAGCCCGACGATGCCTTGGTCAAGAAACTGGAGAGGACCCTGGGAATAAGCCTCATGGAGAAGGTGTCCATCGTCAATCCGGAGAAGAAGGCCACGGCCGGCAAGGGGATAACCCTCGAGGACTGCATCAAGACAAGCAAGAAGTGAGGTCTCTCACTTCCTCAATATCTCTTCCTTCGTTATCTCGTAATATTTGGAAATGTCCAGGCCTAGCTCTCGTGCCACTATCAGGGCGGCGACCTCGGGTACCACGCTGAAGCGCTCCTGCAGCTTGTTGATGCGCGAGACCACGTCCTTCTTCTTCATCTGGGTCTTTTGGGAGATGTCCTCGATTAGCACGGTGAACAGGGGTACGTCCGCAGATGCGGTGGGAGCACCTTCCCCCTTGCCCTCCTCCCTGACCGCTTCCTTCTTTCCGATGGCACCTTGGTCTGGACCCACCCCGATCTCCCTAAGCACCTCACTGGATGGCTGGAAGTTCAGAGGGATATCGATGGAACGGTAGTCGAAGGCGGGCTGGAGCATCCCGTCCTTTGTGATGAGGAGGCCCGAGGATTTGGCCGCGTCGAGTATCCTCTGTGCGTCCTTGGCGTCTATCTTCGGGGTCTTCCCAGGGTCGCTCCAGCGCATGTTAAAGAGCAGGGTATTGAGGAATTCCTTCTCTGAGATGAGGTTCTTGCCCTTACGCTTGTAGACAATGGCAACGGTCTTCTCGAGCTCACCCATTCGCATCCCTCAACAGGACCGGTCTCAGTGATGCTACCGGCCCATTTATTGATTGCCCTTGGGCGAGGACGATTGGGAAAACTATTGTCGAGGTCGATCGGTTTGACCCGGGAAGGCGACATAGCCAGCAAAGTACGGTCGAAGTAATCCCGTAGGCTGGTTACTTTCTCGGCCAATGGAATATCATTATATAGAAGAACAAACATTCCAGAGCCGCATCTAGCGATTCAGGCTAGGAATTGTCAGTTTGATATAATTTGGGAGGTAAGTGATATGGCAATGGGTAACACACCGATACTGATCCTCAGGGAGGGTACGAAGCGCGACAGGGGCAAGGATGCCCAGTTCAACAACATAATGGCCGCCAGGGCCATAGCTGACGCGGTTCGCAGCACCCTCGGTCCCCGTGGCATGGATAAAATGCTCGTGGACGCGATGGGAGATGTAACAATCACAAACGATGGGGTAACGATCCTTAAGGAGATCGATGTCGACCACCCAGCAGCTAAGATGCTGGTCGAGGTCGCCAAGACCCAGGACGAGCAGTGCGGCGACGGGACCACCACCGCGGTGGTCCTGGCCGGCGAGCTGTTGAAGAAATCCATCGACCTGGTCGATGCCAACGTCCACCCGACGATCATCACCAACGGCTACCGCTTGGCCGCCATAAGGTCATTGGAGGTTATGGACTCAGTCGCCATGGACGTAGGCCCAGACGACCGCGAGACCCTCATCAAGATCGCAGAGACCGCCATGATGAGCAAGCAGGTGGTCGGCTCCAAGGAGCTGATGGGCGTCATTTCCGTCGACGCGGTGCGCCGTGTCGCCGAGAAGGTCAACAACAAGTTCGTCGTGGACATGGACAACATCCAGGTGGTCAAGAAGACCGGCGGTTCCATGGACGACACATCCTTGATCGAGGGCATCATCGTGGACAAGGAGCCCGTGCACCCCGCGATGCCCCGACGCATCGAGAAGGTCAAGCTGGCCCTGATCGACGCCGCCCTAGAGATCAAGAAGACCGAGACCGACGCCAAGATCGAGATCACCGACCCCATGCAGATGCAGGCATTCCTCGATGAGGAGGAGAAGTATCTGCGCAAGATGGTCGAGAACATCAAGGCCAGCGGAGCCAATGCGGTCTTCTGTCAGAAGGGCATCGACGACCTGGTACAGCACTTCCTCGCCAAAGAGAAGATCTTCGCGGCCCGCCGCGTCAAGAAGAGCGACATGGAGAAGTTGGCCAAGGCCACCGGAGCCCAGTTGATCACCAAGGTCGACGAGCTGGTCGCAGAGGACCTGGGCAAGGCCGCCCTGCTCGAAGTGAAGAAGATCCAGGACGAGGAGATGACCTTCGTCACCGGTTGCAAGAACCCCAAGGCCCTCAGCATACTCATCAGGGCAGGGACACAGCACGTGGTCGACGAGATCGAGCGCTCCCTGGACGACGCCATGTCCGTGGTCGCTGTCGCCATCGAGGAGGGTCGCATGCTGACCGGCGGTGGGTCCACCGCCGTCGAGCTGGCCATGAGGTTGCGCGAGTATTCCGCCACCGTGGGCGGCCGCGAACAGATCGCCATCGACGCCTTCGCCTCAGCCATGGAGGTCATCCCGACCGCCTTGGCCGAGAACGCTGGACTCGACCCGATCGACATACTCATCGAGCTGCGCAAGGCCCACAAGACCGGCAAGCCCCATGCTGGCCTGAACGTGTACTCCGGCAAGGTCGAGGACATGCTCAAGCTGAACGTGCTGGAGCCGATCTGCGTAGGACGCCAGGCCATCAACTCTGCCACTGACGCCGCCGTCATGATCCTCAGGATCGATGACGTGATCGCCTCCAAGGGCGGTCCGGGCGGAATGGGCGGTATGGGTGGCGGCATGGGCGGCATGCCCGGCGCCGGCGACGAGGACTAAACACGTTCCATCGGGAGGGGCATACGCCCCTCCCATCACAAACCTATTAACCCAGGATTCTACAATACGATTTCAACATTCAGGATGGGCATCAACATGGTCGGGGACGCTGAGGAGAGCGGCGAGGAGTCCATCACCAGCGAGGAGACAGAGCTGGAGGCGTTGCGCAAGGAGTTGGACGACGCACGGAGGTCCATCGTTGTCGAGAACGCCAGGTGCCGTGAGCTTATCGACATGGCCAAACGCATCCAGGCGGATTTCGATAATTTCAGGAAAAGAGCGGTCCGGGAGAGGGAGGAGAACGTCCGGGCGGCCAACGACAAGCTCATCCTGGAGCTGCTGAACGTGCTCGACGACCTGGACCGGGCCACCGACATCGAGTGGGACGAGGGTGAGCTGCGCACCGGGATCGAGCAGGTCAGGACGAACTTCCTATCATTGCTGAAGGGCTACGGCCTGAGGGAGATACCCAACGAACGATTCGACCCCCAGCTGCATGAGGCGTTCGCGGTGGGGGAGGGAGAGGACGGGGCCGTCCTCGAGGTATTCCAGAAGGGCTATTGCCTCGGCCCGAGGGTATTGAGGCATTCTAAGGTCAAAGTAGGAAAGAGCAAGGAGAATGGTGAGTAACATGGCTAAGATCATCGGAATAGATCTGGGCACGAGCAACTCTGCCGCTGCCGTTATGGAAGGTGGAAGGCCGAGCATCATCCCGAGCGCCGAAGGGACCAGTATCGGCGGCAAGGCGTTCCCGTCCTATGTGGCATTAACCAAGGACGGACAGCTGTTGGTGGGTGAGCCTGCCCGACGCCAGGCGGTATCGAACCCGGAGGGGACCATCGCCGCCATCAAGCGTAAGATGGGAACGGACTACAAGGTGGCTGTGGGTGGAAAGGAGTATACCCCCCAACAGATCTCCGCGTTCATCCTGCAGAAGATCAAACGGGACGCCGAGGCCTACCTCGGGGACACGGTCACCAAGGCCGTCATCACCGTGCCCGCGTACTTCAACGATAATCAGCGCACCGCCACCAAGGATGCCGGTGCCATAGCTGGCCTGGAGGTAGTGCGTATCATAAACGAACCTACCGCCGCCGCGCTGGCCTACGGTCTGGACAAGACCGGCAAGGCGCAGAAGATCATGGTCTTCGACCTGGGCGGAGGGACGTTGGACGTGACGATCATGGACTTCAGCGAGGGGGTCTTCGAGGTCGTCTCCACCAGCGGCGACACGCAGCTGGGCGGGACCGACATGGACGAGACGCTCATCAACTACGTGGCCGGGAACTTCCGTAAGGAGAGCGGCATAGACCTCACGGCCGACAAGATGGCCATGTGGCGGGTGCGCGAGGCCTGCGAGAAGGCCAAGATCGAGCTCAGCACCACCATGCAGACGGAGATCAACCTACCGTTCATATCTGCGGATGCCAACGGTCCGAAGCACCTTTCCATGAACCTGAGCAGGGCCACGTTGGAGGAGTTGATCAGGCCCATAGTGGAGCGCTGCCGGGGCCCGATGAGCAACGCCCTCAACGATGCCAAGCTCACGGCGGACAAGGTGGACTCGGTCATCCTGGTCGGTGGTCCGACCCGTATGCCCATGGTCCAGAAGTTCGTCGAGGGCATGGTGGGAAGCAAGATCCAGCGCGGCGTCGACCCCATGGAGTGCGTGGCGATGGGAGCGGCCATCCAGGCAGCGGTCCTCTCCGGTGAGGTCAAGGACGTCCTGCTGCTGGACGTGACCCCGCTCTCGCTCAGCATAGAGACGCTGGGAGGCGTCTCCACCAGGTTGATCGAGCGGAACACCACCATCCCGACGAGGAAGTCACAGGTGTTCAGCACGGCCGCGGAGGGGCAGACCAGCGTGGAGATCCATGTCATGCAGGGAGAGAGGCCCATGGCGCATGACAACACCTCATTGGGACGCTTCATACTCTCCGGCATACCACCGGCCCCCAGGGGCATCCCCCAGATCGAGGTGACATTCGACATCGATGCCAACGGCATCATCAACGTCACGGCCAAGGACCTCGGTACCAGCAAGCAGGCCGCCATCACCATCACCGCCAGCACCAAGCTGTCCAAGGAGGAGATCGAACGCATGGTCAAGAACGCCGAGCAGTTCGCTGACCAGGACAAGGTGCAGAGGGAAAAGGTGGAGACCACCAACCAGGCGGAGCAGCTGGTCTATACCACAGAGAAGGCGCTGCAGGAGCTGGGCGCCCAGGTGAGCAACGAGGAGCGGGTCAAGGTGGAGCAGGCCATCAGCGCCCTCAAGGACGAGATCAAGAAGGGCGAGACCGCCGGCATCAAGGGCAAGATGGAGGCCCTGTCCAAGGAGTTCTACGCCATCTCCGCGCGCATCTACCAGAACGTGCAGAACCAGCAGCAGCAACAACAGCAGCAGCCCGGTCAGCAGGCCCAGGAAGGCCAGAAGAACCCAGATGGTTCGGTGGACGCGGAATACAAGATCATCGACGATGATGAAAAGAAGTAGGAACGCTGAGACCCGATGGCCGACAAGCGTGATTACTACGAGGTGCTGGGCGTCCCCAAGGACGCCAGCCCTGAGGACGTCAAGAAGGCGTATCGCCAATTGGCAAGGCAGTACCACCCCGATGTGACCAAGGAGGACCCAAAGGTCGCGGAGGAGCGCTTCAAGGAGATATCCGAGGCCTACGAGGTCCTGATAGACGTGGAGAAGAGGAATCTGTATGACAAGTACGGCCATGCAGGGGTCCAGCCTCAGTTCCGCGAGGGCAACTTCACCTGGAACGACTTCAGCCACGCCTCCGACCTTGGCGACATCTTTGGGGACATGGGCTTCGGGTTCGGCGGGGACCTCTTCGACATGTTCTTCGGTGGAGGTCGGCGCAGAGGTCCAAGGCAAGGGAACAACCTCCGCTTCGACATCGAGATCACGCTGGAGGAGGCGTCCCAGGGCTTGGAGAAGGAGGTCACGGTGCCCATCTCGTCCAAATGCGACGAGTGCGACGGCACAGGCTCAAAGAGCAAACGGAGCATGCGGTGCGCCAGCTGCGGAGGGCAGGGCCAGGTGCAACGTGTGGAACGCCGCGGTCCTGTGCAATATGCCAATATCGTCACCTGCCCCACCTGTAAGGGTACGGGGAAGGTGGTCCCGGACCCCTGTCCCAAGTGCAACGCCACCGGTTACCTCCGCAAGACCCGTACCATCTCCCTGAGCGTCCCGAAGGGAGTGGACTCGGGCATGGCCTTCCGGGTGCCAGGTGCTGGTGAGCCCAGCCAGAGCGGAGGCACCCCCGGCGACCTGCTCGTGGTGGTCCAGGTGAAGGAGCACGAGCTGTTCAAGAGGGACGGGTCCAACATCTACATGAACTGGCCCATAAGTTTCGCCGATGCGGCGTTGGGATCGAAGCTGGATGTGCCCACCCTGCAGGGTCATGCGGAGCTATCGGTGCCGGCCGGCACGCCTACGGACACGGTGTTCCGTCTCAAAGGGTCGGGCCTGGAGGTGTTCGGAGGCCGGGGAAAGGGTGACCAGTTCGTCCAGGTCAAGGTCCAGGTCCCGAAGAAGCTCACAGCGGAGCAGAAGGAACTGCTTCGAAAGTTCGCCGACCTCGATGATAGCAAGAAGGGCTTCTTCTCCCGCTTCGCCCACAATAAATGACGCATACCATGTTCTAGCACGGCAGCGAAAAGGATTATGAGGCGCTGAAGCCTGCGGATTTGCTGCCTCGAGTTGTCGATCATGGTTAGCTTTCCTGGGACAAGGGGGTCGCTGCAGGGCTTCGACCGTCGTATCTGGATATTGTTCTACGGCAGGATAGCGACCGCGGCGGGCTTCTGCCTGGCCATTCCGTTCCTCTCCCTCTACCTGCACAACGAGCTGGGCATAGCCATGTCCGTCGTCGGACTGGTGCTGCTGGTGGCCACTCTCATCGGTTCCATGGGTCAGATAGTGGGCGGGGAGCTGGCCGACCGTTATGGTCGACGCAAGGTCATGATCCTGGGCCTGGCCTGGAGGGCGGTGGCGTTCCTGCTCATCAGCATCGCCATCGGAGCTGGCGCGGACTACATCCTATTGGCGGGTCTCATCACCCTGAGCTCTTTCGGGGGTTCGATGTACGACCCGGCCTCGAACGCGATGATCGCCGACATCGTCGAGCCATCCAAGCGATTGGAGGCCTACAGTTTCCTGCGCATAGCCCAGAACATCGGTTGGGCGGTCGGGCCATTGATAGGGGGCATCCTCACCATATGGGTCTCGTTCAGCACGCTCTTCCTCCTCGGTTCGATCGCCACCATGGCGGTGACGGTGTTCCTATACATCTACATCCAGGAATCGCTCCGCCCAGGACAGGCCGCGCAGAGGTTCAGTCTGCGCGACATCGGTCACGTGATCTCGGACCGGACCTTCATGCTGTACTGCCTGGTGTCGATGTTCCTCTTCATCATGTTCGGGCAGATGTCATCCACCTATGCCGTGTTCGGCACGGACACGGTCGGACTGAGCCTTCCGGAGGTGGGGTACCTATGGGCCTGGAACGGGGTCCTGGTGATATTCCTGCAGTTCCCCATCGCTAGAAAGATATCGCCATACAAGATGTCCAGCGTGATGGCCTTCGGGGCATTGCTGTACGCCGTCGGTTACGGGATCACAGGGTTCGCCGATGGATTCCTCTTCCTGCTTCTCACCATGACCATCATCACGTTCGGGGAGATGGTGGTCTCCCCTGCGGCCATGAACTTGACGGCGAACATGTCCCCCGAGAACGAGAGGGGCAGGTACATGGGCGTGTTCGGTCTGGCCTCATCGATAGGGTTCAGCATGGGACCGTTCGCCGGTGGGGTGATCATGGACACCGTGACGCAGAACGACGTCCTGATGTGGGCCTGCATTGGGGTATTCGGCGTGATCGCGGCCATCGGATACGTCATCCTGGGTCGTCATCTCAGCGCGCAGAAGAACTCCTCGAACAAGGTCTGAGGTGAGATCATATCCCGCCTCTTTCCCAAAGGATATGACCGTCGCATCTGGATACTGTTCTATTCCCGTCTCATAGATGGGGTGGGGTTCAGCATCATCGGGCCCTTCCTGGCGTTGTTCATGTATCAGACCATGGACGTCTCGATGGCGATGGTCGGCCTCGTGCTCCTGATGGCCGGCCTGGCCGGGGCGGGGGGCAGCCTGCTCGGCGGGTTGATGGCCGACCGGTACGGCCGATGGGGCGTGATGACCTGGTCCATGACGCTGCGTTGCCTGACCTTCCTAGTACTGGCCTTCCAGGTCTCGCTCTGGCCCGATGTCCTCGGCGTGTCCATCACCCTCGCCCTGAGCTACTTCTTCGGAGGGGTGTTCGATCCGGCCAACAACGCCATGGTGGCGGACCTGGTGGAGCCGGCCAAACGATTGGAGGCCTATGGGCTGATGCGCGTGGCCTGGAACCTCGGGTTCGCGATCGGCCCGATGGTCGGCGGCATCCTCGTGGCCTGGTCCTTCCTTTGGACGTTCGTCATCAGCGCACTGATATCATTGGTGGCGGCATTGGTGGTGGCGTTCTTCCTCACGGAGACCTACGTGCCGAAACCCCGGGAGAGGAGCGAGGGCCTTCTCAAGGGCATAAGGTCCATCGACAAGCTGTTCCTCGCCTTCTGCATCATCCTGATGCCGATGTTCATCATGTCGGGCCAGTTCGGTGTGATCTACGTGGTCTTCGCCAACGAGAGGGTGGGCATCGACACCGCGGTCATCGGGGCGGTCTTCGCACTCAACGGGTTGATGGTGGTGTTGCTGCAATTCCCCATCGCGAGGTGGCTGGAGGGCAGGAACTATTACCTGGCGATGGGCGGAGGTTCCCTGATCTACGCCATCGGCTATCTCATGATCGCCCCCATAACCGACGGGCTCGGCCTCGCCCTTACCATGGTCGTGATCACCATAGGCGAGATGGTGGTGGTCCCGGTGGCCACGAACCTCACGGTGGAGATGTCCCCGGACGACCAACGGGGCAAGTACCTGGGGATATTCGGTCTGTTCGGTTCGATCGGCTGGTTCGCCTCCTCCCTGGTCGGGGGGATCATGTATGACAACATCACCTCGGGCTGGGTGCTCTGGGGCATCGTGGCCTTCCTCGGCGTGGTCTCGGCGGTGGGTCTGTTACCGCTCGCCTGGAGGGCCAAGAGGATGGCGGCAAAGGATTAAGTGCCAGCGCAGCGAGTGGAGATGTGATGCGTATCATCGGCGTCATGACCGAGGACTTCCAGTTCTTCTACCGCCTGGTACGCAGGCTCAAGGAGAAGGACGAACCCTTCGTCTCCTTGGGGTTCGATGACCCCCTCCCCTACAACGTGGGCGTGATCATCACCACGCCATGCGAGAAGGCCCGCGCACCGTCCATTAGGGTGGTCGCGAGCGACGATCCCGATACCGCGATCAACCAGGCCAAGGCCATGATGAAAGGGAGGCGCTTCCCCACCCTGGTGGTGGGCATCGATCCCGGAAGGACCACCGGCATAGCGGTGGTCGGCAATGGAAAGGTCCTATTGACCGATACGGTGATCTGGCCAGAGGGTGCCGTGTCGGCGGTGGAGAGGTTGATATCGGGCTTGGAGTACGATGAGCTTCTCGTCCGCATCGGTCACGGGGACCGTACCATCCGGAACCGGATAATCCATGCACTATGGGGCCTGGCCGACCGGGTGGAGATCGTGGACGAGACCAACACGACCCGCCGCACCCTGGTCCCGGACATAGACGCCGCCATCCTGATATCGAGGACGATGGGCGAGGAGATCGAGACGGCACCCGAGGTCGACCCCACGCCCGGCGAGGTCCGCGAGATCCAGAGGCAATCACGCCTGGCCAGCGAGGGTCAGTTCACCATCCCCACCGAACTGGCCCGACGCGTCGCCAAGGGCGAGATGAACATGGACGATGCCCTGGCATGGCATGCCTCCCGGAAGGACCGAGGGCCAAAGGACCGAGTGGCCTAGAACGTCACCCTGGTGAACCCGGGAACCTTGGCCAGGACCATTCCCTCGATCAGCATCGGGCTGAGCTTCTGTGCCAATGCCAATGCCATTTGCAGCTTGGCGTCGTTGTCAGCGTAGAGGGTGAGGATCTTCTCCCCGGCGTCGACCTTGCTGCCCACCTTCTTGTGTATCTCCAGGCCCGCCCCCTTGTCCCGAGGGGAACCGGCCGCCCTGGCGATCTTGACAATGTCGCGGTTCTTCACCTTGTTCACATAGCCCGATTTGGTCGCGAGGACGTCCACGGAATGCTTGCCCACCTCGATCTTGTCCGCCGTGATGTCTGGGTCGCCGCCCTGGGCGGCGACTATCTCGCGGAACTTCGCCAGGGCCTTTCCGTTGTCCAGGAGCTCCCTGGCACGCATCTCGCCATGGTTGTAGCCCTGACCCATGTCGAAGAGCATGCCAGCCAGCACGACCGACTTCTCGATGACGCTGTTAGGGTCCTTCGCCCCTTCGAGGATCGAGATGGCCTCCCTTGCCTCCAAGGCCGGTCCGATGGCCCTGCCCACCGGTTGACCGCCATAGGTTATGGCGCACTCCACGCGTATGCCGAGAATGTCCCCCAGTTCGATGAAGTCCTTGGCATAGGCCTTGGCCTCCTCCATGTTCGGCACCTTGGTGCCCTCCCCCATGGGTATGTCCATCAGTAGGTAGTCCGCACCCACCGCCTTCTTCTTCGACATGACGGAGGCGAGCAGTTGGGCATGCGGGTCGATGCCAAGTGGGTACTCGGCTCGTATTATGACGTCGTCCGCTGGGGCCAGGTTAAGCGATCCACCCCAGGCCAGGACCCCTCCCACATTCTCAGTGATGGTCTTCAGTTCCTTTGCGCTGAGGTCCACGTTGCAGAAGGTCTCCACTATGTCCGCAGTGCCCGCGGCGCTACTGATGGCCCTCGAAGATGTCTTCGGGATCAGGTAACCCCCAGCCGCGATGATGGGGACGATCAGCAGCGTGACCTTGTTCCCGGGACAACCGCCTATGCTATGGTGGTCGAATATCGGGCCTCTATCGAACTTGATGACATCACCCGTGTCCACCATGGCCCTGGTGAGGTCCGCGGTCTCGCGGATGTTCATCCCCCGGATGTGCAACGAAGTGACGTAGGCGGAGAGCTCCACAGGTGATAGGATGTGCTCAGCGATGTCCTGGACCAAGGTATATATCTCATCCTTGGAGAGCTCCATGCCATCCATCTTCCTGCGGATGATGTCCACGCTCCCCGGCCTGGAGGCGGCCACCACGTCCAAAGGTTCGTTATGATCGGGGCCGAAGTTCTTGAACGCGGCGCCCATCAGGCCTATCTCGCCCCTCTGGATGACCGTGTCCGATGTGTTCACGATGGCGACCACGCTCACCCCTTCGTGGGTGATGCGAACCCGGTCCAGCTCCCTGAGGCCAAGCTCCGCGGCATCATCATCGTTGAGCAAGGCGGTCAGCTCGCCGGTGTCCACGTCCACGTATCGGGCCTTGAGCTTCATGCGGATCCCCACTTCTCTAACGCCAAGCGCAGCTCCCTATGGTCCTTGGCATACTCTTCTGCCGTCATGCCCAGATATCCTGCCTCCACCGCCTGGGCCATGGCCATGGCGCCCCCCCTCACCCCGAGGGGATGACCGGAGACCCCACCACCGGCCTGGCACTGGATATCCCTTCCTGCGATCCCTATCAATGTCGGGATCATCCCGGGTTGCAGCCCACCCGAGGCCACCGGCATCATCGGTCTGTACGGCATGTCCTTGGTCAGGCACATGTCCCGGTAGACCAGGTCGTGACTGGCCTCCCCCTTCATCTTGCCCACGCCGAAGGTCCCGATGTGCAGGGCGTCCCCACCGCACATGCGGGTCAGCCTGGCGAACACCTTCATGGAGATGCCATGGTCCTTGTTTCGGGTCATGGCCCCATGCATGGTACGATGCACGTGGATGGGCAACTTGATCGACGGGTCCTCCGCCAGCACCTGGACGGCACCGAAGCCGCACGTGAGGACGTCCACCATCAGCTGCGACGCGCCCAGCTCCTGGGCCCGCTCGGCCACCTCCAGGATCTGGTGACCATTGGTGCTGACGTTGATGGCATGCATCATGATGTGTCCCGACTCCTGCTTGATGCGGTCGAGCGACTCGGCGATGGCGACCACCCGCTCCTCGAGCGGACAGAACCTCTGGTTGGAAAGGGTCTCATCGTCCTTGCCGTTGGTCAGGCCGCCCATGCCCGCCTCGTAGACGTATTCTGCCGTCTCCTCCGGGCTGAGGCCGATCTTTGGCTTGACGATGGTCCCCACCAACGGCCTCTCCGGGCGTTTGAGCATCTTCCTCAGACCCTCCACCCCGAACTTGGGCCCTTTGAACTCCCTGAGCATGGAAGGGGGGAAGACGACGTCCTCCAAGCGGACACCTTCCAACGCGTCCAGGCCGAAGAGGTTGCCCGCCACGATGCTGAGCACCTGTGGCACGCCCCCGATGTCCAGGCTGAAGTCCTCGACAGGGAAGGCGATCTTGGCGACGTTGCCCTCGATATCGATGACCTTCCCGCTGCGCTTGAGGAAGTTCTCCTCCTTCAGCGTGGTTATCTCGGTCCAGGTACCGGTGGACTGCTCGGTGGCGATGGCCGCCGCCGCTTCCCTCATGGTCATATGGGACGACTTGATCTTGTAGACGCATACGACATGGGCGTCCATGTCGATCCTCTCGCCGAGGTGCAGGTACTTGTCAGAATAGCTCTGTGGCGTTGTCATGGTACTCACTCTGTGAAGATGGAATCCTGGCCGAACTCACGTACGATTATCTCGTAGGCCGCGTAGGGAGGCACCACACCGATCTCGGTGATGATCGAGTCGATGTACTCGGGCGGGGTGGCATCGAAGACCGGGTTGAGGACGTGCACCGATGGAGGCACCTCCCCCGGTCTGACGATCTCCGAGGAGTCCCTCTCCTCGATCTCCACCATTTCTCCCAGCATGGTCCGGGGGGAGAACTTGAAGGTCTCCGCGCAGACGTAGAATGGCACACGCGCCTCATGGGCGGCCAGGGCCAGTTGGGACGTCCCGATCTTATTGATCACAGCTCCGTTGGAAGCGATGGTGTCCGCACCGACCAACACCGCATCGATATCCTTCATGATGTAGCGCACCGCCGAATCGATGATCAGGGTGGTGTCAACGCCGGCCTTGCTGAGCTGATTTGCAGTGAGGATGCCCTGCCGCCAAGGTCTGGACTCGGTGGCGAAGGCCTTGATGGACTTCCCTTGCTGGTGGGCGGTAAGGACCACGCTCAACGCCGCCTGGCTATTGCAATGGGTAAGGACCCGGTCCCCCTTCCGGAGTCGGTTGGCACCGTTCCTTCCGATGATGGCGACCGCATCCTCGGAGCGCTGAATGAAAATGGCGGCGTTCCGGACCACCATCTGGCGCAAGTTATCGCAATCGGTCTGGTGGTTCATGCCCTTTAGGACGAACTGGACGCCGTTCCACAGTGAGATGGCGGTCGGTCGGGAGGCCAGCAGTAGTTCTCTGGCGGCCGACAATCGGCGCGTCAGCTCCTCAGCGTCGTTTCCATCGTACGCCTGCGCCTCCTCACCCATGGCGCGCGCCGCCTGGCGAGCTATCTCGGCAGCGCCACGCACCTCCATGCCCCTGATCCTATCGGCCGTCTCCTTGGCCCTCATGTCCTCGGCGCCCTATTGGCTCGTCTGAATCATAAACATTGCCTCGCCAGTTACCGAAAGCACCGGTCAGCTCACTCTCTGCTATGGTGTAGGATGGAACGCCCGCAGTGCGTCGAGCGCGACATATTCTGACATGATGGTCGAATGTCAAAGTCCTAGGCTTTTCTTCAGGTCCTTGAGGGATAATGCGTTCAGGACCTGCCTCGGCCCCACCCATCCTCTCCTGGCCTGGGCCACTCCATATGTCATGTTGTCGAGGTGGGAGGAGTGGTGAGAATCGGTGTTGACGACCAGATGATTGCCGTTGTCGTGGGCCATGCGACAATGCCGGTCGTTGAGGTCCAATCTCTCAGGGTAGGAGTTCACCTCCAGGTAAACGTTCTTGCCTTTGGCCTCGTCCATCACCCTCTGCATATCCACTGCGTAGGCCTCGCGCTGACCGATGGCCCGTCCGGTCGGGTGGGCCAGGATGGTCATGTGTTCGTTGGACAGCGCCGTGAGGAGCCGATCGGTCATCTCTCTCTCGTTCATCTTGAATCGGGTGTGCACCGCGCCGATGACATAATCCAGTTCCATGAGCAGATCATCAGGGTAGTCCAGCCTTCCCCGGTCGTCGATCTCCACCTCCGCCCCGATGAGCACCTGGAACGCTCCCATCCTCGAGGAGAGGTCCCGGGCCATGGCGATGTTCTTGCGAAGCCTCTCGGCGTCCAGACCGTTGGCGATGCGCAAGGACTGCGAATGGTCGGATATCCCCACATATTCGTAACCGCGAGCCTTTGCAGCCTGGGCCATCTCCTCCATGCTCATCGAACCGTCCGAGGCCTCCGTGTGCATATGGAGGTCGCCCTTGATGTCCTTCAGCGCCACCAGCTCAGGCAGGGCATGACCGGCCGAGATGTCGATCTCCCCCTGGTCCTCGCGCATCTCCGGGGGCATCATGTCCAGACCGAGCCTCCGATAGATATCCTCCTCGTTGGCCGCGGCGATGGGGGCGCCCGTGTCCTTGTTGAACAGGCCGTACTCGTTCAGCTTGTAACCCTTGTCGATGGCCAGGGACCGGAGCTTGATGTTGTGCTCCTTGGACCCCGTGAAATAGAGCAATGCGGCGCCATAGTTGGACTCGGAGACGACCCGGAGGTCCACCTGGGTGCCGTTGCTCAAGCGTACGGCGGACTTGGTCGGCCCCTTCGCGAGGACGTCCTCCACCTCCGGGTAGGAGACGAACACATCGCTCGCGCGCTCCGGATAAGCCGTCCCTACCAGTATGTCGATGTCACCGATGGTCTCCTTCATCCGGCGCAGGCTGCCCGCCACGCTCACCATGGCGAGACCACCCTTCTGCTGCAGGTACGACACGATGCCCATGGCCACCGGGAAGGCATAGCCCAGGAGCATGCGCCCCCGGTTCCTCTCTAGGTAGTTGATCCCCTTGAGGATGTTCTCTTCGGTCTTGTCGCCGAAGCCCTTCAACCTGCGTACGCGATGCTGCTCCGCCGCCAGTTTGAGATCCTGGACGTTGGTGACGCGCAGTTCCTTGTAAAGTCGCATGGTGGTCTTAGGACCGATCTCCGGGACGTCCATGATCTGCATCAGACCAGCAGGGAACTCATCATGCAATTCCTTCAGGTAACGAAGCTCGCCGGTCTCGATGATCTCCATTACCTTGGCCTCGATGGCCTCGCCGACGCCAGGGACGTCCTTGAGCTGCCCACGTCTGTATACGTCGACGATGTCCTCCTTCATCGACTCGATGTTGCGAGCGGCCTTCCGATAGGCCTGAGGCTTGAACTTCTCGTCCTTCAGCTCCAGTAGGTCCGCTACCTCGTAGAGTATGCCCGCCACCTTCTCGTTGAGCATTTGCGTCCATCCATCATTGGCCCCACCTCATGATATCAATTTCGCCGAGGCAAAGGTAAAAATTCAAGGCCATCGCAATCTACGTCTCGGCGAGGTCAACAAATGAGGCTAACCTTTCTCGGCACCAATGGCTGGTTCGATTCCGAAACTGGCAACACGGTCTGCGCGATGATGGATACCAAGGACCGTTACATCGTCCTCGACGCAGGGATGGGCATCCATCGCCTGGACCAGCACATGATGAGCCCGAAGCCGGTGGACCTCTTCCTGAGTCATTTCCATCTGGACCACATCGCCGGCATGCACTGCATCATGAAGTTCGTGTTCCTGCCCGGAATGCGCATCATCGGTCAACCCGGGACCCGGGCGACCTTGGACCGCATCCTCGACCTCCCATTCACCGTGCCCCTGGACCAGCTGCCCTTCCCAGTGGAGGTGCTGGAACTGGAGGAGGGGTGGCACGACATCGGCTACAAGGTGGAATGCCGCTTGCTGGACCACGTCTCCCCCTGCTTCGGATATCGGATCGAGGTGGACGGGCGCAAGGTGGCTTATTGCACCGACACAGGGGAGACCGAGAACATGGTCAAGCTCGCGGATGGTGTAGACCTGCTCATATCGGAGTGCGCCTTCAAGCGGGGCGAGACCAACCCCAGATGGCCCCATCTCAATCCTGACACGGCCATCGCACTTGCGAAACGATCGGGGTGCAAGCGCCTGGCCCTGACCCACTTCGACGCCCATCGCTATCGGACCATCGAGGAGAGGAAGGAGATAGAGTCGTTGAGCTCGGAGTTCCCCGGTCTGATCGTGGCATATGACAAGCTAGCTGTGGACATCTGAGGAGGGGCGAATCTAGATTTATATCCGGGAAGGTCCAATTCACACCTGGAGCGAGAACATGGGCGAACAGAACCCTTACGAGAACGCCGTAAAGCACGTGGACCGGGTGGGCCATCTGCTGGGCCTCAATGAGTGCATGATCGAGATACTCAAGCGGCCCAAGCGCGAGCTGACCGTGAACTTCCCGGTGCGCATGGACGACGGCCGGGTGAAGAACTTCACAGGCTACCGCGTGCAGCACAACTCCGCGCGCGGACCTTGCAAGGGAGGCATCCGCTACCATCCCAACGTGAGCTTGGACGAAGTGCGGGCGCTGGCCATATGGATGACGTGGAAGTGCGCCGTGGTGGGCATTCCGTTCGGTGGGGCGAAGGGGGGCGTGATATGCAACCCGAAGGAGATGAGCAAGTCCGAGCTGGAGCGACTGACCAGGCGTTACGCCTCCGAGATCCAGATCATCATCGGACCGAAGGCGGACATCCCCGCGCCGGACGTCTACACTGACGCTCAGACCATGGCCTGGATCATGGACACCTACAGCACGAACGTGGGCTATTCCGTTCCTGGTATAGTCACCGGGAAGCCCATAGAGATCGGCGGCTCCCGCGGTCGCGACGAGGCCACCTCGCGCGGCATCATGTACGTCGCCCAGCAGGCTGCCAGGAGGAAAGGCATGGAGATGAAGGGTGCCATCGTGGCGGTCCAGGGCTTCGGTAACGTGGGTTGGAACGCTGCGCGTCTCCTCGCATCCGAGACCGGATGCAAGATCGTCGCGGTGAGCGATTCCAACGGAGGGGTCCACGATCCGAACGGGGTCGATCCCGTCCTAGTGATGGAGCACAAGAAGAGGACCGGGTCCGTGGAAGGATACGGCAGTACGCAGCGCATCACCAACGAGGAGCTATTGGAGCTGGAATGCGACATCCTCGTCCCTGCGGCACTGGAGAACCAGATCACCCATCTCAACGCCGAGGACATCAAGGCGAAGGTCGTGGTGGAGGGCGCGAACGGCCCGACCACCCCGGAGGCGGACGAGATACTGTCCCAAAGGGGGATCATGCTGGTGCCCGACATACTTGCCAATGCCGGGGGTGTGACGGCATCCTATTTCGAGTGGGTGCAGGACCTGCAGTACTTCTTCTGGACCACGGATGAGGTAAGGCAGCGCCTCAAGGTCATCATGGACGACGCGTTCGAGAGGGTGTTCAGCACGGCCCAGAAGGAGAAGGTTGATCTACGTACGGGCGCGAACATGTTGGCCATGAGGGAGGTGGCCCGCGCCATCGAGCTGAGGGGGCTGTTCCCCTAACTTACTCCATCACCTGCAGCTCGTTCTCGAGCTGCCTCATCTCGTTGGATTGCAGGCTGGCCGGGTCCACCGGGATGATGAGGATGGCCCCGAACATGTAGATGTCGTCCTTGAGCTTCTGCAACCACTTCAATACGGTGAGGAAGTCATTGTTCGTCACCAGATAGTTGAACCCGTCCAACAGGACGACCGCACCCATGCCTTTGTTGGCCATCAGGAACTTCTTGATCCCGGTGTACAGGGGACTGGTGTCATTGGGTGGGAAGCAGCGCTCCTTGTCAGCCTCAGATAGGTTGTCCACCTTGGTGAGCCAGAAGATGTCGCAACCTTGAGGCACTTTACGCGCGGTCTGATCCGGTGGGCTCCTGCTCACGCAGAGACCAGGCGCCCCGCACTCCATGATCTGCTTGAATGCGGTGTAGCCCTTCATTGCCCCACGCTCCCTTATGACCACGGTCATCTTCGGCGTGACCCCTACCTTCGTCTCCATGCACTGGGCCACATCCTCCTCCATGAGGTCGATCCCAGTGGTCTTTAGAATGGCCTTCTTCTTCACCTTGACCTTCTCTGGGACGTTGCCACGCTCGCTACGGACCAGGAGCATGAGCTCCCCCACGGAGTACCCGCGCTTGCTGGCCATCGAGACGACCTCGTCATAGGCCTGCTTCATCCCGTCCTCGTAACCCTTGATGTAACCTTTGACAAAGGTCTCCTCGTCGGTCATTTTCCCCCACCCCCGATGGTCCAGGGGAATCATCAATCTATTTGCGCCGCGGCCATCGGCTGTAAAGGTTATCTAGCTCAGGTCCCATCATCCGAACATATGGGCAAGCGCTTCCGAATGCGGGGGGTCAAGTCCACCCCCAAGACCCTTGAGAAGGAGCTGCTGGACAATGCCAGGCGATTAGCGGAGGACCCGTCGATCCTCATCCCCAAACAGGTGGGTGAGGAGTGCCGCCGTTGCAAGTGGCCCAAGCTGGAGAAGAAGTTGGCCAAGGTGCAGAGGTTCAAGGGCGACCCCGACAAGCTCGTGAAGCTGGCGGGAAAGGGGGACCAACTGGTGCGAGCCTATGCCGCCACCATCTCCCTGGCAGCCGCCGGCAAGGTCCCTTATCTTTCAACAGCTCAGCTTCCAGTGGGCGAGATCTCCTATGCGGTCCGTGGCACGGTGGACAAGGAGAAGCTGATCGCCCTGCAGCACTTCGACGATCCTGACCTCCGTCTCCTGGCATATTGGGAGATGGCGCGGAGCAAGGACCTCCATATCTATGCCACGGAGAAAGGGCTCTTCTGTTCCGCCACCGGACCGAACGCCCCGGAGGAGTACGTCAATGAGGTGCTGTCCGGTCTGGACTATGACCTCAAGGAAGGGTCCTGCCCCCATCCCAACAACACCGCTTTGGTGGTGGAGTGGGTATCGGCAAAGAGGTCGGTTCGGACCTGCCGGGAATGCGCTGGCAAGGGGAACATCGTCACAGACCTCTATGCCCGCATCGCCGCGCCGGACCATACTGACGATTTCAAGGTCACAGTCCAGGTGAGGTTCCATTGCAACGAGACGGACTCGAATCAGTGCCAGGCGGAGCAAGGCGTGGCACTGAGCAAGGACCTGTCCACCCGCTATCTCAAGGGGGAGGTATCCGACCAGGAGTTCCTGGTGGCGGCGACCGGGGAGCACATGGCCAACCTCAAGACCGATCCAAAGGTCTTTGTGATGGGCTCTGAGTGCTATGGCAAGGACATGGAACGGTTCCTGGAGAACGTCAAGGGAAGCGACCTGGAGCGCACCGCCCTCGCCGGCCTGGTCCGGAAGAAGGGCCTGGTGGTGGTCTCTGAGAGCAACCAGGCAGGTAAGATGTTGACAGAGCTGTGGGACCAGTACAAGATGGACATCATATCCGAGGTGGCCTGTCCGGAGGTGGCCGTCCTGTTCGCCACGCGCACCGACCTGGCGCCACCCGCCCTCATCGCTGAGGCCAGCCGGACCGAGCTATGCAAGAGCATCAGCGGCTCCCTCCCCAACTATTCCAAGCTGGGGGAGGTCGGCAAGCTGGCGGACTCCCTGGCCCGCACCTACAAGACGGAGGGCCGAGAGGCCATGGCCCGGTCGGTGGACAAGGTGAAGAAGTCAAACCACCGGGTCAAGGCGGTCTGCTATGCCTTCCTCAAGGCCACCGGTGAGTCCTCGAAGTCCTGGCAGTTCAACAAGGAGGAGACCGAGTACGGCAACTACCTAATGCCGTTCGCACAATCCATGCTGGCATCGGTCGGTGTCGAATACGACCAGGCATTGCGGAACCTGCTCACCGCCTCCGGGTCCAACGAGGAAGCGGCCTGATCAGTCCATGACGCGGAAGTCCACCACCATGTGGGACTTGCAAGGCCCGTAGGTCTTGGCCTCCCTGACCAGGAGGACCTCATGGCGACGACCCGCGCAGGCGCGTTCGATCGCCCTCAACAACTTACCGGGGATCTCATCCACCCGTGCCACATCATGATAATGGATGACCCCACCTGGCCTGATCAGCCGCAAGGCGGTGGGAAGGAAAGGCTCGGTACCAATGTAGCCCATCACCACTCGGTCGGCGATCGCCGCCCCGGGAAGGTCCCGGTTGTCCCCTAGGACAGGTGTCACCACTTGCTCAACCTGGTTCAGGTGGATGTTCTCCCGGAGATAATAGAAGGCCTCTGGGTTGATCTCGCAGGAGATGACATGGGCGGCCTTCGCCCGGACGGCCAAGGGCATCGTGAAGTAGCCAATGCCGGCGAACATGTCCACCACTGTCTCTCCCCGACAGTCGAGCCGTGCCATGCGCTGTTTCTCGTCAACGTTCCCGGATGAGAACATGACCTTCATGGGGTCCAGTTTGTAAAGCACCGCCCCCTCGCGGTGAACGGTCTCCGTGTCGGTCCCCAGCAGGAGCTCCATCTCCGGATGGCGGACCTGGCCACTTATATGCCCGCTCTCCCGCAGCACCGCCTTGGCCCCCAGCTCGGTGGCGTAGGCCTTGGCCACCTCCTCCTTGTATGGTACCAGCATTTCGGGCAGGCGGATGATGAGGACGTCCCCAAGCAGCTCCCATTTGCGAGGGAGCGATGACCTCAGATGTTCCGGGATATCGATGATGGCCTTGATCTCGCGGAGGTGGTCACGGAAACAGGAGCGTGCGCGACCGCTCATGGGCACGATGTCCAATCCCAGCTCCATCGCCATCTCGTCGGTGACGGCGTCATGGACCGGGATGAGCACGCCCCCCTTGCTCTCCTCGATGCGCACCTCCTTGATGACCAGACCCCTTCGGTTCAGGAGATGGCGCACCTCCTCCGCCCTGGCCTTCGGAACGCGGACCGCACGCACCGTCGCGCGATGGCCTTCCCCTTCCAACCCACTCACCCCATGACCAAGGAGCTCAGGACCTGCGGTGAGAAACGTAGAAGCCCGGGCGCATTGCGCAATATCGCTGGGGCCAACGCGGTGGGGTGGTCGATGTCCCCGGTGCAGAGGATGTTCCGAACCTCCTCCCGGTCCAACATCCTTCCCACCTCGTTGAGGTCAGCATCGTCCAGCTTGAGGAAGGCCTTGCGGACCCGATACCCTCGTTCGATCTCCCTCCCCAGGCCCGAGCGCCATTCCCGTTCATAGCGCCTCAGAGCGGCCTCGCTCAGGTCCGACTCGGCGAAGGCCGAGGCTATGGTCTTCGCGGCCAGCCTGGCGCCCTCCTGACCGGGATAGAGCCCGCCCCCGCTCAACGGTTTCACCTGTCCTGCCGCGTCACCGACCAGCAGCACTCGCTCCGCCACGATGCGACGGGGGGGTCCCAGCGGTACGACCCCTGAATAGATGGCCGACCGACGTCTGGTATCTAACTTCAACCTTCCCAGCAGGGCCTGTAGGTAATGATGCGGGGTCTCGTGGCCCTCAGCGATGCAAAGCCCCACCCGGACGAACTCACCGCATGGGATGGTCCAGGCGAAGAAACCCGGGGCGGTGTCCAGGCCGAGGTACACCCCGACCGAGCTTCGCTCCTCCCAATCGCCTTCCAGGTCGACCTGGATCCCCCGGACGAACTCCCTGGGAGCGGAAAGCCCGCAGGCCTGGCCAACCAGGGACCGGTAGCCATCCGCGCCCACCACCAAATGGGTGGCGCATCTCAGGTCCAGATGACCCTTGTTCACACTGAGATCGATCGATCCGATCCCCCGCTTCAAGCCAGTGTACCTATGCCCCTCAAGATACTCCGCCCCGGCATCCAATGCCAGCTCCCGGCAGTGCTCATCGAAGCGGCGCCGGTCCACCACCACGGCCTTGGTCCCCTTCGCTTGGAGGCATAGGGTCCTTCCATCGGGGAAGTGTATCAAGGCCCCGTCGATGGCGTTCAGGACAGCGCTCTCCGCTTTGGCGGCATGGACAACGCGTTCCGTCACCAATCCAGCGCACTGGGTCGGAACGCCAGCCCTCTCATGCTCCTCGAAGATGAGGGTCTGCAGGGAGCGGGGGAGATGGGCGGCCGTCAGGCAACCGGCCGGTCCTCCTCCAACAATGGCCACATCACAATCCATCGTTCCTTGGAGTGACGCTCATCGTAATCTATCTTTCTGACGGGGCATCTTTGGAGACAATAAAGTAGAACACGACCAACGTGATGACCGAAATGAGCGCCAGGAAGATCACGGGCAGGTCGCTCACCGCCAGAAGACCGGTGACGGACAGGAGCAGGAAGGCCAACAGGAATGTGGCCCCAAGTAGGGTGGTGATGCGCAAACCCTCCCTCCAGATGGACCGGGCCACCATCGGGTCTCCACCGACCCATCCCTTGGACCTAAGGTCAATGGCGATTCCAGTCTCCAATACCTTACCCCCGAGGAGGATCGCATATAGGCACAGGAAGAACGCTCCCCAAGACCCGATCAATCCCATTTCCCCGCTTGTGCGGAAGGACAGCGCCAGGAGGACGGTGAGCATGCCGGAGGACAGGAAGAAGGACCGAGCTCTCTTGTATGCGAACACCACAGATGTCACTGCTAAAAGCGACGCCGACACCAATAAAAGAGGAATAAACCAACCACTCTCATGGTCATAGGCAACGATGGTGTAAAGGGTGGCGACCCCGAGCGACGTTAGGCACACAGTTGCCAGCGACCACAAGGCCACTGAAGGTCTCAGGTGTGTCGGTACCAACCTCTCACCCCTATCAGATATTTCGAGAGCGGCTCGCTCGTGTCCCAGTCTATCACCTGGCAATGACCGCGAAGCTCCACGACAATACTCTCACGACGAACCCTATCCAATCGGTCCTGCAACGTTTGGGCCCGGCTAGGGCCTTCTTGCAATGGGAGGCATGGGGCGATGACCACGATCTGATAGCCTCGGCGGCTCAGCTCCATGATGCTCTGCGCTGTCTTATCGTCGTCGAGCGGGGTGATGTAGATCATCAGCGACCGGGGAGGGAAGAACCGTTGCATGGCCAATCTGACGCTGATGGTTGAACGGTCAGTACCGGCCCGCGTCTCGGTGAGATGCTCCACGATCCGATAGAACTGGTTGCGACCGAAGGCCGGTTTGACCAGATCGATGTACTCGGCGATGACCATCATGCCCACCCGGTCCCTTTGTCTCAAGTAGAATGCGGAGAGGCTTGCGGCAGCCCTCACCTCCCATTCCATTATCTCCCATGAACGCCCCTGTCCGGCCGCCTCGCTCCTGGCATCCACCACGATGACCACGTCCCCGCTTCGCTCGCTCTCGTGCTCGTTGACGAGCAAGATTCGCCGTCCGACCCGAAGCCTTCCAGTTGATGGTGCGCAGCTCGTCCCCTGGCTGATATTCGCGCATCGAGTAGAACTCCGACCCGGCCCCGAGGAGCCGGGAGCGCACGTTTCCCACGTATGGTCTGACCTTCGTGGGACGAAGGTCGCAGCGTCTCAGGTCTTGGATCAGTGGCAGGACCCACAGCTCTATGGAGGCGCCAAGGACCCTCTCGACATAGTGGGCGCGTAGGAGGTCAGTCCATCTCAAGCTCACAGGTCCAATGACATAATGGCCTCGACGGGGTAGGCCAAGACGGAACACCAAGGCCACCTCCTCTCCCGGGGCGATCGCGAGCGGGAAGGAATGTCGTCCCTCCTCCAGTTCCAGTCCGGCCGGGATTGCCACATTGTACTGTTTCAGGTCATTGCCCCTTCCATTGTTACGTAACCTGAGGGTGAGGGTCACCTTCTCTCCCTCGATGAAACGTCCCTCATCGATCGGTCCCAAGTGGCCTGAACGTTGGCATCCTGTCTTCGGGCCAAGATCGGTTCTAGGACGAGGAGTACCACGAAAGGAAGCAATAGGCTGAGTAAAGCAGCGCTGCGCAGGGCGAGACCAGCAAGCACGATGAAAAAGGCGAGCCCAAGAAGGGACGCCCTGGCGTTCGATCTCAACTCAACCGACCTTCGGTACCGGCACTTCCTTCAAGATCGAGCCCACCACCACCTCAGGACGGACACCCCGCACCCAGGGGTCCGCCCCGAGGATGAGCCGATGCGCCAATGCGGGAACCGCGATCTTCTTGACGTCGTCCGGTATGACGAAATCCCGTCCAGACAGGGCCGCACTGGCTGAGGCGAGCTTCATCAAGGCCAAGGAACCGCGAGGGCTTGCACCCACCTCCACTTGGGGATGGCTCCGCGTGGCGGAGACGATCGCGACCATGTAATCGTTCACCACGTCCTCGACATGGACCGTCTCGACCGTCCTCTGACAGGCCAGGACCTCCTCCGGCCCCGTTATCCTGTTGACATCTGGCTCCTCCCTTCCTCGGGTCTTGCGACGTAGCAGTATCAACGCCTCCTCCTCTTTGCTCGGGTATCCGACACCGGTCCTGATGAGGAAGCGGTCTATCTGTGCCTCTGGCAATGGATAGGTCCCCTCGTACTCGATGGGATTCTGAGTGGCCATTACGATGAATGGTTGGGTCAGCATATGTGTTTCCCCCTCTAATGTCACCTGGCGCTCCTGCATGGCCTCCAAAAGGGCCGCCTGGGTCTTGGGAGGGGCGCGGTTGATCTCATCAGCAAGCAGCACGTTGGTGAACACGGGACCACGGCGCAAAGAGAACGTGCTGGTGTTCCGGTCCAACATGAAAGAGCCGGTGATGTCCGCCGGGAGCAGGTCCGGCGTGAACTGCACCCGTTTGAAATCGCATCCAAGGGCTTTTGCAAAGCAGTTCGCCATCATCGTCTTCGCCAATCCAGGATAGTCCTCGAAGAGAAGGTGACCGTCGGCGAGAACGCATAGCATCACCCTTTCGAGGACCTCTCGCTTCCCCACTATTGTCCTGCCTACCTCATCCATAACCTCTATGCACAATCCCTCACTTGCCCGACTTTCAAGTCCATTGCTCCACCTTCCCTAAGAGCGTCCCGAACCTTTCCGCGAAACCCCTCCCGAAGGCAAGGCCCAATTTCGAATATTGGGCCATATCCGCGGTGCCCCGGTCCTCCAAATACATCAGCATGAACAGATCCGGGTCTCCCACCAAGGAATGGAATCGAGGGCGGTCCGATAGTAGTAGCCTCCAGCTCGTGTCATCTAGGCGGCGTCTCGTCCTGACACGTTCCAGGAACACCGTCCTGAGCTCGAGGTACATCTTCAATTGGCCATAGGGCTGCCCTCCCAATGCCTGCTCCATCAGGTTCCCACCTACCTCAACGTGCGAGAAGCCGTCTTGAAGTGGGGGCATCACCTCGTACTCGGAGGTCTTGGGCGCCGTCCATCTGATCAACATTAGCGCTACCAGGGCCAGCAGGACGAGGAATATGAGGAATCGGATCTCTGCATCGGCCCAAGCCTCCCCAAGGAAAGGGAGGAACAGGATAGCTGCGCTTATCACCAGCGTCGTTATTATGAGGATAGCGCGCAGATCCTCGGTGAGCTTGGAGAATGGATCGAAGAAATCATCCTTCGGAAGGCCGGGCCGATCCTGCATTGGCGCTCACCTCCCGTCCCAAGGCCAACCGTATCTCTGCCAGGCTGGCCAACGCCCTTTCCCTCTCGACCTCACTGAGGGGATGGAGGCTGTACCTGGCCAGCTCGAAGATGCTTGTCAGCTCTTTCACCGGGCCGGCCGGCCATCCGAGGACCTCGATTGCCCGGTCAGCAAACTCCCTTGGTGTGAGCGACCCGATGTCGGTCGGACCCGATGGCAGGAGCGAACACATAGCTCGGTAGGCGCCGATGATGGCATCACGCAGCTCGTCACCAGTGGTGCCCACTATTCCCGTCATCGCCTCCTCGATCACCCGGGCTTGCTGCCATCCTGGATCGCTTGGAGGCGCCGCCCGTGAGAAGGCCCCCTGGCCGTAGAGGTAGCGCAGCACCGGGAACAGAAGTATGCAACCTACGATGATCAGGCCCACCAATGACCATGGGCTGACCTGAGGTTCAGGGGCATTCTCCACGGAACCTGGGTCGGTCCCCCCATCGCTACCATCCCCTGGCCCTTGCGGCGGCTGGTCTCCCCCCCACGATCCCGAGTAAAGGAGGACCCCCAAGCCTATGGCCATGACTATCACGAGGATAATGACCATCCATCGTTGGTCGATGTTCGTGTCCTTTCCCTGCTCCTTCGCATAGCCCTTCCTACCCCTCATCAGAATATTATAGAACAGATATACCAGCATCATCAGCCAGAGAACCAAAGCTATGGGGATCAGGGCCGTGATTATGTCATCTATCGTTCCTGAAGGGTCATATCGGTCCCCGCCCAGCTCGGTATTGCCCACGTTTGCTATGAGGATCATCGCCGAGAACAGGCCCAGTGCTGTCAGCAGGACCGCCCTGACGCTGATCCTCGTTCTCTCTTTCCTCATGGCGAGGGAAAAAGAGGGATTTGACGCTATTAATAGATGGTAGGGGCGCGATCTTACTTCCTGCAGACCTTCTCCCAGTCCTTGAGGAAGCGCTCGATGCCGGCATCGGTCAGGGGGTGACGGAACATCTTCTTCAGCACATCGAAGGGGATGGTGGCCACGTCCGCGCCCATACGGGCCGCCTCGGTGACATGGATAGGGTCCCTGACGCTGGCCACGATGACCTCGGTGTCAAAGTCATAGTTCTCATAGATGTCCATGATCTCTCCGATCAGGTCCATCCCGTTCTGTCCGATGTCATCGAGACGGCCCACGAACGGGGAGACGTACGCCGCCCCCGCCTTGGCCGCCAGCAATGCCTGGTTGGCGCTGAAAACCAGGGTCACGTTCACCGGGATGCCTTCGTCCGCCAGGACCTTGGTGGCCTTGCAGACCGTCCTCTGTCATGGGGATCTTGACCACTATGTTCTTGTGGATCATGGCGAGCTTCCTGGCCTCGGGGACTATTTCGTCCGCCTTGCAGGAGATGGCCTCCACGCTGATCGGCCCGTCCACGATCTGGCATATCTCATCCACCAAGGTGGCGAAGTCCTTGTTCTCCTTGGCGACCAACGATGGGTTGGTGGTGACGCCGTCCAATATCCCCCAGCTGTTAACTTCCTTGATCTGTTCGATGTTCGCTGTATCTATGAAGATCTTCATTTCAACGCCTCCTCATGGCCAGGCGGGCCGATTCGGCCACGTTCTCCGCCGTCAGCCCGTACTTGACGAGTAGCTCCTCGCTCTCGCCGGATTCTCCGAACACATCGTCCATGCCGACGATCTGCAATGGTACCTTCACCCTCTCCACCAAGCACGTGGCCACCGCAGAGCCCAGTCCGCTCAAGCGGTTGTGCTCCTCTGCCGTGACGATGCAACCGGTCTCCTTGGCGGCCTTGATGAGAAGGGCCTCGTCCAACGGCTTGATGGTACTGATATTGATCACCCGTGCCGAAACCCCCTCCGACCTGAGGGTCTCCGCGGCCTCCAGGCAGGCAGCGACCATCTGTCCGGTGCCGACCAATGTGACATCGCTCCCATCTTGCAGCACGGTCCCTTTGCCAAGCGTGAACGGGGCGTCCTTGTCGGTTATCACGGGCACATCGGACCGTCCCATGCGCATGTAGCATGGCCCATCCATATCGGCGATGGCGAAGGTGGCCCTATAGGTCTCGGGGCCGTCAGCTGGGCACACCACGGTCATGTTGGGCATGGTCCTCATCAGGGCCAGGTCCTCCATGGTCTGGTGCGACGCACCGTCCGGGCCGACAGAGATACCGGCATGGGTGGCGACGATCTTGACGTTCAATTGGGGATAGGCGACGGACTGGCGTATCTGGTCCCAGCATCGGCCAGTGGCGAATACGGCGAATGTGGAGGCGAACGCCACCTTCCCAGAGGCGGCCAGCCCTGCGGCGGTACTGATCATGTTGGCCTCAGCGATGCCGCAGTTGAAGAAGCGCTCAGGATAGGCCTTGGCGAAATCAGTAGTGCGGGTGGAGCCGGACAGATCGGCATCCAGGACGACGACTTCCGAGCGCAACCTACCCAGGTCGACCAGCGCCCTGCCGTATTCCTTCCTCTGTTGCATGACCGGGAACTTCAATCTATCTCCCCCAGCTCCTTCAAGGCCTTCTCGGTCTCATCGCGGTTGGTGGACTTGCCATGGAAGGCCACGTTGTTCTCCATGAACGAGACCCCCTTCCCCTTCACCGTCTTGGCGATGATCACCGATGGCCCTCCCTTATGAGTGATGGCATGGGCCAAGGACCTGAGCACCTGGCGCATGTCGTTGCCGTCAGTTTGGATGACATTCCAGCCGAAGCTCTTCCACTTATCCGCCAAAGGCTCCAGGGACATGACCCTCTCGGTGGGACCGTCTATCTGTAGGCCATTCCTATCGACGATGCAGGTGATGTTGTCGAGCTTGTAGTGGGCCGCTAACATGGCCGCCTCCCATATCTGTCCCTCCTGCATCTCACCATCACCACACAGGCAATAGACGTGGTAATCCTTCTTGTCCAGGCGTCCCGCCAAGGCCATCCCGTTGGAGATGCTCAGACCTTGGCCGAGGGACCCTGTGGACATCTCGATCCCCGGGGTCTTGGTACGGCAAGGGTGGCCTTGGAGGCGACAGCTCAGCTTCCGGAGCGTGACCAGCTCTTCCACAGGGAAATAGCCGGACTCCGCCAGGGCCGCATAGAGGACGGGAGCGCAATGACCCTTGGAAAGGACGAAGCGGTCCCGGTCGGGCCACTGCGGGTCCTCGGGTCGGTGCCGCATGAAATTGAAGAAGAGGGCGGTGACGATGTCCGCCGATGAGAGAGAACCCCCAGGATGACCTGAACCAGCCACGTAGGTCATCTTGAGGACATGCCTCCTTAGCAGGTTGGCCTTGGCCTCTAACGTCCTGATGGTCTCGTCATTGACAGTTTCCAATAAATAACACCTCAAGGGATCGGATGGGGTGACAAGATAATCGGGTTGTCGTTAAAAAGATTTTGGAGCCACATCCCAGCACGCAGGGGCATGGTTAAGAAGTTAGGAGGCCTTATATGCCATCATGGCCGTTGGATTGGAGTCCTCCCATAAGGAGTATGAGAAGCTGCGACAGATCGCGGAAAGGCTGAACGCCGATGTGGAGGTGCGCACCCTATGGAAGGCTTCCAACATCACCGCCATCGATCGTATGGGGTTCAATGACCACGGTCCTGTGCACATACGCATCGTCACCAAGATGGCCCTGCGCATGTTGGACCTGCTGGTCAAGGAAGGTATGCAGCCCAGCATCGTGAAGGATTACAAGCTGGGATTGGAGGATGCCTATGTGGTCGTCCTTCTAGCATCGGCATTGCACGACATCGGTCATGCCATACATCGCGACCGCCATGAGGAGTTCTCCCTCATCCTGGCCCCACCCATCATCAAGCGCCTTTTGGAGGGTTTCTACGAGGAGGAGACGGCCACTATCATCATGGTCGAGGTGCTCCACGGAATCATCGCCCATAGGGAGGATGTCCATCCGCTCACCCTCGAGGGAGGCATCGTCCGGGTCGCGGACTCCTTGGACATGGAGAAGGGAAGGGCCCGCATACCATTCCAGGCAGGAAGGGTCAACATCCATTCCGTCTCGGCACTGGCCATCGACAAGGTACGGGTGTCCAAGGGAACGGAGACGCCGATATTGATCGAGATCGAGATGAACAACTCAGCCGGGATCTTTCAGATAGATGAACTGTTCAAGGACAAGATAGAAAAATCGGGGATAAGGGACAAGATCACCGTGGTGACCAGGGTCCCAAAGGAAGAGAAGAGGATCGTCGAGTGCCTCAAGTTCTAATCGTTCTCGATCCTCGGGGCCAGAAGGTACTTCGTCCTTCCCTTTCCCCCCGCGATCTCGAAGTCGAGCTTGAGGGGCAGGTCGTTCCCCAGGTTGATAGAGACCACTGTCCCGGAGGGTATGGCCCGGATCATGTTGGAAAAGTAGTCCATGGGGAATAGGCTACGGATCGGTTCCTTGCAGTCCAGGGCGACCAGGATGTCCTTGGGCAGTTTCAGGCTCACCAGGTCGGTATCGCCCTCCGATATCAGTTCGAAACCTTCTGGGTTTACGTTCAGAGCGATATGGTCGGAGATGGACTCGGCCGCCTTGATCCCACGCTGCAGCTCCTCAACGTTGACGGAGACCTTGGCAGGCAGGGTGAGGTTCGGCACCTTCGGGTCGGACATCCCCTCGGTGGAGACCAGGTTCATGCGCCTCGTGACGTTTCCCACGGCGATCACCAATCGGTTGCGCTCCTCGTCCTGGCGCATCTCGATCAGGTCCCCCGACTTGGCAAGGCGGATCACATCCCTCAATTTGTCCAGGTCGATGCCGAGCTCCGTCTCGGTGGCCGAGAACTGCTCGAAGGCCCCCTTGTCGAGGTGCAGGTCGATCATGGCCACATGGGCCGGGTCAACCGCCTTCAACGAGATCCCGTTGGCGTCTATCTTGAACTTGGCTTCATCGATGAGCGTAGAAACGACGTCCACGACGCCCTTGAGCGTCTCGGACTTCAACTTGGCTTGGAACATATGCCTTCCCTTTCCTTTCAGTAATAGAATGGGATATTATAATCCTTCTTTTAAGCGTAGTGGACGTTGAAAAAGTCACGCTCAGCCGTACTCGCGCCAGGAGTGCTGACACTTCACGCAACGGTAGATCTTCGTCTCCGGTTCGTCCGCGGCCCGGGTCTGCCTCAGCACCCAAAAGGCCTCATTGTGGAAGCACTTCGGGCATTCCATCTTGGTCTTTGGGAGGGTGGCCGCGTTGCTGTCCACCACCAACATCTCCTTGTCGCTCTTCTTGCTGGCGACGTAGCATTCATCCTTCTCGAAGGCAAGGTGCTTCTGGCATTTCTTGCAAAAGAGGAGGTTCTTGCCGTCCACCTTTTGGGGGAACATCAAGGATTTGCAGTCAGGGCAGAACATGTGAACGCTCGAAAATTAGAACTCCCTATTAATAGTATTGCCCCAACGTATTTTGGAGGACGGGACATCAGATGAATCGCCAATCCCCCTGTCCAGAATCCTCATCGATGTCCTTGGCTCTGGCGGCTCGTGCCTTCCCTGAATGGCTGGGGGCCTTATGGTGTCCAGCGGAGGAGGCGGCCGCACGCCGCATGGCCTTCACGTTACGCTTCGCATGGCTGGAGGAGGACACGAAGTCGATCTCGGCACGGTCCACCCCGCGGTCGACCGGATCGGTGATGCCTTTCTCATCTTCCTCATCATCAGAGACCGAATGCATCTGGGAGAAGCCCTTGGAGGAACGGGCCTTCTTGGCCTTGACGGGCTTGGCGGCGGCGTGGGGTTTGAAAATGCCCCCGGCGGGCCTGGTCTTGCTCTTCCGGGAACCGTTGTTGAACTGGACCGTCATGCCCTGGCCGCCGTTCTCCGATACGTAGTCCATCTCCCTCCACGTCTGCAGGGCGAGGGCGCCACCGATATAGGCGAAGGCCAAGGTAAGGATGTATACGTCCAGGTGCACCCCCGTACCTATCTGGATCGCTCCGATGTAGAATTCCACGTATTGATTGGCGAACTCCACGTATGGTCCGAAGGATGGTGAGAGCGAGACCACATAGCTGTTGAGGGTCTCTGTGGTAAGATACCACCCTACATACTCGGACTGGAGAAAAACTGACAGGCCAGCGAACACCAACAATGGGACCAATGCCGCCAAGACCCCTATCCAAGGGCGACCGGCCCTTCGGCCACAGACATATCCGCTCACTATCGGTCCTATTATCGGGAGCCACCAAAGGAGGAATGTCAGTATCGAGGCGTACTTGACCGCGCCCCAGAAGCTGTAGGGGACGACCGAATCATGGCGCTTTCGCTTCTTCTTCTTGTGCGACTCCCCGATTCGGTACACCCCATTGTCCAATAGGGTGCTGGTGATGTCATCATCATCAGCCTTACGTCTGAGCAATCCCATCCCTCAAGTCGGACGATTGTCCGACGTGAATATACCGATATTGCATATAAATCCTTTTTGGGATGAGAAAATTGGACTGTCCAGTAAATGAAAAAACTCTGTCAGACATCCGTCCCATCATTTTGGGATGTAACACCAGAGATTGGCCTTCATCAAAGCATCCCTGGTGTTCTCAGGCGTGATGCGTCTGGGGTTGGTCTGGTTCTGGAGGATCTCATGATAGGGGTAGTTTATGAAATCCGCTAGACGTCTCAGTTTTTCTGCGGGGAAAGCCTGGTGCCCCAAAAGGATCTGGAGGACGCTCCAACCGGGGTGTATGCGCGATCTATATCCCAGTTCCCTGCCTAGGCCGTTAAGGCTCCCAGCCTTCTCCAGCCCCATCTTGATTATCTCGGCCCGGTATGCCGATTTCAACCACACCTTATCGATCTCGGCGCTATCCTGCGCTCTCCTGCGGAACGGTGCCGCGTACTCGGACACGATTATGTTATCCTCAGTAAATATTATTTAATCTATTCGCTCAATAATGTGGGAGAACACGCAGAAATAGAGCAATTTTCGCATATATACATTATAAACACACCAAAGTGGCACAGTGAATCCGCCTGGCCATCTGGGTCCCGGATCGTGAGCAAAGTGACCAAATGTCGGGGTCCGACCGTTTCCCCCGCAAAGGAATATATAGGTACCGCAAAGTAGCCCTGACCGATAAGATGGCCACCTTCCGAGTGGAGAAGAGGGTCAGGACCGGTGCCGAGGGCGACATCGTCGATCTCACCGATTGGGTGCTGGAGGGCTTACGCTCTTCCAAGATCGAAGAAGGCATCGCTTGCGTGTTCGCCGCCCACTCCACCGCTGCCGTCGTCCTCATCGAGAACGAGACTGGCCTGAGGGAGGACCTGAGGTCCGCATTGCAGAGGCAGTTCCCCAAGGGGATCGAGTATGCACACAATGGCACCTGGGGGGATGGCAATGGGCACGCCCACATACGCGCCACGTCGCTCGGTCAATCGGTGACATTCCCCTTCAGCAGGGGAGAGCCAGACCTGGGAACGTGGCAGCAGGTGGTATTGGTCGAGCTTGATAGGGCTCGGGACAGAAGGATCGTCCTCCAATTGGTGGGGGACTAACGAAAACATCACATTCACTCAAAAAAGAGGTAGAGACAGATGAAAATACAATTCCTAGGCGGCGCCGAGGAGGTCGGCCGACTGGGCATGCTCCTGAAGAACAAAGGTGCCAGCATAATGCTGGAGTATGGCTTCAAGATCATGGCCAAGGACCACCTCGACCCAACCATGAAGAGGGCGCCCGAATATCCCGTGGCCAGCCCACCGGTGGACCACGCACTGCTGACCCATTGTCACATCGACCATAGCGGAATGCTACCATGGCTATGTGGGAAATATGGTACCAAGATCTATGCCACCCCCCTGACCGTCAACGTCTCGGAGCTGCTCTTCTATGACAGCTTGAAGGTCGCCGATCGGGAGGGATACGAGCGTCCATACCATGAGGAGGACATCGAGGTGGCCATGCGCGACTTCGAGCCCATACACTTCGGCCAGACCTTCGACCTGGCTGGGTTCGAGGTAAAGGTGCATTCGGCCGGCCATGTCCCTGGTGCGGCCATGTACGAGATGCGCGCAGAGCGCACCACGCTCTTCACGGGAGACCTGAACACCAGGAACACCCGTCTTGTCTACGGGGCCCACCCCGTGAAGTGCGACAACCTGGTCGTGGAGTCCACGTACGCGGGTCGACTGCAACGCGACCGTCTCAAGGAGGAGGCGCGCTTCGTGGACACGGTGAAGGAGGTCGTGGAGCGCGGTGGCAAGGCCATCATCCCCTGCTTCGCAGTCGGGCGCATGCAGGAGGTCATGCTGATCCTCAAGAACCTCAAGTACGACATGTGGGTGGATGGCATGGGAAAGACCGTCAACCGCATGTACCTGGACCTGCCGGAATACCTGCGCAACGAGAGGGACATGAAGCACGCCAAGCGCGTCTTCAACGAGGTGCGCACGGCCTCTACCAGGGAACGTTCCATGAAGGGCGAGGTCATCGTCACCACCAGCGGCATGCTCGACGGTGGTCCGGTCCTCAGGTACCTCATGAAGGAGAAGGACAACAGGAAGAGCGCGGTGCTAATCCCAGGCTACCAGGCCGAGGGTTCCAACGGTCGGATGTTGCTCGATAAGGGCAAGGTCGCCGTGGAGACCGAGGAAATCGGGGTGAAGGAGCTCGTCGATGTCAAATGCGAGACCCATGTCTTCGACCTCTCGGCACACGCCGATCATAACGAGCTGCTCTCCTTCATCCGCGCCTGCGACCCGGACAAGGTCATCTTGATGCACGGAGACAACCGCCAGTTGTTGGCGGACGAAATCAAGGACGAGATGAAGGTGTTCATGCCCATGACCGGACAGGAATACGAGATCTGAGGTGGCCGTATTGAAGCTGCCCGACCTTCTTGCCGAGGACGTGGGCGATGGTGACATCACCAGCGACCTGTTGGTCGGGGACGAGAAGGGACAGGCCGTCATCACCGCGGGTGAGGACTGCGTCCTGGCCGGCCTGGAGGAGGCGGCGGAGCTCTTTCGCTACGTCGGACTGCTGGTCGAGACCGATGCCAGGGACGGGCGGAGGGTGAACAAGGGACAGGCGGTCCTGCATATCAGCGGCCCCCTGCGCCATGTCCTCAGGGTCGAGAGGGTAGCCCTGAACTTCCTGATGAGGATGAGCGGGATCGCCACAATGACACGCTCCCTGGTGGAGGATTGCCAGAAGGTCAACTCCAACGTCCGGGTCGCCGCGACCAGGAAGACCACCCCCGGGTTCAGGTTCTATGAGAAGAAGGCGGTCCGTCTGGGCGGCGGAGACCCACACCGTACCCGACTGGACGATGGGATCCTGATCAAGGACAACCATCTGACCGTTGTCGGTTCAGTCACCGAGGCCGTGACCCGTGCCAAGGCCCTTTCTTTCTCCAAGAAGGTAGAGGTGGAGGTGGAGACCCTGGAGCAGGCCGAGGAGGCCGCTAGGGCGGGGGCGGACATCATCATGCTTGACAACATGAGCGTAACGGAGGCCCAGCACGCTTTCGAGGCGATCAAGCGGATCGACAAGCGCGTCATGGTGGAGGTGTCAGGGGGCATCACGCCTCAGAACGCCGTCTCCTATGCACGATATGCCGATGTGATCTCCATGGGCTACATCACGCATTCGGCCCGCGCCATCCAGTTCAGCCTTCACATCACTTCGGTGGAACGTTGAACGTACTCATCTTCACCCGATGGTAGCGAAGTCCGATATGCTCTGGTGTGGCCCCGAATGCCAAGGCCAACATCTCCGATAGGTGCAGGACCGGGACCCCCTCCTTCTGGCGGAGGTCGAACTGGCTGAAGCAGAATGGACAGGGCGTGAGGATGACGTTCGCGCCACATGCCCCATAGCTGCCTGGTCACATCCTCCAATATCCCCGAGGACACCGCCTCGTCGACACTGGCGACGCCCCCTCCACAGCATTCGGGCCAGGTCTCCTCGCTGACGACCTTCCCGCCCAACCAACCGGCCACGTCCGCTAGCATGCGTGGGGCGTATGGCCTTTCACGCAGGTGCACCTTGCTGGGGCGCAGCACGTGACAGCCCGAATGCGGGGCGACCCTCAGCCCCGAGAGGTCCGCCTTGATGTCAGGCGCCAAGCCAGACCGCCCCCTCCCATGGACCAGGTCCAGGAGGTGACGGACCTGGACGGTCCCGCGATACTCCTTTCCTATCTTGGAGAGGGCACGGTTCAATTCCTTCCGCCTTTCCAGGTCCTTCAGTTCTTCCACGGCCTCCTGGAAGGAAAGGTAGCAGCCGTTGCACAGCGTCAGGACGTCCCTGTCCGCTTCCTCGGCGATAGCCAGCATGCGACCCACCGCCAAGATCCATGTGTCGGCCGCCATGGACCGCAACCCGATGGGTTCCACGCAGCAGGTCGCACCTGGCATGGCCTCATATTCCACCTTCATGGCGTCCAATGCGAAAAGGGACGCCTTCTCCAGGAAGGGGAGTCTGGTGGGAATGAGACATCCTTTGAAGAGAAAGAACCGTTCACTCAAGAGGGACCCTCCCCAGCGACGATGCCTCGATCAACACGAGTAGCTCCTCCAAGGTCCTCGGGTCCATGACCAGATCTGGCAATCCAAGCTCCTTCCTTACCTTCTTGGTAAGTCCGCTGTTGGGGAAGGCCAGTCCACTTCGTATGAACAACCTCGCCTCCTCACGGAACGCCTTGGGGCAATGACCTGCCATGGTGGCCCTGGCTCGCATCTCCTGGATGCGGTCGGAGGGCGACGCTCCCAATTGACATCGCTCTGTGCAGGAGTTGCACATGGTGCACAACCACAGTTCTGGAGCATCCTCATGGAGCAGGGAGAGGTTAAGCCTCACCATCGTGTCGGCCGGCCTGATCCCGCCATGCCTCTGGCTCGGGCAAACGGCCGCGCATTGTCCACACTGATGGCATCGCGACAGCTCAGCAAGCCCCCCGAAGGGGCCTTCATCCCCACCGACCGATACGATGCGCACATCCTCGGTAAAGCTCTGCCCGATTAAGGTGTTTTCTTCAGGGACCTAGCCGTCCTCTAAGGTATCCATCGTCAGACCGGGGGGCAGTTCACAAAAGATGATATTCGGCCCCCACCATCGCATATCGATGAGCGTGAGGATCGAGGACAACGACTGTCAGTTCTGCGGCAAGAAGGCCAAACAGTTCTGTTTCGCTGCCTTTGTGTGCGAGAGCCCTGTATGCGTGGATAAGGCCAGGGATGAACGCGGTGGTCCCGGCGGGCACATGAAGAACAAGAACCACCCTGAACCGATAGTCTTCGATGACGAGAAGTGAGACATCATCGCTTCAGATTCGATGCGGCCAAGGTGAAGAGGTCCACCAGCTCCATCCTCGGCCTTCCGATGTACGTCCCCATCTCCTTCTGCGCACAGCTCAGGTGCACCAAGCACTTCGGGCAGGCGGTGACCAACCTTCCCGCCCCTGTCGCTCTCGCCTCCTCCAGTCTGGTGAGCTGCCACGATTTGGTGATGCGATCGCACTGGGCGAAGCAAGTGCTGCCACAACATGCCGCGTTCGCACCGCTTCTCGTCATCTCCACCAGTTGCCCCATCTCCTTGATCACGGTCCGGGGGGCATCGTAGATCCCCGAGCCGCGTCCCAGCCTGCAAGGGTCCTGGAAGGTGAACACCTCATCGGACCTCTGGAAGTTCAATTTGCCTTCCCTGATCCCCTGTTCCAATAGCTGGCTCAGATGCACCACCTCGAAGCCAAGCGCCCCGAACCTCTCCTCGTAGACCTTTCCGATGGTGTGGTTGCATTCTGGGCAATAGGTGACGAGGGTGCGGATGCCGCTCTCCCGTATCGCGCACAGGTTCATCTTGGCCAAGCGCTCGAAGGTATCGGTCTCGCCCAACCAGTAGGCATCATGGCCGCAGCACCGCTCATCCTTCAACAGGCGTGGCCTGATCCCCATGGCGTTGAGGAGCCGCACCGCCGACCGGGGCAGTCCCGGCAGTCCTGATTGGAAGTCTCGGAAGACGACGTCGAGGGTCGGGACACAGCCCACGAACAAGGCGACGTCCGATCGTTGGTCCAGCTCGAGGTCGGGAGTCACCCAATATTGATGGTGCCCCATCCCTTTGCCCACCGCGTCGAGGTCCCGGATGGCCGAGACCAGGCCAGCATGGGTCCTCACCGGAGGGTCCATGGACCTTCGCTCCTGGCGCACCTCGCGCATGAAATGGTGGAAGTCGACGCCCTGGGGGCACACCGTGGTGCACGCGGCGCAGCCCATGCACGACCAGATGTCCAGACCTTCCGGGCTCCCTTGCTGTGAGAACTCCTCCATGAAACGACGGGGGGAGAACCTCCTCTCCCCGTGGGCAGCTGGGCATGAGTAAGTGCAATGACCGCAGGCTATGCAGTCGTAGGCCCGGTACTTGCGGGCCGCCTCAAGGCTCGACACAGCCCACCTCCGGGACGGGCCCCAACGAACGCATCTTCTCCACGAAATCACGGCAGGTGCTGGCGAAAAGGGCCCCCTCACCGGCCGATATCCAGCGCAGGAGCATCCGCTCACTGCCGATGCCCATCCGGTCCAGGATATCCCCCGCATCATCGATACGTAGTCTGGCCCTCTCGTTGCCTTTGTAGTAGTGGCAGTCGCCCGGGTGACATCCCAACACCATGACCCCGTCGGCCCCGTTCTGAAAGCAACGCAGGATGTATCCAGGCTCCACCCTGCCGGAGCACATGACTCGGACCACCTTGACATTGGGCGGATACTGGAAGCGGCTCACACCGGCCAGGTCGGCCCCGGCGTAGGCGCACCAGTTGCAACAGAAGGCCACCACGCTAGGTTCCCAGGTCAAGTCCGCTCCCTTCCAGGCCCAGGTGCTTGCCCGTGCCCATGCCTTTTCCCAACCGGGACGCCCTGACATAGACTTTTCGGAGACAGGTCCCTAGATAGCTTGCGTATCAGGGCAAGTATTAATTCCCGCTTGCTCGACTACCTGTTCCGATGCCAGCCAAGATCGTCGGCTTCAATCGCACGTCCCTCCTCGACTGGGACGGTTCAGTGGCGGCAACGATCTACCTGCAAGGATGCAATTGGCGCTGTGGCTTCTGCCACAACGTCGAACTCATCCCCCCCACCTCCAGCCTCGAAGAGGTGCCATTCCCGGTGATCGAGGACTACATACGCGACAACGATGAGTTCCTGGACGGGGTGGTGATAACCGGGGGCGAGCCTACGATGCATGCGGACCTTCCGGACCTGGTTAACCGCTTCCGTGATATGGGCATGAAGGTCAAGCTAGACACCAACGGCTCCAATCCTGACATGCTCCAGGACCTGATCGGCTCCGGTTCCCTGGACTATGTCGCCATGGACATCAAGGCCCCCATGAACGAGAAGTACACCGAGGTGACGAGGGTGAATGTGGACCTGACGGCCGTCAAGCGTTCCATCAGCATCATCATGGACCAGATGAGGGAGTATGAGTTCCGCACCACGGTGGTCCCCTTCTACCTCGACACCAAGGACATCGAGGCCATCGCCTCTTTCATAGGCGGGGCGAGGAAGTACGCCCTGCACCAGTTCGGCAACCGCAGCACCCTGGACCCGCGGCTGGGCGTCATGGACCCCTACCCCGATGCCAAGCTGATGGAGATGGCGGAGAGGGCCAGGCTCTACGTGCGGAAGGTCGTGGTACGGGGCACCAGCTGAATAATTCCGTTTTTCAGTAATGTGGTGGACATGCTTTAATACCCTGCACCCGCTCCGATTTCATAATAATCGACCCAAGGTCCTACGCACTGGACAGGAGTGGGGGCAATGACCAACGGCCAAAGGCTAAAGACATACATCGAAGGCTTCGACAGGATCATGGAAGGCGGCGTCCCGGAGGGCCATCTGGTCCTCGTGGCTGGCACGCCAGGCACCATGAAGTCCTCACTCTGTTACTACATGCTCTACAATCAGGCATTGGAATCGGGCATCACCTCGGTATACGTCACCTTGGAGCAGTCCCGGGAGAGCCTCCTGAAGCAGATGGAGAAGATGGGCATGCACACCGACCAGGTGAAGGACAAGGTGCACGTCCTGGACATGGGGATCATCCGTCGCAAGCTGAAGGAGGTGCAGGGCGGGTCCTCCTGGTTGCACGTCTTCAAATCATACATGGCCAACCTCAAGGACAACCTGGCCTACAAGGTGCTGGTGATCGACTCGCTCGAGGTATTGGAGACCATGGCAGAGGTCACGAACCGAAGGACCGAGCTCTTCTACCTGTTCGAGTGGCTCAGGGACCTGGGGGCGACAGTGATGTTGATATCGGAGTCCTCCACGGAACGCATCATGGACGGTCGTTTCGATGAGGGATACCTCTCCGATGGGATCATCACCCTGAAGATGCAGGTGATACGGGATGTGGAGACGCAACGTCGCATTCGTTGTGTCAAGATGAGGGAGACCAACCACGACCCCTCCTACTATTCCTTACTTTACAACAATGGCAAGTTCCAAGTGACGCGGGTAATCAGCGAGTGAGCCAATGGCATGGAAGTACGAGTGCCCCAGATGCGGTTCGGCGATCAAGCCCGGTGACGAGCAGTGCGACCGCTGTGGGGAGGAGCTGGTGCGTCAGGATGTCAAGGTGGTCGATCGTTCCAAGGTCAAGCCCTTCACGGTCGATCGCATCGGTTGCGACAAGAAGCCCATGGAGGTGGACTTCAACTCGGTCCGGCAGGAGGAGCGCAAGGAAGCGCAGCCACCGGTCGACGTGGGCAAGGAGCAACCCATCGCCAACGGGCTGGCCCTGGAATCGAGGTTCAAGGTGATGGAGCAGGAGCTCAAGGCCTACCGGCAGCAGATGGACCAGATGGAGGCGAAGCTCCGCAAGGCGGGCGTCGTATCCCCACCACCGACGCCATTGCCGACCAAAGAGGTTCTAGCCGATATTACCCAGGAGCTCAATGTGCAATTGGGGAAAGGGTGCGAATGCGCCAATGGCGTGAAGGTCCAACCCACCCACATCGATAAACTGGACCATCTGCTGGGCGGCGGGGTCCCCTCGGGGCACCTAGTGCTGGTAACTGGCGCCCCCGGTACGATGAAGACGACACTGACCTTCACGGTCCTCTACAACGCTGCGAAGCGGGACAAGTTGCATTGCCTCTACCTCTCCCTGGAACAGAACCGGGGGGCCATCATCAAGCAGATGGAGCGCATGGACATGAGGATGGCCGAGACGGAGGACCGCCTCATGATGATCGACATGGTCGGACTCCGCAAGGCGACGGTCAACGAGCCCGGCGATTGGCGTAGCATCCTACTGAGATATGTCCAGAACATCAACGCCGAGAGCCCGCTCAACATGATGGTGCTCGACTCCCTGGAAGCGTTCCGGTCGCTCACCTCGGGCCGTCTGACCCGCAGGGACATGAAGGACCTGTTCGACTGGTTCAAGGAACTGAACATAACCGTCTTCCTCATAGCGGAGAACTGGACCATCGAGACGCAGGAAGCATATCTGGCCGACGGCGTGATCGAGCTCAACATGAAGGAGCTGGACGACCTCAAGGTCCAGCGCTGGGTGCGTATCCCCAAGATGCGTACCATGAACGTCGACACCCGGTACCACGCCATCTTCCACGATGGTCACAGGTTCGTCCTCACATTGCCCATAGTCCAGATGGACCGCGGCGTGCATTCTTAGTGTCGAGGATGATAACCGACCGACAAGGTTTATTAGTCCACGTTGTGCTCTAAGACCGAATCGGATGCCTGTTCAAATCGAGCGTGTCAAGACCTATATCCAGAACTTCGATGATTACATCCAGGGAGGCATTCCCAAGGGACAGGTGGTCCTCGTGGCCGGCGCGCCGGGCACGATGAAGTCGTCTGTCACTTACAGCATGCTATACTACAACGCGCTACGCAACAACGTTCGCAGCGTTTACATGACGTTGGAACAGTCCAAGCACAACCTTCTGGAGCAGATGATGCTCATGGGCATGGACGATCCGAAGGTGCAAGAGTATGTGCAGATCGTCGACCTCGGGCTCATCAGACGAAGCCTCACGGAGCTGAGCGCCAAGGGCTCTTGGATGCAGGTCTTCAAGATGTACGCCGAGAACCTGAAGAACACGGTGGGCTACGACATCCTGGTCCTGGATTCGTTGGACGTGCTGGAGATGGCCGCCCAGATACGTGATGACCGTAGGACCGAGCTCTTCTATCTTTTCGAATGGCTACGCGGTCTCGGCGTCACGTCGTTCATGATCTCCGAGACGACGCCCGAGCAGATGTTCAATGGAAGGTACGACGAGGGCTATCTGGCAGATGGCATCATCGCACTGAAGCAGCAGGAGATCGGCGAGTCGGACGTGCAGAGGCGCATCCGCGCGGTGAAGCTGCGCAGCACCAATCACAAGGCAGGATACTTCTCATTGCTCTTCAGCGACGGTATGTTCCGTGCCACAAACGTGATCAGCGAGTAGATCCGAGTTCCTGGAAGAACCTCAGGACGTCGGAGGTCGGATCGCTGGTCATCCTCATCTCGATCTGCGACGTGAAGCGCTTCGCGCGCGAATCGAGTATGACGCAAGCGCCGACGTCCGTCTCGTTGCGTATCAGGCGGCCCATGGCCTGCAGCATCTTGCGTATGGCCGGGGCCTCTGCGGCATACTCCCATCCCTTGTGATAACGCCGGTCATAGAGCTCACGGAGACGCTGCTGTTGCAATGTTGGGGAGGGATAGGGTATCCCGGCGATGATGGCCATCTGTAACTCCTCATCGGGGAAGTCCAGGCCCTCGGCCACCCGTCCGCCCATCACGGTGAGCATGACCGCTCCCCGCTCCTCCTTGAAACGTTCGACCATGCCCATGAGGCGGTCCTGGGACATCCCTTGCTCCTCCCGGAAGACCTTGCCATGCAGCCCCCCTTCCAGACCGTGCAGGGAAAGCTGTCTCATGACCCGATAGGAGGGGAAGAAGACCATGGTGTTGCGGTCCACCTCGTTGCACAACCTTACGATGTGGTCCCTCATCCTTTCCACGCTCTCAGTGTTCCGCATCGATTCGAACGAGGCATCGATATCGGTGGCGCAGAACACCGCTCGATTCTCTTTCGGGAAAGGCGATTCGAAGGTGCGGCGCACCGCCCTGTCCCCCAATCCGACCACCTGCACATACTGGGCTAGCGGTCGTAGAGTACCGGACATGTGCACGCTCGCCCGGCAATGCTTGAAGACCTCCAGGCTGGAGAACGGGTCCAGACAGATCGCGTCCAGGGCCATGCTCTCGCCGTTTCGGGCCTGGAAGAGGAACCGTGAGCCCTCGACAGCGGACCAGAGCATCAACCGTTCCGCCAGGTGCAGAGTGCGTGAGACCGGGTCCTTGCCCCCTTCGATGGCCTGATCGAGGATGAGCTGACCATGGTTGAAGAGGTTGGCGACCAGGGTGGTCGATCCCTCCTTGTCCAGTCCCAGCGGTCCATCGAGCGTCGTCGAAAGGAACCCTTGCTCGACCTCGACGCTCTCCTTGCCATCGCATCGTTTGGCCCCTTCGGAAAGGACCAGGAACAATGCCTCGAGGAACTTGTCCAAGGTGATGTTCAAAACAAGCTTAGGATTCCCATACAACCTTCGCTCCTGACGGACGGATGTGAGGAGACCAGCATCGATCGTGAAGCTCTCCTCCTCCCTCGCCCTCTCCGGAAGGTTGTGCGCCTCGTCGACGATGATCACCAGGTCCTCGACCTCCACGGACATCTGTTCCAGGAGCTTCTCCCGGACCTCCTTGGAGAGGATGTAGTTGTATGGGGCCACGACCAGATGGGCCAGTGGGAGCATCGAGCGCATCACCTCACGAGGGCAGCACCCCAACCTTTCACAACGGTCTATGAGCTCCTCGGCGGTGGGGACCTCCCCGGTCAGGAAGCGCTTCCACCACTCAGGACCCTTGCGTCGGAAGTTCTCATAGAAGCGGCATCCACCGCTCTGCCCCGCCCGGGTCCGTTTCTTCATCTCCTCACATAACTTGGCCAGCTCGGCCGGTCCCAGGTCCTCCTCGAGATCACGTTGGGCGGGACAGGTGCTGCGCCGCCCTTGCAACGCCATGGTGGGGACGGACTGCCTCTCGTTGATGGCGCGCATCTCCACCACCACTTGCTTGGCCTGAGAGTTGGTGCGCGTGACGTACAGTGCTCGCTTCCCGTTCGACAGGGTATATTCCAGGACGCCAGAGAGTGCGCAGACGGTCTTTCCTGTCCCCGTACCGCTCTCCATGACCACATGGGAACCCTGTGAAACGTTCTCCGTGATGAAGTTGACGATCTCAAGCTGGTTGGCCCTGGGTGCATATGGGAACAACCCTTCCCCTTCGTTCTGAGCGGGTCTTTTCGCCTTCGAACCTTTTTCCATGATGGAAATGGGCACCGGCTTAGCATGGCCTTCGTCCTCAATACCATCGAGCGGGTAGCTCATCCCGCAGCGCCGGCACAGGTAGCGATCGCCTCTCCGGAAGAGAATGGAGTTGCAATCCTTGCAGAAGAGGCCAGACATCCGGAAGGGCTATCCTCGGACCGTTCTTAATGCTTTGTTGGAACCCTGGCGAAACTGTGGCACTTCACAGACCGTCAAGAATTAATAATGGTATTCGTTTTTGTGGTCTCACTGGGCTCATGGTCTAGCGGCTATGACGTTTGCCTCACACGCAGAAGGTCGCCGGTTCGAATCCGGCTGAGCCCACCAATTTCTCATCCATTACTATTTCTCGTTTGAAATTTTAATTTTACCTATTAGTGAACCCGCATCCCGTACCAGGTCGTTGGAATTGGGAATGGTCCTTGCCTCGTGTCCAATTCTAATTAAAGAACAATCTCATTCGGACGTCGCAATGGTGGTAATGAAATGAAGAATGAACTCAAAGTGGACGTAGAATTGCGATCCTTAGGCCAGGAGAATTTCGCCATTGTCCGGTTCCCCCACAAGATGAAGGTTCTGTCCTCCACGATACGCAATGGCGGCTTCACGGAAACGGACACCATCCTCATGATGCAAGTGGAAAGAGGTTACGATCGTAACGATCCAGAGGCGGACATGGCCTCCAAGATATCCTTGCTGGGCCTGGAGGAGCACACGGTCGGTTTCATGACCGCCGCTGAGATCTACAAGGCGCTGATCGTGGCAGAGGAACGATATCACGGGGTGCATGCCATCGCGATTGTGACGGCGGGAGTGGTCAACGCGGTCATGGCGGGCGAGCTCCTCCCGGATACCATCGTTCGCAAGCTTACCAAGCCCGGCACCATCAACATCATCGCCGTTGTGGATGTACCCCTGGAGTGCGCTGGAAGCGCCAATGCCATAATCACCATCACCGAGGCGAAGAGCGCCGCAATGTTCGACCGGGGGATACGCGGCACGGGCACCACCAGCGACGCCGTCGCCATAGTATCACCTCTGGGCGAGGGCACCAAGTACGCGGGCACCGCCACGGACGTGGGCATCGCGATCGCCAGGGCGGTGCGCAAGGCAACCTCCGGGTCCATCCGGAAGTGGTCCTTGGTCAACCCACCCATGGATTTCCTGTCCCTGTTGGAGCGCAAGGGCGTGACGATGGACGATATGTGGAGCATTGCCAACGATATCCAACGTCCCGACCGGTCTAGGGACGTGGAGGGTGTTCATCGACGTTTCGTGCAACATCTCGAATCGCTCAAGGAAGACGTCAACGTCAACTCCCTGGTGCAGGCGGCAGTACTCATGGATGATGAGGGTTATCGGGACAACATAAGGGGCTTGAAGGCTGGGGAGTTCCCAAAGGACCTCGAGCATCTTTTAGCGGACGAGATGCTGGGCAACGCCCTAATGGGTTATCTGGCAGTAAACTCAGGACCTTTCGATCTTCCTTATAACAAACCGATCAGGTCAGGCACGATGGAGCAGGTCGGGCCCTTTCTTGATGACATCTTAGGAGCCTTAGTCGCAGGGGCGATGTCAAGGATCGATACCGAGTGAGAGTGACGTGAAGAATGGGCTGGCTTACTACCATTTACAGTTTTAACTGGTCGTGGGTCGAAATAAATGGGGTTCGCTCATTCATTATTATCATCGCTTGTCAATATTGAATCATCATGGGCGATCGATATGACCTCTCGAAATGCAGCTCGTCCTGATCTTCACATTTGGTCCGCATCATCAATGAGGATTGGGGGGGGGGGTCTCAACCCTCACCCCTTGACGGGTCCGATCGCCACGGAATTAAAGTCCTAAATGCTATGCCCATAGCCAGAAGCGCGGTTCCGAGCCATAGGACGTTCATGAGCGGAATCACCGTGGCGCTGAGCTCCACCTGGTCCGAGATCCCGAGGTCGAACTCCAGGTAGAGGTCATCAAATATTGTCTTTATCACCGCCACCTCACCCCTGACCTTCCGGACCTCCGTTCCATTATCGAGGTAGTAGTTGGTGAGATGGACCCCTTTGGCCACCACATTTTGGCCGTGTAGCACATCCAAGGTCACCTTCCAGACCTGATTGTAATTATGACTTGGTTCAGGGGTGGCGTTGGTGAGCTCAACGTCCATCAACCTCACCTCGAAACCATCGACCGTCAAGCTCCCCCCGATCAGCACAGGGGAGGGGTTCCCATCTTCTGGGACGGTCTGAAAGTTGGTGGAGCAGATGAAAGCGATCAGTATTAGGGCCACACCCAGGTGGATAAGTTGGGGACTCATGGCCCCCAAAGCCTTTCCCGCGGGTCTCAGGGTCGACGCACGCGCTATCCTGACCGAAGCTATAGCTCCAGAGACAATGAAGATGGGGAGAGGGAAGACTGCGACTGCGTCCATCCCGGAAGCGTATGCCATCAATGCCACGACCACCGATATCACGAGCACCAGCCCGATCGATGCCAATGCCCTATTTTGTCCCAGAGTGCGCCAGGTCAGACACACTATCATGATCAGCATGAGAACGGAGAAGAACAACGGCACCTTCTGGGTGAACTCATCATAGTTCTGCACCAGGTCGAGATCGACATTCTTCACTAGAAGAAGGACCAGGACGATGGCTATGGCCCCGAACGTCACCAATGCGGCGGTCATGCTGCTCGCGTCATCTATGATGAATCCCCGACCGTCCGTTCGACCTTCCTTAAGACCATGCCACCGTGACCATGGCAGGTAGACGCTGATGAAGAGGACCAGTAGAAGCAACAGGAACGTTGCCAGAACCGATGGGTCGTTCGAGAGCAAAGTGAGCAATCTGTCACTGGCATCTCCACCTTCCGCCGATGCGTAGGTGTGCACTGCGAACAGCCAAAGCTTCCCGGAGCGGGTCACGAAGATCGTGAAAAGGACCGTTGCGAACGTCAACATGCCCAAGGCCGGAGATAGTATGGGATAGGAACCAGAACGGGCCGATCTGGCGGCCGCATGGAGATAGGCGGTCATAACGACCCAAAGGACCAAAGAGGAGGTCTCAACCGGGTCCCAGCTCCAATAACCTCCCCAACCGACCTCATAATAGGCCCACCAGGCCCCGATGGCCATCCCCAGTGATAGCAACAACCATGCCAGGCGCATCGGCCGGATCGATCTCAAGTGCCATTTTCCCTCCTTACTGAGAAGCCCTGCACCGGCGGAGATGAAGGCCAGGAAGCAGATGGCATAGGCGCTGAAGACGACGAGGGGATGCACCACCATCTCCCAGGTCTGGAGGGAGAGCGGAAGTCCCCTGCCATCGGGGAAGGCTATCAACCTCCAGGCGTCCTCGGGCGAAGCGACGGTGGGGGCGAACAGGTCGCTCAAAAGGATCACGACCATCAGCCCAGCTATCACCATCGAGGAGAGCACTGCGTAATGGTCCAAGAAAGCCGTTGACACCTCCTTCCGATTCGTCATGCGGGATTGCAGAGCGTACGATAGGGTCGCCATCAGGAGCGTGCAAAGGAGGACGGAGCCGCCTGCCCCGGACCAGGCCGCCCCCAGACGGTAGAAGGAGCTCAGGTCCGATGAGCTGCGCGACCATACATAGAGATATTCGACATCGTTGATAGCGAAAAGATAGAGGAGATAGATGAAAAGGAAGGCCAATTCGACCAATACCAGGACATTGAGCACGATGAGGAGCTTCCTGGTCCGGCTGCCAGGGGAGCGGTGGGCCACGATAGCCACCAGGAAGGCCCCGATGGCAAGGATCGTCCCAAGCCATGTCCCGACCTCACCTATATTGCTCATCTTCCACCTTGATATTGAACGGTTACCAGATATCGTTCAAGGGCTTATTATCTCAACCCTCATGGACCGCTAACGGCGCCTCAATTTATCATTCATCCGGATGTCGATCGAACAGAGCCCCCTTTGATGTGGCCCATTTAAAGGGGTCGTCATTTTTACAAGGTGTGAAGTACTTGCGTCGATGGTTTAACTAGTTCAAAATCTCTTATCGTCCGAGATGGGCCCCCCTGGTTCTAGATCAAGGAAATGGACCTGGTTCTTGGTCATCTTCGTCGTTCTGGCCATTGCCTTAGCGGTCGCAATGCCTGTGTATTCGAACCCAGGTGGGGTGGGCGACAGGAACCTCCAGGCGAACGATTGCAGCTTTCATAGCGCACAGAGCAGCGCCACCATAGGCATGAGCGCCTCCACCACAGCACCCAGCCCGGGGGAGCGGATGACCGTCTCGGTGACAGTCTCTGGCGGTTCGACCGGTAACCTGATGGGCGTGGCTCTCCTCTCCAAGACCTCTGGCAGTTCCGGCACGACCCCCCAGGAGAATGGATGGACCATCATCTCCGACCCGGATGGCACGAGGTTCAACTATGTCGAAAGTAGCTATGGCGGTAGTCTCACCGACACCTGGGATCTGAATGCGCCATCCACGCCTGGATCATACACACTGTATGCCAAGATATTCCACGGCGAAAGGGCCTACGTCAAATTGTTCTCTACCGGTCTGACCTTGACCGTCACCGCCCCTCTTCCTAACGCTCCGTCCGTCACCATAACGGCGCCTATCGATGGAGCGATGGTGAGCGGGAACCTGGCCGTCGCCGCCACGGCCATCCCCGACACAGGCCAGACGATCTCCTCGATGGAGCTGCGTCTCGATGGGTCCCTGGTCGGAACGGACACGACATCCCCTTTCACCTGGTCGGTGCCTACGGAGGGTTATGCCAACGGGGCGCACACTTTGAACGTGACGGCCATCGATGGCGGTTCCAGGAAGGGGTACTCACAGATATCGGTCGATTTCAACAATGTGCCCCTGCCACCGCTGGTGACGATCACCGCCCCGGTCGCCAACACCACCGTTTCAGGATATGTCGATGTGATCGCGAACGTGACCGGCTTCAGCGGACATACCATCCGATCGGTGTCCCTCAGGGTCGATGGTCTCCTGGTTATGGAGCTTACCGTGGCTCCTTACAAGTGGCAGCTGGACACCTATCAATACGGGTCTGGTCAGCACGTCATCGTTGTGGCCGCGACCGATAGTTCGGACCTGGTCGGACAAGCGCAGGTCCAAGTGATGATAGACAATAGTCGACCGACCGTGCGCTTCATCATACCTTCTGAGGGAGGTACCGTTTATGGGACATTGACCATCGAGGCGAACGCGACCTCCAGCACGGGACCGCTGTCAGTCCTCCTGACGATAGATGGGACCGCCCAGAACTTGCTAACATCCCCTCCCTACGCCTGGAGCTGGATGACGACGACCTTGGCCGATGGCAACCATGTCCTCGGTCTTAGCGCTCAGGATCCCAATGGCAATACCTCCACGACCTCAATCAACGTGACGGTCTGGAACGGTCCTCCTCAGGTTTTTATCCTGACACCGAGCCAGGGGGCCCAACTCAATGGATTGGTGAATGTTACTATCAGCACGATCAACGGTCCGCCATTGAACTGGACCAGGCTCTTCCTGGGAGGGGAGCTCTTGACCGAGCTGGCGCCTGGTCAAATCGAACTATTCCTTGAACACATTCCTATTCAATAATGGGATCTACTCACTAAGGGCCATTGCCCAGGATTCGTTAGGACAGGAGGGCTCGGTGGAGCTCAGCGTCACGATATCCAACGTCCTGGCCTCGATTAGGATCGAGGTCTCACCTGGTCCTCTGTCAGGGACGGTGGATGTCCTGGTCACAGTGTTGGGCGATGAGCCGGTCAAGAGTGTGACGTTGGCAGTGGATGGTGTGAACATATCAGCCATGACCGGCGCCCCGTATCTATGGAAGTTGGACACGACCACCTATCCGAATGGACCACATCGACTGAATGCCACGGCGACCACCGATGTGGGAAGATCGCCCAAAGACAGTGTGGCAGTGGAGTTCTCCAACGAGCTCCCGCCACCGAGAGCTTCGACCTGACCGGCGTCGACCTTCTGGTGGCACAGATATTGGTGGTAGTGGCAGCGGTCGGTATCGTGATGCGAAAGATCAAGGGACCGAAGGTGAAATGATGTCGTGGAAGTCCAGACAGAGGACCTTGAAGAGGAACAAATGGCGGTACATCAGCCTCACGCTGGGCTTTTTCCTGCTGGTCGCCCCGTTCGCCTTCCTTTTCCGGGCATTCAATGTACTGGCAGGGGACCAGCTCCCCGCCGATATACACAGCATCTGCTACCGAGTGCCTTTGGCCTGGATCACAGGACCAGGACCGTTACTGGTAGATCTCTACGCTGCCACCATTCTGATCCTGTTCATCATATTCATCGCCTTCCTCTTCGGGCCGTTGTTCTGTGGATGGCTGTGCCCCGTGGGGGCGGTGGGTGAGGCGGTGAGCCGTTCCACACCTATCCCAGATAAGTCCAGGCTAAGGATCAGGGAAACGCGGGTGACTTCGAGCCTGAGGTATGGTTTCTTCGTTGGTTTCATACTGGTGGCAGTGGTCATCGGTCAACAGGCCATCGCATATCAGTATGGTGGTGTCACCTGTCGCTATTGCGCTTCCTATCTGTTGGAGACCGGGTCATCGCTGGTGTTCACCGGTAGCGATCGCCATCGAGCAACCGATGAACGCAGGACTGATCCTGGCGATACTATCCTGGTTGGTCATCGGTGGAATAATGATGGTGGGAGGGAGGGGTTGGTGCCTCTTCTTCTGCCCGTTGGGCGCCCTGTCCGGCCTTGCGCATAAGATAGGTTCCTCGGTCGGCCTGTATCGCATTGATTTCAAGGCGGAGAAATGCGTCAAATGCAAGAAGTGCCAGACCAACTGCCCGGTCTGGGCGATCGGGGACGATCATAGCATCGAGAGGTCGCTCTGCATAGGGTGCAGGGAATGTACCAAATCATGTGTTGGCAGTGCTTACAGCTACAAATGGGGGAGGGAAGATGTTCGAGAGGACAAGACAAAGGATTGAGAACGCCTGGATATTCGCATTGGCAGCAGCGACGGCACCATTGACCTTCCTGGCCTCCGGGCCGTGCGGTCTGGCCTGTGGGGGATGTCCCTTGGGAGGGGCCTGCCTGCTCACATCCCCTGCGGTCTTCGGTTTGGTCCTGGTCATCAAGGCGCAAAGAAAGATGAGCGGGTTCATGGGCAAGATCTGGCATGGGTCGAAGGAGAGACCGATCGATGTCCTGCCCAAGCCAGAAGATAGGATCACTGTATTGCAGATCCAGGACATTAATAGGGACTGAATGAGGACAGCACCCGAGAAGTGACCATACTGGGATCGAGCTGCATTCATAATGGACCGAGGCTCTGTCCAATGTCGTTCGATCAAATGGATTCAATGGTTGGTCATGACAATTCATTTTCATGGTTATCTAAATTCCATAAATAATCGGTTTACCATTCCTTTTTAACATGTCCGATCAGGATGAACGAATTACCCTCTTGGGCTATTTTCAGTTGTTCATGAAGAACTGCAATTTACCTAGTAAGCTGGTCCTAATATCATTCTTCATTGTCACCCTGATCACTCCACTTTATGGCAAGCCTCCTACCGAAGGAGGTGAGGGCTATGTGACCACCAGCATCAGTGTGATCATCTTCTCTGTCCAGGCGATTTCCATTTTTGTCCTTTACATGTTCAACCGTAGCCTTCCGGACTCATACGTTAAGACGGGAAGGATTGCGATTTATCTGATAGCTCTTCCAGTGTTCCTGATGCTAATTGCATCGTTGTTGGCAGGGTTTGATCAAATATATTCGATCAATATCTCAATAGGGTCTTGGCATCCCTGGCGATAACCATTCCCTTGATCATCGTGGTCATCCTCCTGGTGCAATCCGTACTTCAGAGGAATCGCCAATAAATATCGTATCTACCCGCTATACTCATCTTTGGAACATTCTTCCTCATCATCTACACATTCGCCACAGTCTTATACATCAATGGGTTCGTTGTAATGAGGTGGCTATTCTGGGTAAGTTTTTTTGATGCGCTTTATGTGAGCGGGCAGGCCTTTACCACCCTGGGCTTCTCTTCCTCCCAACCCAATGGGTAGGGGAGGCCCTGGTCGTCTTCGAGGCCCTATGCGGCTACATCGTCCTGAGCCTTCTCACGGCAGTTTTCCTTCAAATTATGTTCAAGAACAGGTAGGGTTCCTGCTTATCCCACGAGATGAGGCGATCTTCGATCTGTCCCTTGGAATGTACTAAGGCTGAATTGCACACGAGTAGTGGATGCTGAACCGTTTATCCCAATACCCTCGCCTAAGACGAGTAATTCCTGAGCCAATAATTAAATTCAAGAGAGAGCCTCCCAACTATCCATATGCATGACCCACGGATGAGAAGGTTGGCCGAAGTGCTGGTGGACCATTCGATCAAACTGAAGAAAGGTGAGGTCGTGTACATCGAGACCTTCGACATGCCATCAGAGATGGTCGAGGTCCTCATCGACAAGGTGTATGAGGTGGGCGGCGTCCCGCTGATCTCCATGCGCTCGGTGAAGGTGCTGAGGAAGTTCTACATGGGTGCGGATGAGGCCACCATGCGCCTGACCGGTGATACCGAACTGGAGAAGATGAAGCGAGCCCAAGCCTACATAGGCATGAGGGGCTCCCATAACATCACGGAGACCTCCGATGTCCCAGCCGAGAAGATGAAGCTCTACAACCAGTACTGGTGGGGGCCGGTGCACACCGGAAGGCGTCTTACCGACACCCGGTGGGTAGTGCTCCGCTGGCCGACATCCGCCATGGCACAGCAGGCCGAGATGTCCACCGAGGGGTTCGAGGACTTCTACTTCAACGTCCTGCACGTTGGACTATGAGCGATGTCCAAGGCCATGGACCCGCTTGGTGAGCTTGATGCAGAGGACCGACAGGGTCAGACTGGTAGTCCCGGCACCGATCTGAAGTTCTCGCATCAAAGGCATTCCGGCCATCAAATGCGATGGCGAGCGCAACATCCCCGACGGCGAGGTCTACACCGCCCCAGTACGGGACTCGGTCAACGGCATCATCCAGTACAACGCCAAGACATTGTATCAGGGCAAGGTCGTTCGAGAACATCCGGCTCGAGTTCAAGGACAGGCAGGATCGTCGAGGCGACCAGTCCTCCAACACCAAGGCCTTGAACGCGATCCTGGACACTGACGAAGGGGCCCGCTACGTGGGCGAGTTCGCCATCGGGCTTCAACCCGTTCGTCACCAAACCGATGAAGGACATCCTGTTCGACGAGAAGATCGCCGGCTCGCATCCACTTCACCCCTGGCAATGCCTACGACGATCGCCCTCAACGGCAACAGGTCAAACGTGCACTGGGACATGGTGCTGATCCAGACGCCGGAGTGGGGCGGTGGGGAGATATTCTTCGATGACGTGCTGATCAGGAAGGACGGCCGCTTCGTCATAGAGGAGCTCAAAGGGCTCAATCCCGAGAAGCTAGCATGACCGGAATTGACTGATAATTCGATCATCTAGGCGATGGACCGCCTGACCATCGACCGATTCCCTTCAATTCTCTGCCTAGTACCTACTCATTTCCTTTTCAACGACTTTCCGATGCTGAACGCTTTGGCCACGTCGTCACCCGACCTTAGATAGGGACCCCCAGGCATGGCATATAGTAATGGGTCGATCCTTTCTATGGTCGGCCTTCCCTCCTTCCATGCAATCCTATCGATATGGACGTCCTCGATATCCCCGATGACCAGGTCCACACTATCGAACTCTATGACCTCTTTCAAACGGCATTCGATGTTCACTGGAAAATCTTCGATCAGAGGTGCGGTCACCAGCCGTCCATGAAAAATTTGGAACAGCTCGGATTTGTCGACCTTGTATCCGGAATGGATGCCACAGTAATCGGTCATCTTGGCCTGGTCGGCATTCGGGATGTTAACGCTGAAGGTCTTATTCTCCAATATCCCATCCTTGGTACGGCGTTCCTTACCCAGGACCAGACCGATCATGGGCGGGTCATCGTCGATCATCGTGAACCAGGCCACTGCACAGAAGTTAGCTCTCCCCTCCACCGTAGATCCCAGAAGGCAGACCGGTAATACCAGTGGCGGGACCTTTTTCCCAATCGCTCGCTTCGTCATTCCTATTACCCACCCACGGTAGGTCGTATCAAATTAATGATCTTGTCCTACCAAACTGATATTTTGATAGCCTCATTGCTTTTATCACACGATAGAACTCAATGATTCGATCGAACTGTCATTATACTCCTTCCTCTGGTCTAAGAAGTTTAATGTCCTTCCTCCTGAGATATCCTGTCTCATTCGAAGTTCCGGGGCGAAAGGGTGGCGGAGGAGGGGCAATCCAAAGATGAGGGCGGGTCGCCTGGTACTGACCAGCCCAAGGCTCTCCGATTCAACAGGTCCAAGAACAGATGAAGACGGCAGGAGAGGACGCCAAGGCGATAGGGTCCAAGGTCGCAGGCGGGACATCAAAGATGGTAAAGGCCGTTGGTGTGACCACCTCGCAGGTCAAGAACGAGGCCAGTGTCAAATCCCACAAAAAGAAGCACCTCAAGGACTACCTGCCCATCTTGGATTGGGCGCCCAAGTACGATCGTAGTTTCGTCAAGAATGATACCATTGTCGGCATAACCATCGCTTGCCTGATCATCCCGGACACCCTTGCCTGCGCAAGCATAGCCGGTGTACCACCGCAGCACGGGCTGATCGCAGGTCTGTTCGCCGCGCTCCTTTATGCCATCGTTGGAACGGCCAAGCACGTGGTGGGTGAGACACCGTCGGCAGTGTCCGCGATGGCGGCAGCGACGGCAGTCTCGATCGGTGTTGTGGGGACAGAGGATTACAATCAACTCATCTTCATGATATCTTTCCTTGCTGGAATAGTCTGTCTGGGAGCAGGTGTCCTTAGGCTGGGTTTCATTTCCAACTTCATCTCCAAGCCGATATTGAAGGGATTCCTGTTCGGCATCGGCCTGACCATCGTGGCCAGTAACTTACCTAAGGTGTTGGGGATCCCCAAAGGGGAGGGCAACTTCTTCCAACAGATGATATACCTGGTCCAGCACCTGAGCGATACTAACTATTACGCACTGGGGCTCGCCCTGGCCTGTTTAGCGATAATCGTGTTCGTAGAGAAGAAGGACAAGCGTCTCCCCGGCCTTCTCTTCGCACTGGTCTTTGGCATCATGGCGACCTGGATCATGGTGAGCTATTTCGGGGTCGAGATCGGGTACGTAGGAGAGATACCGAGCGGAATACCCATGCCAGGCATACCTGATGTCCCAGATACTGCAATGAGTGCTTTGATACCGGCCGCCATTGGCGTGGGTTTCATCGCATACATGCAAACCTTGGCCATCGGCAAGAGCGTGGGAGAGAGGAAAGGGTATGATGTGGACAAGGACCAGGAGTTCCTCGCCGTCGGTTCCACCAATTTTGCCTCGGGACTTTTCAGCGGCATTCCCACCGGGGGAAGCACTAGCGTATCAGCCGTGAACGAGAACGCTGGGGCCGAGTCCCAGGTCTCTACACTGGTGGCGGCCGGGATCGTTCTGCTCACAATACTTTTCCTGACCCCGCTCTTCTACTACTTGCCCCTCTGCGTACTGGGGATAATCATCCTTCTGGCAGTCCGATCCGTGCTGGATGTCAAGGAGCAAGCGCGCTTCTTTCACATCAACCCCTCGGACTTCTTCCTTTCTCTGCTGGCCATATTTGGGGTCCTCTTGTTGAACATCCTAGCTGGCCTAATGTTAGCCGTCATAATCTCCATCATCCTTCTCATGCTGCGGAGCTCCACCCCTGATGTTTCGGTGGAAGGGAGATTGGAAGGTCGTAGGGGGTGGTTCTCAGTTGAGCGCAATCCCGACGCGAAACAAGTGGAGGGGCTTCTGATCCTCAGACCGGAGGGTAGCCTTTACTTCGTAAATTCCGACAGTGTCTTTGAAGAGGTCAAGTATAAAATGGGGACCTATCCAGGCACCCGTGTGGTCCTTCTCGACCTCAGCATGTCCAGTTCCATCGATGTCACGGCCTGCGATGGATTGAAGAGATTCATCGTAGAGACCAACAAGATCGGGATCAAGGTATGGTTCGTAGGTGTCCACACGCCCGTCAGAAATGTGTTGGACAATGCCGGGATCTCAGATCTGGTGGGAGATCATTTCTACCTAGAGATCAACGAAGCGGTCGATCATTATCAAAGCGAACATGAGACAGCTCAAGAAATGAATGTGACCGAGCAAGATAAGAAAGAACCACCATCGAATGAAACGACGGTCTAGATGGACCTTGCCACAATCACTGGATCTGGACCTATCAGCTACCGGTCCATTCCATCTCCACCGCCACCTCGTTCCGCCTCATGAAACCCGGCGTCCAGGGGCTGTTGTAGAGCATTTCGAACGGTTCTCCGATGACCTTCAGTCCTTGCCTGGTCGCCACTTCAAGTAAAGACCTGGTCCTCTCCCTGACCTCCTTATCCCTTGCATACCCTCGGAACCGGGTCACCGCCAGGACCCTTTCCGGTATCTCATCGATGCGCACCTCATCGTCCAAGGGTCGCGGGAGGTCCTTCAGGCTAAGCCCCGAGGGCATCACGAAAGACATCCTTCTCTCCTGCCGGATCACCGGGGCGGTCATCGCGATGGTCTTTCCACGAGGTCCATCGGTGATCACAGGGACCGTCATGGCGATCTTATCGCTCGATTCGTTCTTTCCGGAGATATAACGGAACAGAAGGCCGAACGCCTCGTTCGCATTCTTCCCATCTACCGAGGCCAGAAGTATCCTTGGGTAACGACGGACCTCTACATCTTCGTAGCTCGCCAACACCTGATATTTTGCCTCATCGACCATCTTGTTAGCATCGGAGCACCTCACGCATAAATGCTTCGTACCTGAGGACAATTGAGCAAGGGATATCTACGCCCCCGAACCATGGGCCAACTCCGTGATCAAATGCGTTTCATCGTTGCGTTCGATAGCGTGTATGGTAACACGCGAAAGGTGGCGGAGTATGTGGCAAGCGAGTTGATCAAGCAAGGCAATGAGATCGAGCTGATCGATCTGAAGGAGAGCAGACCAAAGGATGTCAACGGTGACGCACTTCTGCTTGGTTCACCGACACGTATGGGCAAGATGACCCGCAGGTCGGCCAAGTTCGCCAAGAGGCTCGATGCAGAGATCTGGAGGGGAAAGCCAATGGCGATCTTCGACACCATCATGTCGTTGCCGGAGGATGAGAAGAAAAGGGCGAAAGCCTTGAAATGGACCGCGAACGGGGCGGCCATCAGGCTCCAGGCATTGTTGCAGGAAAGGGGATTCCAGGTCTTGGACAAGGTACTCCGTGTCGAGGTCATCGGGCTCAAAGGACCATTGTCGTTCGCTGCGGAGGAGCAGTCAAGGGCATGGGCCAGGGACCTTCTGGCAACCTTCGCCAAGTAATGGTTCTGCAATAAGCATTTATCCTTCCAGGAGGTTCTCGGCCCCTGACCGAGGGAAGCGAAATGGCCACGAGGATCGTAATCATCGGTGGGTTCCTGGGAGCAGGGAAGACCACCATAATCAATCGTCTTGCGAAGGCATTGAACCAATCCGGTAAGAACGTCGCCATGATCACCAACGATCAAGGAGAGGCACTCGTCGATACCCAGTTCTGCGTGGCCCATGGAATGGAGGTGGCAGAGGTCCAACGTGGGTGCTTCTGCTGTCGGTTCGATGATTTCATGCTCTCCGCCCGTTCCCTCGTGGGCCGCATCGCCCCCGATGTGATATTGGCCGAACCCGTGGGATCATGCACCGACCTACTGGCCACCGTCATCGCCCCATTGAAGGTACTATACCCCCAAGAGTTCACCGTGGCACCGCTCATCATCCTCGTGGATGCGGAGCGTGCCATCGATGCGGGGTTCAGCTCAGACAGCATCGGTGACTATCTGCGTCGACACCAGATCCAGGAGGGGGAGGTGGTGGTCCTCTCCAAGATGGACAAGGTCACCGGGGAAGAGCTGGAACAGGTGCGGGGCGTGATCGGTGAGCTCAATCCCACAGCGGAGACAGTGCCCTTCTCATCGCTCACAGGTCGCGGTCTGGACAGGTTGCTGGGGGTCATCGGGTCCGACCGTGTCAGCGGTAGGACCCCGGTCCAGGTAGACTACGACGTCTATGCTCGCGCGGAGGCGGAGCTGGGATGGTACAATGGGGTGTACAGGTTCCAAGCGCACAAAGCGGACTCATATGACCTGGCCACAAGAGTGCTACGGGGCATCGCAGCTCATTACCAGCCCGACGACATCGCCCATGCCAAGGTAATGTTGCGCTCTGAGACCAACGCCGTCAAGATCAGCGCTGTGCTCCGAAGCATCAGCGTCGATGCCGTCCAGGGATCCCGATACTCGGAAGGGAACGTCATCATGACCGTCAACGCCCGCATCGTATCGTCACCGGAAGATCTCCAGGAAGCGGTCCGGAACAGCGTACAGAAGGCCATGGAGCAGACCGGTCTATCGATGGAGGGTTTCGAGGACGAATGCTTCTCGCCCTCCCGCCCCGATCCGACCCACCGCATGGGCTGAGCAGGAATATTCGTCGATCGACGAAGTTTTCTCTTTCTCTAAAATCATTACTTTAAAGTTAAATAATGACAGACCAACTCAACACCGTTGAAGAACAATTGCCGTATCGAGATACAGTACATCGACCCGGAGGTCTACACGTCCATCGTGAACCACCCCCTGCGCAAGGAGATCCTGCGCTCCCTCTACGTAGTATGCCATACGGAACCGGCGACCAAACAGCAGTTGGCGGACCATCTCAATGTGGGATATCACCAGCTCGTCTACCAGCTCAACAATCACCTCAAGGAATTTTGGCAGGTGGTTGAGGAGCAGAAGGTGCGTGGAACACGCATGGAGCTGATCGGCCCCGCCCATCCCGACACCATATACATCACATTGGGCAAGGACAACGCGCTATTCATGGTCGACCCGATGGCCAACCTTTTCGGTCCGTTGTACAAGGTCGGGACCAGATGCGACCTCTGCTCGCCGTCCGAAGCCCGCAGGTGTGTGGATTCCGCGACCAACCAAGGCTGCTGCAAGACCAGTCTAACAGAGATGGAACAAGCGCTCCTGATCTCCAACGGTCGCAAGATGCCCACGAGGACCATCGAACAAGCCATCATATGTTCGTTGAGAGGGATCCCGGAAGGGAACATCTGCTCCATCGAGATCCCATGCGATGGTTGTCCCTTCAAAAAGCGCCTCATCCATTTACGATAACACGATCGGGCACTAAGGGTAAATAGGCGTTAATGGGATGCGAGCGAGTGAACGGCGCATCTGCATCGAACAAGACCAGGTTCGTCATCCTAGGTGGTTACCTCGGGGCGGGAAAGAGCACTCTGGCCGCAGCTTTGGCCAAGGGTCTCCGTGACAAACATGGGAAATCCGTGGCCATCATCACCAACGATCAGGGGGACGTCCTGGTCGACACCGAGTACATGAGGAGCGCCGGTATCGATGTCAGGGAGGTGCTCGGAGGATGTTTCTGCTCGCATTTCGATGAGTTCGTCAAGAACGCGCGCAGCCTTGTCCAGATAGGTCGACCGGACATCATCATCGCTGAGCCCATCGGCACGTCCACCAACATCATGGCCACAGTGGTCATTCCCCTCAGGGACATGTATCCCGACGAGTTCGAGGTCGCCCCTCTGTTCGTGGTGGTGGACGGAACTCGAGCCAATGAACTTCTGACACCTAGCTCTGGCTTTGGATTGGGTGGGGGAAGGTTGATCCCCTCCCATCAGGTCCACGAGGCCGAGGTGATCGTCGTCACTAAGGCCGACCTCATGGGCCAGGAGGTCCTTTCCCATGTCATGGCGGCGGTAGGAAGGGAGGTCCCAGATGCTCAGGTGCTAGCGTGTAGCGCGAGGTCCGGATTCAACCTCGAGAGCCTGGTCTCCGTGGTCCTATCCGGTAAGAGGTCCAACAAGGCGGCATCTGGTGTGGACCAGAGACTGTTCAACACGGAGAAGGCCACCATGGGCTGGTACAGCGGGGTGAGCTCCATCCGGTCCCCCGTCCGGCTCGACGTCTACGATCTGGCCATGACCTTCATGAAGGAGGTGGCCAAGAGGTACGACCCGAGCTGCATCGGTCATGTCAAGTTGATCTACACATCGGACTCCTCATCCCTGAAGATGAGCCTGGTGGGCGACTCCGTTCAAGTGGACGGGATCAAGGGAGGCAGGTACTCCGAGGGGGAGGGTAAGCTGGTCGCTAACGCGCGCATCATGGCGCCACCAGCCCAGATCCGTAAGGACATGGAATCTGCCCTTCATGTGACCATTGCATCGTTGGGCGTGGAACTGGTGGAGCACAAAGGCAATACCATAGCTCCAAAGCCAGAGGTGCCGGACCATTATCGAACGACGTGACCTTATCCTCTCATTAAGGGACCTCCACCACCAGCCAGATGAATAAATTCGCTAAAGGGGCGTCAAAATAGCAAGCATTTTAAACCAAACCCGACAATAGAGCGAACAGTAATCTCGGGGGAGGTTTCGTGGTAACGGTGGACCAGATGAACCGCCGCATCATCAAGCTCTTGATGGCGGACGGGAAGATGACATATAACGACATAGCCAACAAGCTACGCCGTTCGCCGTCCACCGTACGCGACCGCATCCGTCGCCTCGAGGACGACAAGGTCATCCTGGGGTACTACGCCATCGTCAACCTGGAACAGATGGGGATAACCTCCGACGCCATCGTCCTTGCCAGACTGGTGAAGGGAAAGGGTGTGGAGGACCTGCGGAAGATGAAGCAGATCGAGGGTGTCCGAGAGGTGCTTCAGGTCAGTGGGGACCGGCGCGTTCTCATCCGTCTGAACTCCAGGGACAACCGTAGCCTCGAGGACACGGTGTACCGGGAGCTCGTCCCCATCGGCCTCGAGGACGTCGAGGTCCGCATCGTCCTGGACTCGGTGGCCAGCCAGCCCATGGTCTGATCAGAGGTTGGTCTTATCATACTTGCCGCTGTACGGCCTGGAGGAGAGCGGGGCGACCTTAGTGAACATGGAAAGGTCCTTCTCGATATTTGGATCGAAGTGGGCCACGAACTCGTCCAGAAGGCCCGAGAGTTCTCTCTCGTCGTCCTGGGTCATCTCGGCGATGCCCGCTCCCGGCCCGAGCTGCTCTTGCTGTAATTTCCCACGCAGGAACATCTTGCCGCCATGGATGCCAGCCCCGATGCTTATCCCGGCTGGCGACCTGTCCTCGTTGCCGATGCCCAGGACCACGATGGTGCCGCCGGCCATGTACTCGCCAAGGTAGTCCTTGGCGGTACCACCGATGACAAGGCTCGGCCATCTGGCCCCATACTCCTTCATGTGGATCCCGACCCGATACCCCGAGCTCCCCTTGATGAACATCTTGCCCCCTCGGGCCGAGAGCCCCGTGACGTCCCAGGCGTTACCGTGCACGATTATCCTTCCGGAGTTCATGGTGTTCCCGGTCATGTCCTGGGCATTGCCGAATACCTCTAGGGTCGGACCATCAAGGAAGGCGCCCAGGTTGTTCCCTGGCGTGCCATGTATCCCGATGTACAGGTCCGGTCTGGAAGCTGTGGCAGCGATATAACGCTGTCCGGTGACGTTGTTAAGTATGATGCGATGGACGTTGCGTTCGATGTTCTGCCTGATGACGCAGTTCAGCTCCTTGTAGTGCATGGGAACGCCGCCGCGTCCGGCATCGATGGTGATCACACCGTTCTCGTATGAGGTGCACCCCTTGCCGCATTCGCACTCCTGGGCGGTGAAGCCGTGACCTTGCATCAGCCCCACCCCTCTCCGACGTGTTTGACTCCCATGATCTCGGCGATCTTGGGGTTGGGACCCTGGTAGCGCAATCGGTCCCGGTTGCCGACCAGGCTCTCCACGGAGTCGATGCCCATGGCCCCGAGGACCTCACGGAGCTCCTCGTTCCAGGCGTTGAAGAGACGGACCACCCTGGCCGCTCCCACCTCGGGGTCCAGGCGCTGCACCAGGTCCTCGCGTTGGGTGGCTATGCCCCATGAGCACAGGCCCCGGTGGCATTGCTGGCACACCCGGCATCCCACCGCCACCATGGCAGCGGTGGACACCATGGCCACATCGGCTCCCAGGGCCAGCACCTTGATCATATCGGCGCTGCAGCGTATGCCGCCCCCCGCGCAGACGGTGACCCGGTTGCGGAGCCCCTCATCGGTCAGGCGTTTGTCCACCACCGCCACAGCCACCTCGATCGGCATGCCGGCATGGTCGCGAATGACGCGCATGGACGACCCGGTGCCGCCCTTGAATCCGTCGATGGTGAGGAAATCGGCCCCGGCCCTGACCACTCCGGAGGCTATCGCCGCGACGTTGTGCACGGCCGCGATCTTCACCCCTATCGGCATGGAATACTCCACCGACTCCTTCAGCACGGAGATCAGCTGGGCCAGGTCCTCGATGCTGTAGATGTCGTGATGGGGGTAGGGTGATAGGGCGTCCGTGCCCACCGGTATCATCCTGGTCTCGGAGATGAGCGGTGTGACCTTCTCGCCCGGCAGGTGACCGCCATGGCCTGGCTTGGCCCCCTGGCCGATCTTGATCTCCACGGCAGCCATCCCCTTCAGGTACTCGGGGTTGACGCCGAAGCGCCCGATGCCACCTCCGCGCAGATGTGGTCGGCATATTGGTAGAAGTCCTGGTGCAGGCCTCCCTCGCCGCTTCCAGCGATGATGTTCAGCTCCTTGGCCGCCATGAAGAAGGCCTTCTGGGTGTTGTAGGAGACGGAGCCCAGGGAGACATGACCGATCATGAGGGGCATGTCCATGACCAAGAGGGGGTTGCCGCATCCCTTCATGCGCAGCATCTCCTTCTCCGTGACCTCAAGGCGACCAGGGCGGCCCCCTAGCAGGGTCACGGTCTCCACGGTCTCGCGCAACGGGTCTATGGAGGGGTTGGTCACCTGGGCCGCATCCAACAGGAGGTCATCGAATATTATTGGATGATCGTCATCTGTCCCGCAGGAGGAGAGCAGTACGCCACCGCTGTTGGCCTGAGCATATATGGCCCTGCGCATGCGTTCGGTCCAGTTACCATGTGGTGGGAATTGGGAAGGCACGTTGCGGATCTCGATGCAGTTCACCGGGCATACCGCAAGGCAACGGCCGCAGGCCACGCATCCCCCGATGGGGACCACGCGGTTGTCACGGAAGTCGAGCGCCTGGAACGAGCACTCGTTGACGCAGCGCTTGCAGGTGCGGCAGGTCTGGTAATTGATCATCGGCTTGAACCGCTCCGGCAGCTTGGTGTCCATCTTCTTCGAGGTCGGTGCCGCTCATGGACTTACCCCCTGGAAAGGATGCTCGGTGCCGGTGCGCAGGATCCCCTTGCCCACCTTGGCGATCATCGGGCTTCCGGCATTGGTGGCCCAGGTATCCGCCTCTGGCTCGACCAGACGGATGGCGCACTCCTCGCTTGCGCAATATGCTATGCCGCCGTCCGGCGAACGGCCCACGATCATGGGGCGGAGCTTCTTCCTGTCGGCCAACGCGATGAGCGTGACCTCTGGCTGGCTCCTGCCCACTAAGATGCTGAATGGGCCGTTCAGGAAGGCCTCGCGATAGGTGAATCGAAGCCAGGTGGCCAGCTTCCGGCTCTCCGGGTCGAGCCTCTCGATCTCCGGGTAGGTCCAGGGGGCCATGGCGAAGGCGGCTGCCTGGATGGGCAGCCCGTGCTTGCGCACCAGCAGGTCCCAAAGATATGCGACCACTTCCGTGTCGGTCAGGACGGTGCACTTGTATCCGGCCATCTCCACCAATTTCCTGTTCACCCCATAGGAGGTTATCTCCCCGTTGTGGCAAACGCCCCAATCAAGGATGGAGAGGGGGTGGGCACCTGCCCACCAGGCCGGTGAATTCGTTGGGAAACGGGAATGTGATATCCACATGGTGCCCTTGTATCGGGGCAGGTCGTAGAAGTCGGCGATCTCGTACGAGTAGCCATTGCCTTTGAAGACCGCCATGTCCTTTCCGCTGCTGATGCACATGGCGCCATCTATCTCCGAATTGATCCTCATGGAGAGGTCTATGACCACATCGTCCTCTCCCTTCTTGCCCGCATCCCCCTCGAGGGCCTTCTCGTTGACGTCCACGAAATAACGCCAGACTATGGGATAGGGTGGTCTCAGGCTTGGTACCTTACCATGATATACCTTCTCATCGTGGTCTATGTCCAAGCTCCGTGCCATCATATCCTCGGTCCTGGCCTTGGCCTCCTCGTCGTCGAAGAAGAACTGCAGGCAGTACTGGTCCTTGCGGGACGGGAACAGACCATAGCAGGCATAACCAGCGCCAAGACCGTTCTCGCGCTCCTCCATGATCGTGAGCATGGAACGGATACGGTCACCGGCGATCAAGCGGCCATCCAGTGAGATGCAACCGGCGATGCCGCAACCTCCCATGATGTACTTTAGGCCGGGAGGCCGGGAGGCCAGGTAGACCTTCTCAGGTCGGGGCAGTGGTTGCGATACATCAGCATGCGACATACAGGTGTGAAGGTGGTCTCCCCTCCGATATAAATCCATTTCTATCACAACTCCCAAGGGGGATGTCCGATCCTTTCGAGGTATCATGTTCACCGAGGAGTCAAGCCGCCCATCCAGGGGTTAGAGGGCCCATGGACGGCGGCCTTACGGGCGGATCGGCCAATGGATGGCCGATGTACAGAACGCTCTATCTCAGACCCGGTCAGATCGCACGCTCTCGACCAGGCCAGAATACCAAGCGTTCCAAGCCCTGCTCCAGCAAAGCCGGTTACATATGATTCAGTATTTATCCATTATCCCCAATGCATGAGTGAAGCACGTAACATTTAGTGAATATTCGAACCCACTATATGTATAATATTTTGATATTCGTAGATTTGATATGAAATAATGGACATTATTACGGTATTCGAACACCATCATCTAATCACCACTTCATATGGTTATCAGGTCGGATGACGATTCCTCTGAGGATTTACCGATGCTAGGCTGGAAAGGGTTAAATTTTTCCAAGTCGTGTTAGTATCGTCCATTTCCTAGGTGGGTTCCATGTCGTCCTCAAGATTGGCCTTCGTTCCCCAGTTGCCAGACCTCGACAAGATCAGGCAGATGAGAAAGAGATTGAACTTGTCGCAACGTGAGCTGGCGGCCATGGCGGGGGTCAGCCAATCCCTGATCGCCAAGATCGAGAGGGGGAGCATCGACCCCTCCTACAGCAATGTGCGCAAGATACTCCTCGCCTTCGAGGAGGTGCTGCGACGGCGCAAGCTGGAGGGCATGAAGGCCGGTGCGCACCTCACCGTGGGCGACCTCGGGACGAAAGGGGTGATCTCGGTGACACCGGACCAGAGCATCGGGGAGGCCATCGACCGAATGATGAAGGGAAGGTTCACCCAGCTTCCGGTGATGGTGGGCGAGAAGGTGATCGGTGCCCTTACGGACGACAGGATCCGCGACTACAGCATCGAGACCACCCGTACCAGAAGTAAAACGTACGATGAGGTGATGAGGACCAAGGTCGAGGAGGTCATGATGGAACCTTTCCCCATACTGAGCGAGGACACCCCCATCGACGTGGCCTCGTTGCATCTGCAGCGCGAGGAGGCCATCCTGATATCTAGGAAGGGAGCGATAGTGGGCATTCTCACCAGCGCGGACTTCCTGAACCTGGGCATGAACCAGTGAGGTGGGACGATGATCAGGCACGTGGTGATGTGGAAGCTCATGGAGATGGTGGACGACCGAGGGAGGATGGAGAACGCCACGCTCATCAAGACGAGGCTCGAGTCCCTCCCGGCGTTGATCCCCGAGATCATTCACATGGAGGTGGGAGTGGACGTCATTAGGGAAGGTGCCAGTTGGGACCTCTGCCTCATCGCCGACTTCCAGGACGTCGATGCCCTGCGCCGCTACCAGGCGCATCCCGAGCACGTCAAGGTGGCTGAGATCGTCAACCGCACCAGGGAACAGCGCGCCGTGGTGGACTTCCACCTCTGAGGGGACATGAAGCGCAAGGACCTGGAGATGCGTCTGCAGCAGGTGCGGGGTTTCGAGGTCCCGCGTCCCGACCTGGAGCAATATATGACGCCCGCCCCCATTGCGGCGGAGATGCTGTTCCTGGCCTATAGCTGCGGGGACATCGCAGAAAGGAGCGTCGCCGACCTGGGGTGTGGCACTGGCATGCTCGGGATAGGGGCATCTCTATTGGGTGCGGACCAGGTGGTGGGTGTGGACATCGATATGAGCGTCTTACGGCTCGCCCAACGAAACGCCGATCTGTTGGGAGCTACCCTGGAACTGGTGGAATCGGACGTTGGTTCCTTCCGCCGGGCGGTGGACACAGTGGTCATGAACCCGCCGTTCGGGGCGCAGAACCGCCATGCGGACCGTCCGTTCATCGAGACCGCCATGGATTGCGCCCCGGTGGTGTACTCATTGCATCTCACCGATACGCTGGACTTCCTGGCAAGGTTCGTTGGGCAACGCGGTTACGGCATCGACCTCCAGAAAAGCTTTAAATTCGACATCCCTCATACATTCGCATTCCACCGGAAGGTCAAGAAGAGTTTCGACGTTTCGTTGATCCGTTTTTGTAAAACGGGGTGATTCTGATGAAAGAGAAGAGAAAAGTGATACCTGGTGACGAAGTGGCCGAGGTCGAGGAGTTCATACCCTCCGAAGGCACCTATGAGGACCAGGGCAAGGTATTTTCCGCTTTATATGGTGAGCTTGAGCTCGATCATGAGGAGAAGACGGCAAGGGTCTCCGCCAAGAACCCCATGACCAAACTGGCTATAGGGGACATCATTTTCGGCCAGGTGACCGATGTGCGCACATCCATGGCCATCTGCGAGGTCATCGCGGTGGAGGGGCATCCAAGGGAGATCACTGGGGACACCAATGGCACCATCCATGTGTCCAAGATATCCAGCGAGTACATCCAGGACGTCGGCAAGGAACTGAGGCCTAGCGATATCATCCGGGCCAAGGTCATACAGGTAAGGCCATCCATCCAACTTACCACCACATCGCCACATCTTGGAGTGGTGAAGGCGCTCTGCCGCAAGTGCCGCCACGCTCTGATCCGGACCGAGAGCGGGCTCGTCTGCCCCAACTGTGAGCGCACGGACCACCGGAAGCTCGCGGACGACTACGCCGCAGTGGAGTTCTGAGCCGGTCTGGCCGAGTATTTATCAACTCGGTGATTCGAACGAAAAAAAGGTAATAGATGATGTACCAATGAAAGAGAAAGGGTGCAGAGAGATGACCAAGAGCAACGAGGACCTGGCCCAGGAGATCAAGGAGCTCCGCGATGAGATCAAGCAGATGAAGGAGATCGTGGGGACCTTGCTGAGCATGATCGTGGAGTCGGAAGGCGACGAGGACGAGGAGGAATACGGCGTCCTGCCCAGCGGTCTGGACGTTCCACGCATCAACAATTGAGGCGAAACGCCTCCTATCTTTTTCCATCCTGGCGAGGTGATCGACATCAAAGCGGTAGCACTCCTCTCCGGCGGCATCGACTCCCCTGTGGCAGCGTACCTCATGGCCGAGCGCGGCTGTGAGGTCATCCTCCTGCATATGGACAATCGTCCCTATGCCAGTGAGGGTAGCGTTCTCAAGGTGGGGCGACTGGTGGAGGTGCTCAGGAAGGCCTCCGGCCAGGAGATGAGGGCCCTATCGGCCCCTCACGGTAGGAACCAGGCCATCAACGCCACGATGTGCCGGCGCCCCTATCAATGTGTCCTATGCAAGCGGCTCATGCTCAAGGTGGCCAAGGAGGTCGCTATTAGGAACGGGGCCGAGGCGATAATCACGGGCGAGTCGTTGGGACAGGTGGCCTCCCAGACCTTGTTGAACCTCAGGGCGGAGGAGGCTGGGCTGAACTTCCCGGTCCTGAGGCCATTGATCGGTCTGGACAAGCTCGAGATCGAACGCATCGCCAAGCAGATAGGCACATACGAGGTCTCCATCCAGACGAATGGCGGGCCGACCTGCCTCATCCTGCCCGAGAGGGTGATCACGGACGCGAGGGTCGAGAACGTGATCTCGGAGGAGGCCAACGTCGATATCGAGGAGATGGTGCTCTTCTCCGCCGATCGCGTGGCGGATATCAAAGGTCCGGATACATCGAGCAGCTGAGCCCGTGCTCCGGGTCATATATCATGTCCATGGTCACGCGGTCGATGTAGCGCGCCTGGACCCTTGATATGAAAAGGGTATGGTCACCGCACTTCACCTTCAGGTCGCTGGCCTTGGGGTGCTTGAGCTCGGCCGGGATGATGATGGGGCCGGAGCACGAGGTGGAGAGACGATAGTCCTGGCCGGAGCTTTTGACATATTCCACCACCTCAGGGTCGACATATATCTCCGATTGGACCACGGCCTCGAGGAAGAGGTAAGGTGTATTTAATCTAACCGCGTTTTACTGGTCCGGAGGTCGAAAATGAAGGAAAGGGTCGTGCTGGACTCATCCGCCCTGTTCGCCATGGAGGACCTCCCAGATGAATGGGATGCGTTCACCGTGCAAGGGGTATTGCGCGAACTCGGTCGTTTCAATGACTCCCGCGCCGCCTACCTGGAGCACAAGGTCAGGATCTCGGAGCCAGGAAAGGCAGCCAGGGAGAAGGTGGATAGGGCGGCCCGGGAGACCGGGGACATCGCCCGCCTCTCTCCAGTGGACCGGGAGCTACTGGCGCTGGCCATCGACCTGGCAGCGGTGTTGCTCACCGATGATTACTCCATGCAGAACCTGGCACAGCATCTAGGGATGCCATATAGGCCGGTGGGCCTCAAGGCGATCCAGAAGAAGCTCGTCTGGAACTATCGTTGCACCGGCTGTGGCAAGATATTCAAGGAACAGCATCCAGATTGTCCCATATGTGGTAGCGCCTTGCGCACCAGCAGAAAAAGATGATGGGTCTCAGTTCTTGCCGCCCAGCTCCGCGGATTTCTTCGCCCCCGATTCGATGGCATCGATGACCGCGCCACGGAAGCCGTTCTCCTCCAAGGTGCGTATGCCTTCGATGGTCGTGCCCCCTGGCGATGCCACCATGTCCTTCAGCTCGGCGGGGTGCCTTCTGGTCTCCAGCACCGTCTTTGCCGACCCATAGACCGTCTGTGCCGCCAATGTGACCGCCACGTCCCTGGGCAGTCCGGCGAGCACACCGCCGTCCGCCATGGCCTCTATGAACATATACACGTAGGCTGGACCGGAACCGCTCAGGCCGGTGACGGCATCGAGCAACTTCTCGTCCAGCGCGAACGCCACGCCCACGGACTCCAGGATGCGCTGCACCGTTTCCTTGTCCTCCTTCCTGGCAGATCGCCCTAAGGCGAATGCGGAGGCGGAGGCGCCCACCAGGCATGGCTGGTTCGGCATGACGCGCACCACGCGAACGCCCCAGTTGAGGTGGCGTTCCATCATATCGATCTTCACGCCTGCGGCGATGGAGATGAGGAGGTGGTCGCTGGAAAAGTATGGTTTGAGCTCCTCAAGGACCGGCCCCACATGATTGGGCTTGACCGCCAGTATGATGATGTCCGAGGACCGCACCACCTCGATGTTATCCCCTGTGACGCCAACGCCGATGGTCTTGGCTATGAAGTCCCGGCGCTCCGGCATCACATCGCTGGCGGTTATGTCATCTGCCAGTGCCATTCCTGCGCTTATGATTCCCTTCATCAACGCCTCGGCCATGTTGCCTGCGCCTACGAAACCGATCTTCATTTGGATCACCCTTTGGACCGATGATAAGGTCGATTCTGCGTTATTGCCACGACCCTATATAATCCTCATTGAACCAAATGGGGGGAACTAGCGTTCTGTCCCCGGTCATTTCGAAAAAACTATCGATCTCCGGAACATTCGTTCATCATTCGTCATCCCAGGGCGATGAGGACCTCTCTCATGAACGCGGGTAGGTCGGTCGGGGTACGTGAGGTTATGAGGTTGCCATCCACCACCACCTCCTCGTCGAAATACATGGCACCGGCATTGATCACATCATCTTTGATCGAAAAGAAACATGTGACCTTGCGGCCGCGCAGCACATTGGCGGATATCAGGACCGATGGCCCATGACAGATGGAGGCCACCACCTTCCCCGAATCGAATACCTTCTTCACCAGTTCCGTGACGACATGGTGCCTTCGCAGACGGTCAGGCGCGAAACCCCCTGGGATGATCAGTGCGTGGAACGACCGGGCGTCCGCCCTCAAGGCGTCCTTGTCCACCTTGGCCTCATATCCATGTTTGCTTCGATACGATTCCTTGGTTCCAGGGCCTACGATGACAGGGTTCCATCCCGCTTCCTTAAGGCGATAGTACGGATACCAAAGCTCCAGGTCCTCATAGTCGTCCTCCACTAGGATCGCAATGTCGCGCGTCATGCTCATAGCCTTTCGATCTGACAATATAGGTGAGTCCGTACGTAATATAAATTTACAGGAAGGGGAATTTTTAGAAAGAGAGCGATTTTGTCTGTTTATGCTATATAAAACGGGCTCTTTCGGTTGTCAATAGCAGTAATGAGAACGACCTACTGGCAGTTAACTATAATTAACGTCTGAGTCAGCCATACATTCGGAGTTCAATTTTTATATAGGTAGAATATTCACCTTGCAATGCTCGTAGAACAGTATTATCCGGTAGCTATCTTCGCTCTGGTAGCTGTTCTCTTCCCAGTGCTGGCTTTCTATGTTTCTAGGTTCTTCAGGCCCACCAAGCAGAGCACACTGAGGGAGACCACCTATGAATGCGGAGAGATCCCGATTGGACAAGCGCAGGTCCAATTCCATGTCCAGTTCTATATCTATGCCATCATTTTCGTTGTTTTTGACATCGTGACCGTCTTTTTATTGCTCTGGGCCCTTGGTTTTGAGAACTTCGATCAAACCGATATCATGAGCGACCCCTACGTCATCGCGTTCATTTTCACCGCGATCATGCTGGCGGGCGTTTACTACGCTCTTGCAAAGGAGAAGATACTATGGATCTGAGCCTTTCACCTCATGCCATAGCCATGACCGCCAAGGAGTTCCAGGAGATGACCAAGGACATGGTCATGGGCATGGGCAGGAGTCCCGATGCTCAAGAAACCTCTCGATGGACTCACCGCCCCCATCTGGTCCTGGGCGCAGAGGAACGCCATCTACCCATTGCACTTCGGTATAGCCTGTTGCGCTCTGGAGATGGCCGCTGCCTCCGCCTGCCGCTGGGACGCCGAGAGGTTGGGCCTCATCTACCGTTCATCCCCGCGCCAGTGCGATGTCTTGCTGGCCAACGGGTGGATATCTCAAAAGCTACGACCGTCGTTGCGCCGCCTTTACGAGCAGATGCCCGAGCCCAAGTGGGTCGTGGCCATGGGCGAGTGCGCGATAAGCGGCGGTCCGTGGTACGACGCGTACAACGTGGTGCAAGGCCTGGACACCTTCATCCCGGTGGACATTTACATTCCCGGTTGCCCGCCTCGTCCCGAGGCGATGATCGATGGCTTCCTCAAGCTGAACCGCAAGATAACCGCAGAGCAGAAGGGCAGCTTCCTGGACTGAGGTGAAAAAGATGACCGAAACGAGCACCAGGATCAACGAGGAGCAGATCGCCGAGGCGATCAACAACGCTTTCCCGCAGGGCATATCGACCATCGGGATAGCGCCAAGGCGCATCTTCATGACCATAACCAAGGACATACTTCTCCCCCTCTGCACCAAGATGAAGGACGAGCTCGGCTTCGAGCACGTATCCTGCGTTTGCGGGGTGGACACCAAGACCAACTTCCAGACGGTCTATCACATATCATCCTATCAGAACAAGGTGGTGGCGGAGATCGTGGTGGAAAACATCACCTACGATGTTCCCGAGGTAGAGTCCATCACCCCGCTCTGGGGCGGAGCCAACTGGCATGAGCGTGAGACGTACGACATGTACGGCATCAGGTTCTTGAACCACCCCAAGATGGAGCGTTTGTTGTTGGCGGAGGACTTCACGTTCTTCCCCATGAGAAAGGACTACGTTGTCGGGAGGAGAGTGCCATGACAGAGATGTGGATAAACATGGGTCCGCAGCACCCTATGACGCATGGGCTGTGGAACCTGCGTGTCAAGATCGATGGAGAGAAGATCACTGACGCCACGCCGGTCATCGGCTACCTTCATCGGGGCTGGGAGAAGATGGTGGAAGCAAGGGATTTCCAGCAGATCATACCGATGGCCGACCGTCTGTGCTATGGGGCCTCGATGTCCTGGAGCCATCTTTACGTTCGTACCATCGAGCAGCTGATGGAGGTCGATGTGCCGGAGAGGGCACAATGGATCCGCGTCATCGTCCTGGAGATGCAACGCATCGCCTCGCACCTGATGTGGCTGGCCGCCGTCGGAACCGACCTGGGTTCCTATACCATTTTCCTTTATTGCATGAGGGAGAGGGAGCTATTCCTCGACCTTCTTTTGAACCTCACCGGGGCGCGCATGACATACAACTATGTGCGCATCGGCGGGGTCAGGAACGACCTGCCGGATAACTTCGAGCGCGATACCCTCCGTGTCCTGAAGCTCTTCGAGTCGAGGCTCAAGGAGTACGAGGCCCTGTGCGACCGGACCACCTCCTTCCGCGTGAGGATGGAGGACGTGGGCATGCTCACCGAGGCCGACGCCATGAACCTCGGCGTCACCGGACCGAACATGCGCGGTTCCAAGGTCGACTTCGACATCCGCCGCGACGACCCTTACGAGACCTATGACCAGGTCGACTTCGAGGTGTGCGTGGAGGACGGCTGCGACTCGTTCGCCCGCTACCGTGTCCGCATGCGAGAGATGGAAGTGAGCTGCGACATCATCCGACAGGCCCTGGCCAAGATGAGAGCGGGCCCAGTGCGTATCAAGACGCCACGCAACGCTCCCGCCGGATCGGCGTTCTTCCATGTGGAGGACCCTCGTGGCGAGGGTCTGATGTACGCGGTCGGTGATGGCACGGACCAGCCCTACCGGCTCAAGGTGCGCAGCCCTATATTCGTCACCGTCTCAGCTGCACCGGTCATGCTCATAGGAGAGAAGGTGGCGGATGTCCCGGCCATCATGGGCTCAGTGGACATGTGCCTAGGGGAGACGGACCGGTGATCAAATGACCTTCCTAGGAGTAGATTCACTATACGAGGGCTTCCAGCAACTGGTCTCCTGGTTGATGTGGTTGATCGGGGATTGGTTCTGGGCCGGCATTGTCCTCGGCGGAAACGAGGACAGCTGGTGGTATTGGGTGACCGAGCTCCTCACTGACAACCAGACCGTCTGGTTCGTCACTATCTTATTGGTGTGCGTTACCGTCTTCGTCGGGGCGTTCCTGGCATCGCTTTGGGTCATCTGGATCGAGAGGAAGGTCCTGGGGCGCATGATGGACAGGCGCGGTACCCAGGTCGGATGGCTGGGCGGGTTCCAGAACTTCGCTGACGGCATCAAGACCATGCTGAAGGAGATAATCATCCCCCAGGATTCCGACAAGAAGCTCTATACTTACGCGGTGGTAATGATCATCGCCTGTTCCGCCATGCTGCTCGGTCTGATCCCTTGGAGCGAGTTCTGGTACGCCGTCAATGTGCCGCTCGCCCTCCTTCTTGGTCTGGCGGTATTCTCCGTGGCTCCCTTCGCCATCCTTATCGGCGGTTGGGCCTCCAACAACAAATACACCGTCATCGGCGGCATGCGAGCCGCCGCCCAACTGATCGCCTACGAGGTGCCACTACTTCTGGTCGTGGTCTCCGTGGTCATCATGGTGGGCAGCCTCAACTTCAACGACATCGTCATCTGGCAGATTGAGAATGTTTGGCTCATCGCCCCGTTGATAATCGGATGCATCACCTTCTTCGTGGCCGGGCTGGCAGAGGTCGAGAGGATCCCGTTCGACCTGCCCGAGGCCGAGGCGGAGCTGGTGGAAGGCTGGCAGACCGAATACGGCGGTTTCCGCTGGGGTCTGATCATGCTCTGCGACTATGTCAGAGCATACATCGTCTGTCTTTTGATCACCGTGCTGTTCCTAGGCGGTTGGGCCGGTCCCGAGCCGGTACCCCCAGAGGTCTGGACACTGACCAAGACCTTCCTGGTCTTCTTCATAATGGTCTGGGTCCGCGCAGCGATGGTCCGCATCAGGACAGACCAGATATTGAAGATCGGCTGGAGGCGACTAATGCCCCTGGCATTCATCAATCTGGTGATCGTCGTTCTCATAAAATATTACAACATAGGGTGGTGGTAAGATGGCCGAGGCGCTGAAGAAGAAATCTACCTATCGGAGCCGAAAGGAACTGGCACCCCGGGCCTATATTGCCGACCCGATGTATGTGTGCATGCGCACTATGTTGCGCACCACCGTCAAGGGTAGGCCCAACACCATCCTCTACCCGTGGGAGAAGCTCATCATGCCGGACTGCTTCCGTGGCCGTCCAGGCATAGTGCTTGATAAGTGCATCGCTTGCGCCAAGTGCGTCAAGATCTGCCCGAACCAATGCATCGAGCTGGTCCCCATCGACCATCCCACGCTAGGGAAGGTGAAGCGCCCCCAGATATTCGTAGGTCGTTGCATGATGTGTGGCTATTGCGCGGAGGTCTGCCCGACCAGCGCCATGATAGTCACTCCCGAGTTCGAGCTGGCCTGCTATGACAGGAACGAGATGATGTACGACCCCATGAAGCTGCAGCACGAGCACAAGCCCGGTTACGAGGTGCACTCCTCCATGGTCGCACCTTCCGCGCTTCAGGCCGGTCAGACCGACATGAAGGACATGAGCGATCCCTCTGTCAAGGACACGCCCGTCCTCGAGCCAAAGAAGTGCATATCGTGCTTCCGCTGCGAGAAGATCTGCCCCACCGAGGCAGTGAAACTGGTCGACTCGGGTGAAGTGAACCCGAAGAACAACAAGCCCATCAAGCGCCCGGTCTTCGACTATGGGAAGTGCGTCTCCTGCGAACAGTGCGTGGACGTCTGTCCAAAGGACGCCCTGAAGATGAAGGAGGCGATGTAAGATGGTGGTCGACCTATCACCATACCTGTTCATGGCGTTCGCTGGCCTGACCATCGGGGCGGCCATCACCGTCCTGGTGACCAAGGAGATAGTCAGGGCCGCGTTCTTCCTGGCATTCGCCTTCGTCGGTGTGGGCGTCATCTACCTGTTCCTCAACGCCGAGTTCATTGCGCTGATCCAGGTTCTCGTCTATGTCGGTGCCATCAACGTTCTGATATTGTTCGGGGTAATGCTCACCAAACGCCGCCTCCTGGGAGGTGGTCAATGTGAGTAAGCCTAGGGTGAGGTCCTCAGTGAAGGACCGGAACGTCGTGAACCTGATAGCGGCCATCGCCCTGCTCGCCCTCATGACGTTGGTATTCCTGGGCGTCAACGCCTGGTACGATGGGATGCTGGAAGGGGCCATCCCCATGTTCTCCATCCCCATCGAGACCATCTCTTCCATCATATTCGAGCAGTGGGGCGTCCTGGTCATCGTGCTCGGATTGGTATTGTTCGCCGCCATGCTGGGTGGCGTCTTCATCGCACAGGAGGAGGATGACGAATGAGCGTAGAGTTCACAACTGGTATCCCGATATCTTGGTTCCTATTGGTCTCGGCGGCACTGTTCACCATCGGCGTGATCGGCATCCTGGTCAAGAGGAACGCCATCGTCATCCTGATGTCCATCGAGCTCATGCTCAACGCCGCCAACATCAACTTCGTGGCGTTCTCTGCCTATTACGACCTACCCATGGGACAGGTGTTCGCACTTTTCTCCATCGGTCTGGCAGCGGCCGAGGCAGCCATCGGATTGGCCATATTGCTCAACCTGAACCGCCTGAAGGACACGGTAAACGTGGACGACCTGCAGATCATGAGGTGGTAAGATGGATTACACATGGTTGTTCCAATTGGCATGGATCATCCCGGTCCTGCCCCTGATATCCTTCCTCATAGTGGGCTTCCTAGGCGCCAAGTTCAACGACAAGGGCGGCATGGTGGCCATAGCCCTGGTCGGGGCAGCGATGGTCCTTTCCCTTTCCATCGCCTACGCCGCGCTCACCGGTGGGCTACCATCGCATGGCGCGGAGGGGTCCTATTACACCGATAGCTTCGATTGGGTGGTGCTCGGTAATGGTCTGGGTGGGCAGAGCTTCACCCTGTCCCTCGGCATATACATCGACAGTCTGACGGCCGTGATGCTCATCGTCGTCTCCTTCGTCGCCACGCTGGTCGTGATCTACTCGGTCGGCTACATGGGCGAAGAGGGCGACAGGCGCCGGCGCTACTTCACCGAGATCTCACTGTTCGTGGGCGTTATGCTCGGGCTCGTGCTGGCGAACAACTTCGCCCAGCTTTTCATCTTCTGGGAGCTCGTCGGTCTCTGCTCCTACCTGCTCATCGGCTTCTGGTTCGAGAAGCCTTCCGCCGCCAGTGCGGCCAAGAAGGCCTTCCTGGTGACGAGAATCGGTGATGTCATGTTCATGGTCGGGCTGTTCATACTCTTCAATGAGTTCGGCAGTCTTAACTACACCACCATGTTCAACCCCGAGACCCTGTCCGAGGTGGACCAGAGCTGGCTCACGTGGGGTTGCTTCTTCATGTTCGGGGGCGCCATAGGAAAGAGCGCACAGTTCCCCTTGCATGACTGGCTTCCCGATGCCATGGAAGGTCCAACGACCGTCTCCGCTTTGATCCATGCTGCTACGATGGTCAAGGCCGGTGTCTACCTCGTGGCCAGGATGTTCCCTCTGCTGGTGAACTCCTATGACTGGGTGCTGATCTTCATCGCCGCTATCGGTCTGGTCACGGCATTGATGGCCGCCACTATGGCGCTTAACTCGCCCAACATCAAGCGGGTCCTCGCCTATTCCACCATCAGCCAATTGGGTCTGATGTTCGTCGGTCTCGGGACAGGTGCGTACCTGTTCGCAAACGGCGCCCATGAGGAAGGAAGCCTGGGATACTCGGCGGCACTGTTCCACCTGATGAACCATGCATTCTTCAAGGCCCTGCTCTTCCTTAGTGCGGGCGCTGTGATCCACTTCGTCCACACGGAGGAAATGGTCAAGATGGGCGGCCTGAAGAAGTACATGCCCATCACCGCCATCGTGATGCTCCTCGGCGCGATATCGATAGCGGGGATACCACCTCTGAGCGGCTTCTGGAGCAAGGACGAGGTCTTTGCAGTGGTCTATAGCGCTGGAAGCGAGTTCTGGGTGTTCTACTTGTTCTACGCCCTTTGCTTATGCGTCACCTTCATGACCGCATTCTACATGTTCCGCCTCTGGTTCAAGACCTTCACCGGGCCCGAGGGCGAGGCGACCAAGCATGTCGCTGCCCACATGGCCCATGATGACCATGGCCACAAAGGGAAGGAGCACGCCGCCAAGCCTGGTAAGATCAAGGAGCACACGCCTGCGGTAATGACGGTACCCCTGATGTTACTGGCGGTCCTGGCGGTCTTCTCCGGCATGGCGGCATTGTTCTTCTTCGGTACTCCTTTCTATGGCATCGTCTTCTTCGAGGAGGCCGACCCATTGAACGGCATCGAGGTACTGGAGGAAGTGTTCACCTCCTGGACCACCTATGTGTCCATCGTGGTGGCGACCAGTGGTATCGGCCTCGCCTACATGGCCTTCTACAGGAAGTCCATCGATGTCGATGCGATCGTGAACAAGCCGGCCATAAAGCCATTGTACAACATGCTCTTGGCCCGTTACGGGTTCACCAAGGGCTATGATCAGTTCAGCGAGAAGGCGGTCTACGGCTTCTCACTCGTCCTCGACTGGTTCGACCTGCACGTCGTGGATGGTATTGTGAACGGATTGGCACGCGGCACCGCCAAGGCGGGCCACGGTCTACGCAGGGTGCAGACCGGTTTCGTGCAGACCTACGCCGGTGTGGTCGTAGGCGGGGCGGTCCTGATGATGCTGCTCGGCTACTTCATACTGGTATTGCTTGGAGTCGTCCAACCGTGAGGTGATGCAGATGTTCGAAAATGTACCAATTCTGTCACTCCTGCTGATAATACCCTTCCTAGGAGCATTGATCGCCTTCATGTTGGGAGGCAAAAATGCCAAGATGTCCAAGGTGGTCGCCTTGGTGTTCAGCGCCATCCCTCTGGCATTGGCATCGCTGATCATGCTCGACATGGTCCAACAGGGTTACGATTTCGGCAACTATGTCTATTACGAGAGCTACACCTGGATCGAGCAGCTGGGCATATCATATACGGTGGCCTTGGACGGGATAAGCGCCCCGATGGTCTGGCTGACCACATTGCTCTGCTTCCTGGCCGTGGTTTTCTCTTGGGATGTCGAGAAGCGCACCGCCCCCTACATGGGACTGATGCTCATCTTGGAGGTGGGCGTGCTGGGCGTGTTCATGGCGCTGGACTACTTCCTGTTCTACGTGTTCTGGGAGATCGTCCTCATACCCATGTATTTCCTGATAGCCATATGGGGCGGACCGAGGCGCGACTATGCCTCGATCAAGTTCTTCATATATACTCACGTGGCCTCGCTCTTCATGCTGCTGGGTATCTTCGCCCTGTACTTCGAGGCCGCCCCGGCCCTGGGGTACTACACCTTCGACATGCAGGCCATAGCCACCGTGTCCTGGGAGTTCCCGATAATGTTCCAGACGCTGGTGTTCGGCCTGCTGTTCTTCGGGTTCATAGTCAAGATGCCCATGGTGCCGTTCCATACCTGGTTGCCCGACGCGCATGTCGAGGCACCCACCGCCGGGTCGGTACTTCTGGCCGGCCTGCTGCTGAAGATGGGCTCGTACGGTATCATCCGCATCGCCATGCCCTCGTTGCCTGGGGCCTGGAACCTCAGCGTGGGAGCGCTGGAGAACAGTTGGTTCCCTGGTCTGAGCAACTGGCAGATCGTGATGATCGTCCTGGGCATCGTTTCCATGCTCTATGGCGCAGTGATGTGCCTGGCGCAGAAGGACATCAAGAAGATGGTGGCATACTCGTCCATCAGCCACATGGGAGGCGTCCTGCTGGCCTTCTCCACTTTGACGGAGATCGGATTGGCCGCAGGGGTGTTCATGATGTTCGCCCACGGCCTGATCACGGCGGTCCTCTTCATGATGGCGGGAGTGATACAGCACAAGACGGGTACGAGGATGATCCCACGCCTGGGAGGACTGGCGTCCAGGATACCGGTGGCGTCCACCTTCATCATGATAGGTTTCATGGCGTCACTGGGACTGCCCGGCCTGGTCGGTTTCGTCGCCGAGTTCAGCATCTTCATGTCCACGTTCAATGCGTTCAACTGGCTGATCCTGGTGCCGATCATCAGCGTGGCGCTCACCGCCGCCTACTATATCTGGGCGATGCAGCGCGTGCTGTTCGGCCCGGTCACGAGCGACATCGACCTGGAGCATCTGCACGACGTGAACTGGTACGAGGCCGCTCCCTTGGCCGCCCTGGTGGGCTTCATCGTGCTGTTCGGTATCTGGCCAGCGTTGATCTTGGACTATATCGTGCCTGCGGTCGGCAAGGTCCTCATTCCCGGGGTGTTCTAAATGGTTGACACTGAATCATTGGTGGTCGTGCTGCCCGAGCTGTTGCTGGTCATGTTCGCCGTGCTGTTGCCCGCCATAGGGCTGGGCACCAAGGACTCCAAGATATTGGGATTCACGGCATTGGCAGCCATCGTCCTGGCAGGGGTCGCGCCGGCCTTACAGTTGCTGGACGAGAGGGACGCGGCGTTCTACCCCGCGGACAGCGGACTGCTCGTACTGGACCAGTTCTCCGCCCTGTTCATGCTCATTTTCCTGGGCGTGGCCTTCTACGTGTTGCTGGCGTCGATCTACTTCACCAAGGACGACAAGCACAAGCCGGAGTACTATTCGCTGATCCTGCTGGCAGTCACCGGTATGATGATCGTGGCATCGGCGACGGACCTCTTCGTGCTCTTCGTCGGCATAGAGCTGACCTCGCTGTCCTCCTACGCACTGGTGGCCTTCCGCAAGAAGGACGTCAAGGGCGCCGAGGCGGCAACGAAGTACTTCATCATCGGTGGGCTGTCGAGCGGCTTCGCTCTGTTCGGCATATCTCTGATATTCGGCGTAACCGGCACGACGGACTTCGTCCTCATGAACGAGTGGCTGCTGGCCAACCCCTATCCCAACGACCTGGTCCCCGTGGTCTGGATAGCCATGATCATGATCGTGGTCGGCTTCGGTTTCAAGATCGCCATGGTGCCCTTCCACATGTGGGCCCCGGACGTCTATGAGGGAGCCCCGACCACCATCACCGCCATGCTGGCGGCAGGTTCCAAGAAGATGGGTTTCGTGGCGCTCTTCAAGCTGTTCCTGATAGGCCTCATAGCGATCAGGGCGGACTGGGAATTCCTCATCGCCATCATGGCCGTCCTTACGATGACGGTCGGTAACATCCTGGCCTTGAACCAGACCAACATCAAACGCATGCTGGCGTACTCGAGCATCGCCCAGGCCGGCTACATCCTCATCGCCATACCGGTGGCGACGGACTATGCTCTGGCGGGTGGTATCTTCCAGATCCTTACGCATGCCTTCATGAAGGGAGGGGCGTTCATAATCGTGGCGACATTGGCCACCGTGGCCGTCGGCGAGAGCATCAACTCCTACAAGGGCTTGGGCAAACGGTCCCCGTTCCTGGCACTGGCGATGACCATCTTCCTGTTCTCCTTGGCGGGCATACCGCCTCTAGCAGGGTTCGCCTCCAAGTTCTTCCTGTTCTGGGCCCCCATAGAGGCGGCGACCAACACTGGACAGGACTGGCTGATCTGGCTGTCGGTGGCGGGTATCATAAACAGCGCCATCTCCCTGTTCTACTATGTGCGCATCGTGAAGTACATGTACGTGGAGAAAGGGGAGAGCGAGGATAGGTTGGTCCTCTCAAAGACCATGCTGGCAGCTGTGGCGATATGCGTCGTATTGACCGTTGTCATCGGTGTCTACCCCGGTCCGTTCTATGACGCCTGCTGGAACGCGGCACAGGCCCTGCTATCCTACAGCGTACCCGTTCCCTGAAACCCCTTCGATATTCCCTTTTTTCCTTCGACCCTTTCCTATGATTCTGATACTGGATGGCTTGTTCGTTACGTAAAAAAATGGCCGATGGCAATAACCGTTAAGTATGCATCCCTCATATCAGCCGGCGATGGTTCCAACCTGGGACTCGACCATACGGCATGAGCTGGACCTGGTCGAGGAGGAGATGAGGGACAGCGTTCTCTCTGAACAACAGCTTCTCACCGAGATCTCGATGTATGTGATCGGCTCCGGTGGTAAACGCATCCGGCCGGCTGTCACCATACTCACGTTCAAGGCATGCGGTGGCACAGATATCCCTAAGGTGGTGAAGATCGCCTCGGCCTTCGAGATGATACATGCGGCGACGCTGATCCATGATGACATAAACGACCATGGCGACTACCGTCGAGGTCGGGTGGCGGCGTACAAGCGTTTCGGCACGCAGAAGGCGCTCATCGCCGGGGACTTCCTCTTCGTAAAGAGCTTCAAGATGGGAGGCACCTTCGACGAGCGCATCGTAGGAATGGTCGCCGATGCCTGCACCGCCATAGCGGAGAGCGAGATGATGCAGAGCATATACGAGGGGGACGTGGACACCCCCATCTCCGAGTACCTCAAGATCATCGAAGGGAAGACCGCCAAACCCATCGAGGCGGGGGCCCGTGTCGGAGCGTACTTGGCCAAGGCCGACGAGGAACGCATCGATCAGGTGGGAGGGTACGGCCTCGCCATCGGTATGGCCTTCCAGATCATAGACGACATACTGGACATCATAGGCGATGAACAGTCGCTGGGCAAGCCACGCGGCGTCGATTTCGTCGATGGCAAGCCCACCTTGCCGTTGCTTTACGCCATGGCGGACCGTGAGCACGGTCCGGAGATCAAGAGGCTCTTCCTTAAATCGGAGAAGACACAACAGGACGCTGAGCACGCGTTGGCCCTGGTGGTCAGGACGAAGGCCATCGAGCTTTCCAAGCGAACGGCCTTGGACTATACGATGAAGGCCAAGGCCAGCATATCTCATGTTCCCGATTCGGAATTCAAGGGCTCCATGATCCGGTTGGCCGATGCTCTCGTGGAAAGGAAGACCTGAGGTAGCTCCGGAGAGGCGATCTGACATGTCACAAAGGATCAGGACGGACGTGGTGGTCATCGGGGCAGGGCCTGCGGGAAGCACCGCGGCCGAGCATGCGGCTTTGGGTGGCGCCGATGTCCTGGTCCTGGAGAGGCGCCCCGTCATCGGTGAGCCGGTCAAGTGCGGCGAGTTCATGCCCTGTCTGGAAGAGGTGCAGAGGATCTTTCCTCAAGGTCAGGACCTGGCGCCGTTGTTCGAGGTCCCGGGGGATCTGCGTTCGCTCGAGACCGATGTCATCAGGATATTCTCCCCATCGCTCAGGCATTGGGACGTGCCTTTCTCGGGATATACCACGGACCGGAACCGCTTCGATCAGCACTTGGCCCGTCGGGCCGAGAAGGCGGGGGCAAGGTTCATGCTGGGAACGACCTGCCTAGGTATCGAGGGCAACCTGGTGCGGGCCGATGGTCTAGTGGTCGAGGCAAAGGTCGTCATCGGGGCCGATGGGCCGCTTTCCCGGGTAGGGAAATCTGTGGGACTGGGGCGTTCCTTGGACCTCTGTCCGGCCGTCACCGTTCAGGTCAAGGGCGACTTCGAGCCGGTCCCAGAGATGTACTTTGGCACGGTCGCCCCTGGAGGTTATGCCTGGGTCATACCTAAGAGAGGTGTGGCCAATGTTGGGTTGGGCGTTGCCCCCCGTTTCGCCAAGGATACCGTCGGGGGTTACTTCGACCGTTTCATGAAGATGAAGGGACTGCAGGCCGACACCCCCATCACAGGCAAGTTCGTGCCGATGTCTGGGCCCATCGACAAGGCCGTGAAAGGCCAAGTGTTGCTGGTGGGCGATGCGGCGGGACAGGTTATGGCGGTCAATGGAGGGGGCATCCCCATCGCCATGATCACCGGACGTTTCGCTGGCAGGGCGGCGGCCGCGAACGTCAAGGTCGGCAAGCCTTTGGAGGACTATGAGCGATATTGCCGTCAGCAGGTGTATGGTCCTCTACGCACCGCCGTGAGGACGAAACATCTGGCCAACCTGTGCTTCGGGAGCAGGTGGCGTACCGATACGGCCATGCGGGCCCTCGGTCAACGGCGCATCAACAAGCTGATACGATGCAAGCCAGTTCTCCCATGAACACGTAAGCGGCTCACTTCTTCCTTCTTCCCTTGATCAGACCTAGGAGTGCGCGCGGGGCGCTCCTCACCACGCTGCTCGCCTCCCACTCCAGGTCCCCCTTCTGACATATGGTGGAGTCCATTAGCTTCTCGGACTCGACCTTGAGGTGAGCCAGCTCAGCGGACCTGCTCTGGGGGTCGGAGATGGCCATCACCTCATCGATGCGACGCATCATCTCCCTGGCCGATTGGGTCCTGCAGAGGTTGGCATCGAGTTCTTCACGCGTGATCTGGTGGCAATCGAACCGAGCCTTGTTCAGCACGTCCGCCGCATCATAGGACGTCTCCGCTATCTCGTCCCGGTCCATCCATCGGGTCTCGTAGGACAGCACATACTTCCAGCTGGGGCTGAGTAGCCTGGTCCGATGCTCCTCCAACGTATGCGCCTTGACGATGTAGCCCAGACGTTCGGCGTTCTCATAGGCGATGCTCCCGGGGTCCAGGAAGGGCGCCAGCGGGGAGGTGTAGACGAAGAGGCGACGGTCCTCGTCGACCAGGTCATAGAGGCGTCTGGCATAGTCCGCGCTCTCCAGGGCGGAGGCCCTGGTCTGCTGGGCAGCCCGATCATGAAGAAGAGGTCGAAACGGCGGGCGTGATGCTTCAAGGCGTGCTGTACGCTCCGCTCCATCGATGACGTGTCGAAGTTGCGTCCAAGGGCGCGCCTCACGTCCTCGTCGTGAGAATCTGGCGAGAACTCGATGGAGTAGGAGGGAAGGGAGGAACTGGCCTGATGGTAGAATTCCTCTGGGGCAGGGGTGAAGAGCTCCAATATCACGGGGTTGTCCACGCCGAGCTCACGACAGGCCCGGAAGAAACGTTCTGGATACCCCTTACCCCCTTGACGCAGGTCGCCGACCACGAAGGTGGGGGCCTTCAGGTAGTTCTGTATGTCGCGAATGTCCTGTGCCACCTTCTCAGGGGATCTGAAGGCAGGCCTTGTGCGTCCGAGGAACCCCTTCATCGCGGAGCAGGAGCCACCGCAGACGGCGCATTGCACCGTGCAACCCCTGACCGTGAACGCCACCGTCAAAGGGTAGCGGTCCCAGTCCTTGAATGGCTTGAATCCCTCGAGGTCCCGATGCTTGATGACCGAGCGCACCATCCAACCATAATCGACGTCCAGATGGTCCAGGTCCTGGGGCACGTAGGTCAGAGGATTGACATGCACACCGGCCGCGTCCTTCCAGGTCAGGTTCTGTACCTTGGACAGGTCATTGTCTCCTTGAAGGGCTTCCAAGAGCTCCGAGATAGGCACCTCTGTGGAGTCCCCCCGCAGTACCAGGTCCACCTGGTCATAGCGGACGAGCTCCTCATGGAAATAGGTGGAGGAATAACCGCCGAAGAGTATCTTCGCATGGGGGTGGTGCCTTCGCACCAGCTTGGCTATCTCCAGTGCCCCGTGCGCGTGGGGGAGCCAGTGCAGGTCGATGCCGAACACCTTGGCATCCAGTTTGGATATGAACCGCTCCACGTCCAGGGCCTTATCGTTCAACATCATGCTGGCCAAGTTGATGATGCGCACCTTGTAGCCCTCTGAGTGCAATTTCGTGGCCATGGTCATGAAGCCGAACGGATACATCTCGAAGACCGGGGTGGAGGGCACGAGGTCGCTGACCGGCCCGTAGAATAGGAACTCCTTACGGAAGTCGTACACGCTCGGGGCATGCAACAGAATGAGGTCCTGCTCGGCCAAATGTGTGCCTCGCTCTCCGAATCGCCCTTGAATATTAAATCATCACTTTCCGAACCGACGCTTCCTCTGTTGATAGGTGCGTATGGCGCGAAGGAAGTCCACCTTGCGGAAGCCCGGCCAATAGACATCCGTGAAGTATAGCTCGGAATAGGCCAGCTGCCAAAGGAGGAAGTTGGAGACACGCTCCTCCCCCGAGGTACGGAGCACCAGGTCCGGGTCCGGGAATTGGGCGGTGTACATGTAACTGGACACCGTGTGCTCATCGATGCGATCGATGTCCAACCTCCCCTGTCGGACGTCCTCGGCGATGTTGCGGATCGCCTGGACTATCTCCTGTCTCGAGCCGTATGCAAGCGCGATGTTGTAATAGTAGCTGTCATAGTCCTTGGTCGCGTCCAAGGCCGCCTTTATGGCCATCTGGACGTTATCTGGCAGTAGGTCGATCTGACCGATCACGGTCAGCTTGATGTGATGCTTGTGAATGCGCTCGTCCTTGGCCAGCTTATAGAAGTTGTCCTCGAACAGGTCCATGAGGCATTGGACCTCCTCCGCCTGACGCTCCAGGTTCTCCGTGCTGAAGGCGTATACGGTCAGCACCTTGATCCCCAGCTCGAGGCACCACTCCATCACCTCCTCCAGCTTCTCCTTCCCCTTGATGTGTCCCTCGTTCGGTGCCAGGCCGAACTCCCGGGCGAACCGACGGTTCCCGTCCATGATGATGGCCACATGGTGCGGCACAGCATCCTCCAGGACCTCCCTCTGCAACCTCCTCTCGTAGGTCTGGTAGGCGGTGTTGGCAATGGCCTTGGATATCTCTTCCTTCATGTCGCTCTTCCGTTCCCTATGCCATGATGACATATTATCATAAGGCTTTCCTAGTCCTCGAAGTCCTCGGGCAGGCCGGCCGCCCTGAGGCCCAGGTCGAAGCAACCGATACCAGCGACCGCTCCGATGGTACCACGGTCACCGGTGACCATGATCAGCCTGACCCCGTTCTCGTCCGCCGCCCTCCTGCCCTGTGAGGCGGTCAGGATCTCCCGTTTGGCCCTAAGCCCATAGTCCACCAGCCCTTGGGGCACTGTAAGACCCTGGAACACGGCCATGGTGGTCTGAGCGGAGAAGGTACCCTCCCTCAAACGCTCGACGAACCATTGGACCAACGGCTCTAACTCGGCCTCCTTCACCGCGAAGGAGACGGCCACCGATACGCAATTGGTGGTCTTCTCGGGCACATCAGGGTTGAGCTGGACTATCTTGTGCTCCAGGAAATGGCCGAAAGGACATGCCCGCGCCGTCTTGAGCAAGAGGACCCAGGAGGCTCCCCTCTCCTTGGTGTCGGTATCGTCCACCGCTATGATGGCCCGAACCAACTTGGGAGTGGTGACGGTCACCTCGATACGATGCGCCCCACCTACCTTCGCATCCTCCGGGTACTCGGCGCAGATGGTCCCTGGACCTTGAGGCATGCATGCCCCTATGCCCACGCTCGCTCCCGCCAATCCGACCCAGGTGGTGCGGACCTGCTCCCCGTCCACGATGAGCGCCTTCAGGCCCTGGCCCCCCAGGTCCTTGCTGGCCGGTCCGAAACGGACCTCCCTCTCCCCGATGATCGCATCCATGATCAGGGTGGTGCCCTCAACCCGGATATCCGTGATGACGCCTCCGGCCCTTTTCCGATTGACGGCGTCCCATTCCACAGGTCCCTTGGCAGAGCATTCCTCTATGATCTGGGCCACGCCGTTCCTCTCGTCCACTAAGGTGTAGATCCCCTCGGCAGAAGAGCTTACCATATCTCTTCTCGATCTCATCTGGTCTCAAGGTAACAACCATCGAATATCCTCTCAACTTGGAGGAGGGAACGATGCCATACGTCCTTAATATCGTTTTCCTGGTCTCATCAAGAACCTTCCTGGGACGTCGGCCAGTACCAGGGCCCGGACCTTCGAGGAATGGTCCTCGTAGAAAAGGAACTTGCCTTTCAGACCGACGATCCTCCCTCGATGCCTTCCAGGCGTCTCCGCCAGTTGTGGGGTCCTTCCATCCAGGTTTCCCACCGGGTAGTCCTGAAGGAGCTCCAAGGGGCATCGAGGACCTCCATCCTCGAGGATAATGTCTCCAGATACGATCGGTATCTCTCGCCTAGTCCATCAGCCCCTATCGGACATGCCTGGGCCTCCAGCACATTTTTTCGCTGCATGGTCTGTGGCAACCTCAGCCTGGTCGATATGTCCTTCTCGGCCATTCGACCCTCCAACCGATTCTCCCTCCGTACCAAAGGGGCTATGGCATCGGCCCCCTGTTCGATCCCCCTCTCCCGGAGGCGACGGGATGTGGTCATACCGATCTTTGCCCTGTTCCCGAAGAACGCGACATATACCGTGTGTTCCCTCTGGCAGATCCGGGACTCGCACCGATGTCCATCGCACTGGGGCTCAAAGATGCAGCTCTGGACTGGTATCCAGCTCGAGGCGCAGGCCTGGCATTGGTCGAAGGTCTTCACCCTGCGCGCATCTGGGCATCTTCGGTAACCATCGTCCTCGAAGGACCCAACGCACCGCTTCCCCTCCGACAAGGTCCAGTCCAGATCGTCAAACTCCACTCGTTCGACCGACCTCTCCGTTTGATCGTACACAAGGAGGACGGGCTCGAAGTCCTCCCAACCGTAGTGGATGACATGCCTCCCCCCGGTGCTCCCCCGATCATCTTTCAATAGGAGGTCGGCTCGGACGAACATACTATGACACTTCATTCGGTCCCTTATCTCCATTGCGTTAGGATGCTCGAAAATACTCCAGAAAATGACACGGAAACGGTTTCATCGATCTCGATACCCAGATTATTACGGATGGCGAAATGGGATGGAAATCATTAATATCAAGCAGAGATTATAGTCAGAATAGAACCATCATGGTAGTTAGCGTCATCACTACAACCACGGTCAGCGCGGTCTCCGCCACCACGGTCGTAGGACTGGGCGTTGGCGGGGCCCTTATAACAATCTTGCTGGTCCTTCTCTTATCCTCTCGTGAGCTGATCACGGCATCCTCATATCGATCGAGGAAGACGTTGGCCGTGCTCGACGCTGCCATCATCCCACTATTGGTGGTCTTCGTCCTCACCATCGCATATCAAGTGCTTGAGATCGTCAACCCGATAAACTGAGACTCCTTTTCAGAGCTTTTTATGTCACCTTCTCAGTAACGAAGATGGACATTGGACCAAAGGTCAGGCGATATCTCCATAAAAAGGATCAATCGTTTATGACCTCTTCCTCGCAGACCTCTTCCGCCCTCTTCAAGCAACTGGCGGGGATCTCCAGCGCCAGGTAGACGGTGCGACCCGCCTGGCCGATGTTGATGCCTTCGGCCTTCGCGGCGGCAGCATCGATCTCTAGGATGATCGGGAACTCCGTCCGGACCTTACCAGCGTTCATCGCGTCCTGGTAGGTCTTGGACAGGTGCACCATCTTCCGGTCCGATGGCTTCAGACCGGTCTCGAGCACAATATCGGCCTCCTCTGGTGTCGTGGGATAATACAAGATATCCGGGACGTTCTCCGTCGGAAGCTTGAGGTTCAGGTCTATGGAATGGCCATAGGTGGCCCTGATCATGTCGTTGCATACCTGGTAACGGCCCTTGGGGTCCGTCTCGATGATCGCGATGATGTGATGGGGCCTTATCCAGTGGTTGCGCCGGCTCTGGTTCTGCAAGGCCTTGACGAACAGCTTAAGGTCCACAAAGCCCTGGTCATCCATCTCCAGCTCGAACTTGTCTGGGAAATGGCGCAATACCCCGGCCATGGTGCGACCTATCTGCTCAAGCTCCTGGTCGTTCATAAGGAACTTGCCAGGCTCGCCACATTCCGGGCAGACGTCGCCTCGGAAGTATCCATGATCGTTGCATTCCTTCAACATGACGTGAACCGCAACAGGGTCGGCGTTTTTAAATCTTTTCCGTTTAGTCTACGAAAACCCCATCCCTAATCAAAAAGCCAGTAATAGTTCTCAGAATCGGACATATCTAGGTAGGTCAATACTATTACGACGATGTGGATTTCATCGGATATCTTAAATTATTATCATATTATGCTCGATCAAACCTTACGAACGGACTTTACGATGGAAATCGACATCTGCTCAAGTGCTCCCCGGCCCCTTATCTGCGCATTTGTCTATTTTTAGCACTTTCCGATGTTTCGTTTTCAATCGTTTGAATATTATTATTAAAAATAATGTTCATATGTCTAATTATCAATGATTTTGAATAGAGACGAATTATGGGTGGTTGCGAGATATATCACCCTACATGTCCAGATGTCTTCACGGCTTCCCGCCGTGACATCGTCCCGCTATGGGGACGGAAGGTCATCGAAGGGGTCGGGGGTGGATCTCGATCAAATCCCTTACCCTCCGGGGGGACTTTGTCAATGGAATCGAGTGACCAATACGCCTCTGCCTCTACCGAGGTTGTACAGTTCCAGGCTAAGGAAGAAACAAAACAAGGCCTGGCCAAGGAGATCGAATCGCGCCACATCGCTGACCTAAGGGTGGTGTCCGGCGCAGGGGAGGTCCAGCTGTTCTCAAGAGACCAATCTGACATCCCCCAGTTGCTGAAGGACCTGTTGCTGGACTATAACCCCGATGCTGTCGTACAGCCCATCACCCCCGAGTCGGTCCTTCAGGTATTGCAGCTTGCGGCCGAGAAAGGCCTCACGGTGATACCTCGCGGCTCGGCATCATCGCCATTTGGCGGAGCGGTCCCGGTCGATGGCGGGATCGTCATGGACCTGAGCATCATGGACAAGATCATCGAGATAGACCAATCCAAGAAGCTGGTCACTGTCCAGGCAGGCGCACGCTGGGCCGATGTGGACCACGCCCTCAATATGATAGGCCTAAGGCTCATAACATCACCCTCCAGCAAGTTCTCCACGGTGGGTGGATGGGTGGCAGGGGGAGGCATCGGGATCGGCTCCCTCGGTGGAGGTCATCTTAGCGATAACGTCCTTGCCCTCAAGATGGTCAATTCCAAAGGTATCCGTTCCTACTATCCAGGGGATAAGGACTTCCGCCCGATCTTCGGTAGCGAGGGTCAACTGGGCGCGGTGGTCGAGATCACGCTCAAGGTGAAGCCCATCGACCCCAAGTCCCGCCCCCATCTTCTGATCTTCCCGAAGCTGGAGGAGGCGGTCTCCACGGCCTTGGCCCTGAAATATCTCAACCCGCTCCCCGAGGACCTGATCTACTTCAGTCCCGGTAAGATGGCCTATAGCAACCGCGTCCTAGGACAGGACCGGTTGGTCAGAGGCCATGCCTTGCTCGTCACCTCCGGGGATGAGCGGTCCGAGAAGGCGATCGTATCCCTCTTGGCGTCCAAGGGCGTGAAGGAGCAGGACGAGTACCTAGCCAGATTGCTTTGGTACGAGAGGTATTTCCCCATGAAGCTCAGACGCCTCGGACCCGGCATGTTGGGTGCCGAGGTGCTGACCCCCACTGCCAAGCTGAACGATATGCTGGCCAAGGCCGAGCAGCTATGCGATGGCTTCGCGCTCGACCCACTGCTAGAGGTTCATTTCCTTCAGGGGAGCGAATCCCTGATGCTGTGCTATTATCTCACCGATCAGGGAAACCAGGCCGCCTATGCATTGGATGCAGTAAAGTCGATGATCGTCACGGCCGCGTTGGTGGACATGGGGGCCCGACCCTATTCCCTGGGCATTTGGAACAATTCGTTCGTCGATGCGATGCCCGCGAGCGAGATGAGGGACATGGCCCAGGCAAAGCAACGGGCCGACCCGGGCAACCTGATGAACTCGGGCAAGTTCTTCGAACTCAAGGGGCGAACCTACGGCATACCGAGCATGCTGCTGACGCCCGAAGTGGCTGGGAACGGCCTGAGGGTGATGGCCGAGTTCTCCCGCCCACTTTCCCCCATTCTCCGGGCCGCCTCGTTCGTGGCGAGGAAGGGAATGGGACCAAAGAAACGGGACGAGCTGATGCGTACCGCCGACCAATGTGCCATGTGCGGTGCCTGCGTCTCCGTCTGCCCGGCCTATAAGGTGTTGAGGGACGAGCGGGTCACGGCAAGGGGGAAGCTGCAGACGGCAAGGGCCTTGGTCAACGGGAGCGACATATCGATCGAGCATGCCCATCGCACTTTCCTGTGCATGCGCTGCAAGGCCTGCGAGCAGGTCTGCCAATCCAAGTTGGAGCTCATCCCGGCCTATGAGGTCCTGGAAAAGAGGCTGGAAGGCCTCTACGCCAAGGATGCCAAGGAGATAGAGGGCTTCGTCCGTTTCACGGAGACCACGCCTGCCTATGACGAGCTGATCCAAAAGGGACTGGTGCTTGGTGCGCCCAAGAACGGCATGGGAGGTGCGGGCAATGTATGAACGCTACCATATCCACGCTGCGGCCGTCTCACCCCGCTACACACCAGTACCGAAGTTCCTGATCGCTAGGGCTGACAACTGCATCAATTGTGGCAAATGCGAGCGCAACTGCGTGTATGGTGTCCACAAACGCAGCGAAGACGACCCGCGCATCATGGCAGACCCGATCAGCCAGCTGTGCAAGAACTGCTTCCGTTGCGTGGCCGATTGCCCACAAAGGGCGCTTACGCTATCGCTAAACCAGGACTACTTGGCATTAGGGAACGGGGTATGGACCCCCCAGAGGGTGCTCACCGTGTGGAACGAGTCCGAGATGGGCAAGATACCGGTGCTCGGAGCGGGCTATCGGGGAATGTTCTCAGGTCCTGGCTACGATGCCATGTGGACGGACATGTCCGAGATAGTCCGGCCTACCCGAGACGGTATCCATGGCAGGGAGCACATCTCCACCAATGTGGTGATCTGTCGCAACCCGCCCTATCTCCAGTTCGGTCCGAGGGGCGAACTGCTCACCACCATGGCGTCCTGCGCCGACCTGCCCGTGCCGTTCGTATTGGACGTATCGAGGTTGAAAGATGCCACCCCGGCCATGCTGCAGGGCTACGCCCAGGCGGCAGGGGAGCTGAACACCCTGTTCATCTTCCCGGTACAGGGGATGGCCGGACTGAGCCGGGACGTTCCGGAATCGAACATGGTCCCCATCATCAGGACGGTTCAGGAGCTGGCATCGGTCCCCTCGGGCGTCAGGATGATCGAGATCGAGTGGGACGAAGGATGGGACGAGTTGGCAAAAACGGTCCGTTCGCAGAGGCCAGGGATCATAATCGGGGTCCGCTTGCAGACGGGGCCAGGTACGGAGGAGAGGCTCTTGCGGGCAAGCAAAGGGGGCCGATGTCATCCATATACTCCTGGACCAGAACGGACGTGATGCTGAAGGGCATTATGCCAGGGACGCGATGCGCGAGATGCATCGGTCCCTTGTGAAGGCAGGGGTCCGGGACGAGGTCACCATGATCATGGGAGGGGGCATCGCCGCAGCGGAGCACATTCCGAAGAGCATCATCTGTGGGGCCGATGCCGTGAGCCTCGAGGAGGCCCTGATGGTTTCGATAGGTTGCCGCGCCTGCAAGGATTGTCGGATGGAGGAATGCCCCGCCGCGGTCAAGGACGCGCCTAGCGACTATGTGAAAGGAAGGACGATCAACATGTGCAACGCCTGGAGGGACCAGATGCTGGAGGTGCTCGGTGCCATGGGCATCAAGGAGGTGCGCCGCCTGCGTGGCGAGGTAGGCCGAGCGATATTCCAGGAGGACGCGGAGCGGGACTCCTTCGCCGGTATGTTCGGGGGTGATGCTAGTGGCTGAGCCTCAGCTTTGCATCCCGGAGAGCTCTTGGGTCCCGGCGGAGCGGCTCAAGTTCGTCAATCGGTTCGTGGTGGAAAGGGCAGGGACCTGCATCTCCTGCGGTCTTTGCGCTTCTCTCTGCCCGTACGGGGCCCACAAGCGGGTGGAAGGGCACACCACCATCCTGCCCCCATATAATCAACGCTGCATCGGACCGAGCTGTGCCAGCAACAGCTTCCATTGCGTCAGGAACTGCCCGACCGGTTCACTTTCCGTCCGGGCCAGCGAGACCTTCCCCGCCCTGGGCGACTTCAGATGGACGGCGGACATGGTGCTGGCGACATGGCAGATGGCGGAGACCGGCAAACCCATGCCGTTGGACCATCCCGCCAACGTCGGGGCCTGCGGCGGAGGTTTCGACCAGCTGCATTTCCGCATCCCCAAGGGTGGCAGCATGCCCAAGGATTACCAATTCAGCACCTCGGTGCTGCTGAACCGGCGCAAGAACGGTCCCAAGCTGAAGATAGACATACCGGTCTACGGGGGCGGGATGTCGTACGGGTCGGTCAGCTTGTACACCATGGTGGCACGGGCGAAGGCCGCCCAGGCATGGGGTACGTTCACATGTACAGGTGAAGGCGGTTACCCAGTCGAGCTATTGCCCTACAAGGACCATGTCATCACCCAGATAGCCACAGGTCTGTTCGGAGTGAAGGAGGAGACCATACAGAGGGCGCCGATAATCGAGTTCAAGTACGCCCAGGGGGCCAAACCCGGTCTGGGCGGACATCTGCTCTGGGAGAAGAACACTCCCCTGGTGGCGAAGATGAGGGAGGCCGTACCGCACACCTCCCTGTTCAGCCCGTTCCCGTTCCATAGCGTGTATTCCGTGGAGGACCACAAGAAGCACCTGGACTGGATATCCTCGGTCAACCCTGAGGCATTGTTGTCCGTCAAGGTCTCCACGCCCAACGACGTGGAGATGGTGGCGGTCGGCTCCTATTACGCAGGTGCGCACATCGTCCACCTGGACGGCGGGTACGGGGGCACAGGGGCGGCGCCGGAGATCGCGAAGAAGAACATTGCCACGCCCATTGAGTATGCCATACCCAAGGTGCACAGGTTCCTGACCAACGAGGGCATCCGCGAGGAGGTCACATTGATCGCCAGCGGAGGGATAAGGACCGCCCTCGACGTGGCCAAGGCCATCGCACTGGGCGCGGATGGGGTCGTCATCGGTACTGCCGAGCTGGTGGCCCTAGGATGCGTTCGTTGCGGTAACTGCGAGAGCGGTAGGGGCTGCCCGAGGGGGATCGCCACCACCGACCCCGAGCTGATACACCAGATGGATACGGAGTGGGGCTCTAAGCGGATAATCAATCTCTTCTCGGCATGGCGTGGGCAGTGGGGGGACCTGCTCTCACGTTACGACATGCACGACATGAGCGAACTGCGGGGCCGCACCGACCTGCTCCGCTTCGAAGGCGGAAAGGAGGTGAGGGCATGAGCCAAACGGGTGACATCATTAAGGCGCGGGGATGGATGGCGAAGTGCGAGACCCCTTACTCCACCAGACAGATGGAGGCGGAGGGCGGTTGTGGCGTGGTCGGCCTGGCCAGTACCGTGGCCCTGCCCGGTCGCCACTTCTTCGAGTCGCTGAGGCAGATGCACAACCGCGGGAACGGCAAAGGAGGCGGCATAGCCGCGGTCGGCCTGGACCCCAAGCAGATGCGTGTCAGCAAGGACGTCCTCGAGAACGACTACCTGGTGCAGGTGGCCTACCTCGACACCGGGGTCCGTGAGGCGCTGGAGAAGGAATTCCTCGAGCCCCGGTACGAGATCCATGCCAGGTACAAGGTGGACGAGAGCGACGACCCGGAGGTCCTGAAGGACCTCCCTGTCCGACCGCCCCAGGTGTGGCGCTACTTCTGTCGTGCCAAGCCGAGCGTTCTGGATGGATTCATCGCCGACAAGGGCCTGAAAGAATTGGAGCGACGTCGGGCCGAGGACGAGCTCGTGTACCAGACCAGCTTCAGCATCAACCTGAAGTACTACGCCTCCGGCAAGATGACCGCGTTCGTCATGTCCCAAGGCAGGGACATGATCATCATGAAGGTGGTCGGATACGCCGAGGACGTGATCAGTTTCTATCGCATGGAGGACTTCACCGCCCATGCCTGGATCGGGCATCAGAGGTACCCGACCAAGGGAAGGGTCTGGCACCCAGGCGGGGCCCATCCCTTCATGGGCCTGGACGAGGGCCTCGTGCACAATGGGGACTTTGCCAACTACCACTCGGTCAGCGAGTACCTGGCGCAGCGGAACATCAAGCCCCTGTTCCTGACGGACACAGAGGTCTCGGTGCTGCTCTTCGATGTGCTCAGCCGCGCCTACGGCTATCCCCTGGAGTACATCATAGAGGCCCTGGCGCCCACAACGGAACGGGACTTCCATCAGCTCACGGAGGAGAAGCAGAAGGTGTACCAGGCCATACAACGGGCCCATATGCACGGCTCCCCGGATGGGCCGTGGTTCTTCATCATCGCCCGTAACTGCTACTACGACAAGAAGCAGCAGCTCATCGGCATCACCGATACATCCATGCTCAGGCCACAGGTGTTCGCCATGGTGGAGGGTGATATCCAGATCGGCCTGGTGGCCTCAGAGAAGCAGGCCATCGACGCAGCTCTGCGCTCGATCAACGCCGACCATCCCTCCGTCCCGAGGCAGGCGGATGTGTATTGGAACGCCCGCGGAGGGAGCCATACCGATGGCGGGGCCTTCGTGTTCAGCATAGCCGAGGAGAATGGGAGGAAGAGGTTGGAGGTGACCAATAAGTTCGGCACACCGGTCCAGGTGCCTCTGGACTACGATCGCATCGACGACCTCGTCCTGGCAAAGCCGTTGCCTGGACCGTCACGAGCCCCCTCGGCCATCGTGACCGATGGTCCGGGCGAGATGGTGTTCTCATCGTTCCTCTCAGCCCTTCCGACCATGAGGGCCGACCAGGCCGCCGAGATGTTCACATCCGCGGTGGAGCGAGGTAAGCAGGGACACAAGGAATTCGACGAGATGGTCCGATTCCTCACACTGGTCATCGATCGTAACTATGATGCGGGAAGGCTGCGTCGCAGCCGCCTCACCGAGAAGGCTCTGGAGGGCCTGAACTCCCTGTTCCGGGCCCAACCCCGGGTCGAGTCTGCCCATGATGGCGTAGCACTGGTCGACCTCGATAACAGGGACAGGGTCCCGAAGGCGAAAGGACCGGATGCGATGTTGCTAATCGATTGCCGGGATTTCCCCATGGAAGGTGTGGAGGGCCCCTCCTTCATGGTCCGCAAGGCCTTCGAGAACGGTTGGCGCCATGCTATCCTGTTCGATGCCCACGGTCAGAGGTTCTTCGGTTGTGGCCTAGGTCAAGCATCCGAGGGCATGCTTATCGAGGCATACGGGACGGCCGGGGACTATCTCGCCTCCGGATTGGCCGGGGCCAATATCGTGGTGCACGGCAACGCCCAGGACCAACTGTGCCAGATCATGGCATCCGGTCGGTTGGTGGTACATGGTGACGTCGGTCAGACCTTCATGTACGGTGCCAAGGGTGGGGAGGCCTTCATCAAAGGCAACGCGGCCGGTAGGCCGCTCATCAACGCGGTGGGGAGACCACGCGTGGTCATCAACGGCACCTGCCTGGATTACCTGGCGGAGTCGTTCATGGCCGGGGACCCGTTGAACGGAGGGGGGTTCGTCATCGTCAACGGCATGGGCTTCACCCTCAACGGAGAGCCGATGGTGCTCCCCACCCCCTACCCGGGAGGGAACCTCTTCTCCTTGGCATCGGGAGGCGCCATCTACGTCCGCGACCCCATGAACAAAGTGACCGCGGACCAGTTGAACGGCGGTCGGTTCGGCAAGATGACCGAGGCCGACTGGGATCTCATCCTCCCCTACCTGAGGGAGAACGAGAGCCTGTTCAACATCTCGGTGGACGGATTCCTCCTCATGGTCGATGGGGAGAGACGCAGACCGCACGAGGTGTATCGCAAGATCGAGGCGGTCCCGCTCGCGTCGCTGTCCAAGGCGGAACAGGAATTGGAGGACACGGGGGAGTGAGCCCTCAGCGCGTGTCAGTCTGGATATGACCCCCTAACCCCTGGGCGGGACGATCCTGCTCGTCTCGCCCAAAAACTCCTTTTTTTGAAATTGGAACTTAGTCCCCTCTCTGCAAGGACCTCTCCGCGGCCAGCACCGTGTTATGCATAAGCATGACGATGGTCATGGGCCCCACCCCCTTCGGGACCGGGGTTATGGCCTTGGCCTTCTCCTTGACCGCTTCGAAGTCCACGTCACCGACCAGACGGCTGCCCTTCGGGTGTTCGGGGTCCTCCACCCGGCTGGTTCCTACGTCGATCACGACCACACCTTCCTTGACCATGTCCGCTCGGATGAAGCGGGGGATGCCCATGGCCGCGACGAGTATGTCCGCCTGGCGGGTGATGGAGGCAAGGTCCTTGGTCCTGGAGTGACATATCGTCACCGTGGCATCCGCCCCCTTCCTCTTCTGCATCAGCAGCGCTGCCAGGGGCTTGCCCACTATGTTGCTCCGCCCGCATATCACGACATGCTTTCCAGCGGGATCGTTGCCGCTGCGGACCAACAATTCCTGGACACCACGGGGCGTGGCTGGCAGGAAGCCATCCTCCACGCCGATGAGCATCTTGCCCACGTTGATGGGATGGAAGGCATCGACATCCTTCTTCGGGTCGATGCGTTCGATGACGCTGTTGGGGTCGATGTGCCTCGGCAACGGCATCTGGACCAGGATGCCATGGACCCGCGGGTCCTGGTTGAGACGGTCGATGATTCCCAATAGCTCCCATTCTTGACAATCGGAAGGTCTGATGATCGTCTCCGAATATAGGCCGAGGTCCTCGCAGGCCTTACCTTTCATGCGGACGTACGTGGCAGAGGCTGGGTCGTCCCCGACCAGGACCACTGCCAGACCGGGGGTGACGCCCACAGCCTTCAGGGCGGCCACTCGCTGTCTGAGCTCAATACGGATGGCATCCGCCACACTGGTCCCGTCGATGATGGTCGCCGTCATTGCCTGACCTCGTTCCGACAGATATGTCGCGATTAGATTAAGGTTGCCGAGGCCCTGAACCCAATACGTTCTTACAATAAGATGATGAATATTTAATAGGGGGAGGGGATTTGCCAGGAAGAGGAATGGCATGAGGACCAACATAGAGATCGCTCAGGACGCGCAGTGCATGCCGATCGGCGAGGTGGCCGGCAAGCTGGGGATAGGGGAGGCGGACCTGGTGCCCTATGGTCGCTTCGCCGCGAAGGTACCTCTGTCCGTTCTGCACCGCTACGACGATCGGCCCAACGGTAAGCTGGTGCTCGTCACCGCCATCACGCCCACACCCGCTGGAGAGGGAAAGACTGTCACCACTATCGGGCTGGTCCAGGCATTGGGAAAGCTGGACCACAAGGTCATGGGGGCGCTCAGGCAACCTTCGCTTGGCCCGATATTCGGCATCAAGGGCGGTGCCACCGGCGGGGGATACTCACAGGTCTACCCCATGTGGGACATAGACCTACACTTCACTGGCGACCTGCATGCCGTGGCCTCCGCCCACAATCTTCTCTCCGCCATACTGGAGAACCACCTGAACCGGGAGAACGGGCTCAACATCGATCCCACGCGCATCATGCTGAGGAAGGCCATCGACATGAACTGTCGGGAACTGCGCAGCGTCGTGGTAGGCCTGGGGGGTCGAGGGGACGGTGGAACGCCGCATGAGAGCGGTTTCATCATCACCGCCGCCTCGGAGATCAGCGCCGTCCTGGCCCTGACGACATCCTTGAAGGACCTCAAGGAGCGTCTGGGTCGCATCATCGTCGCCTACACCTATGACGGCAAGCCGGTATCGGCCGATCAGTTGGGTTGCGTGGGGGCCATGGCCCTCCTGCTCAAGAACGCCATCCATCCCAACCTGGTCCAGACCCTGGAAGGGGAGCCGGTGTTCATTCATGGCTTCCCATTCGCCAACATAGCACATGGCAACAACTCCATCATCGCGACGAAGTACGCACTCAAGTTGGCGGACATCGTGGTCACCGAATCTGGTTTCGGAGCGGACCTGGGCGCGGAGAAGTTCTTCGACATCGTATGTCGCAACAACGGACTGAGGCCGGACTGCGCAGTGATCGTCGTCTCCATCCGTGCCCTGAAGATGCACGGAGGGGCAAAGCTCTCAGACATCGCCAAGAGCGATCCCAACGCTCTGAGGAAGGGGTTCGCCAATCTCGACAAGCACTTGGAGAACCTCAGCAGATTCGGCGTACCAGTTGTGGTCTCCATTAACCATTTCGACTCCGACCGGGACGAGGAGATCGGCATGGTAAGGACCCATTGCCGGGAGAAGGGGGTGCGCTGCGCCCTGTCCTTCGTCTTCTCGCAGGGAGGGCCGGGCGGCCGAGAGCTGGCCGAGGCGGTACTGGACACCCTGGAGAAGGAGACCCCTGATTTCCGCTTCCTCTATGACATCGAACGCCCCCTGAAGGAGAAGATCAAGACGATCGCCACGGAGATATATGGGGCGTCCGAGGTGGTGTTCGAGGGCGAGGCCGAGCGCAACATCAAACTGATCGAGACCTCGGGCTTCGGGCAACTGCCCATATGCATGGCGAAGACCCAGCTCTCCATCACTGACAATCCCAAGTTGAAGGGTGCCCCGCAAGGCTGGGTCCTCAAGGTGCGCGAGGTCTTTGTGGCCGCCGGGGCAGGCTTCATCGTCCCCGTCTGCGGTCAGATCATGCTCATCCCCGGGCTCCCCTCCGAACCGGCCTCCAATAAGATGGACATAGATGATGACGGCAGGATCACTGGCCTGTATTGACCCGGACCGCGCGTAGCAATGCGGCTAGCGCTATGGCTCCGACCTCTGCGAAATCCTCGGTCGGGAGCGTCCTCGCCGCTCTTGCAGGGAAGAGCATCGTGGCGTTCCCCTGGACCTCATCGTCCCCCTGCCAGACCGTCACCCGCACCTGGAGCTGTGGCAGGAAGTCCAGCACCACGGTCGCGCTCCCGAAGTCCACCTCATGGCCACCCAACGACCTGCCCGCCCGCACCAATGTCTCGGGGTCCTCGGAGAAGGCCACCGCCAGTTTTCGGACCACCCGTTCCTGGAACGCCGCATGGAAGCTCTCGCCTCCAGGCAGCTGGCGGAAGAGCACCCAATCGGTCGGGCCGGCGGATCGATGATCACCAGCTAGGAAATGCAATATCAAGATGCTCAAGAAGCGGTCATGCTCTGGAAGGTCGGAATCCACGCTCCTTGACTTCACATCTATGGAGGCGGTGGAATCGAGAACATCGATGGTCAAGGTCCTACCATCGAACGCTGAGCCCATGGTCTGGGAGATCTCATCGAGCCTTTCTACCGGTAGTCGTTCCCATGCTAGTTCCCAGGCGGCGCGATAGGACTCATCCCTTCGCTGATCGTACCCGGAGCTCATCGACCCTCGCCGGTGTGCTCCATCATGTAATCATCTATCCTGGTGAACTCCACCCCTCTGTCCAAGGTGCCCTCCAGGACAGCACGCAGCTTGAGGAGCTCGTTCTCGGCATCGACCGCAGAAAGCAAGCCACGGGCATAGCTCTCCACCACATGCCAGGAATGGTCCGCTAGGACGAAGAGCCCATCTTTGAACTGGTCGACCATGGCCACGTAGTGATCGGGGGTTCGGTTGTTCTCGTGCATCGGCCATAGGTAGCCCACGATCTTCTTCCCTTCCCCATCATTGGAACAGACGACAGGGACCTCCCATAGGCCGCTCGTTAGTTGGAACGGTCTGATGACGCCCTCTTTGAGGAAGAGGATGACCGAGGAGTCGTACTTGAAACCTTTATCGGTGAGCAATCCTGCCAGGTCGTCCCTTACGCCCAGATAGGGGGCCCTAAAGCCCATCCTGCCGGTCCCGAAGATCTCATGGAGGGCCGAGACGCTCCTTTCCAGGACGTCATCGAGGTCTGCTGCGCTCAACATGATCCCGGTCTCCTTTCCGGTCAGGTCCTCATGGTCATAGGCATGGCTAGCTATCTCGTGGCCCCTCATGAGGTCCACGATGTCGATCTCCTTGGAGATCTCCAGGGCGGTACGGGCCTCGAAGAAGAAGGTCCCTTGGATGTCCAGATCGTTCAGTAGGTCCACCATGCGCACCAGTCCGACAGCGGATGAACGGAAGCGCGGCTCCTGGTTTCCGTTCGCGGACGTGGAGACAGCGCAGGTCTGACCGGCGCAAGGCTTGTTCACATCGCGGTCCACGTCGACAGTGAAGGCGCAACGACGCATGCGATAGCGAACTCAGTCCGGTCTAAATAATCGTTCTGGAGCCAACATCGCGATGGTCCCGCACAACCTATTTATATACGCGCTCTGGTCAGAAGCACTGGTTCCATTGAAGGGTACGAATATGGTCGGCCAATGCCCAGGGGCGTCGTTCATGAGGTGCCTTTCATGAGGAACGTTCTGATCATCGGCGGAGGGGCGGCAGGGATGAGCGCCGCATCCACCCTCGCGCGTCATGGCACCCATTGCACCATCATCGAGAAGGGCCCCTGTATTGGGGGTACGTCCCTGGACCTGGCATGTAAGGGAAGGGTGCAATGCGTCAAGTGCGATGTCTGCCTGTCCACGGACAAGGTGGACCCCTTGCTCCAGGACCCCATGGTATCCGTGGTGACCGAGGCCAGATTGGAGATGTTGGAGCGCGACCATGGGGTCTATAGGGCCACCATCGCCCTCGGCCCCAGGTCCATCGATGATTCGAAATGCGATGATTGTGGCAGATGCGCCCAGGTCTGCCCTTCCAGAGCGATCCTGAGGAAGGCCACTAGGCAGGGCTTCGTCCATCGTATCGACCCGGACGTCTGTCAGGAAAAGGATGCTGGGTGCACGTTGTGCTCGGACGCCTGCCCGGAAGGGAGCATCGACCTCGGCCAGGAAGAGGAGCAATGGTCGGTGGAGGCGGACGCTATCGTGGTGGCGGTGGGCTTCGAGACCTATGACCCTCGCAGAGAGTCGAGGCTCGGTCAGGGATGGGTCCCCGGTGTCATCACCTCGGGGTTGCTGGAGAGCGAGATCAATCGCACGGGCACGGTGCTCGTGCCCGGAACGCACGAGGCCCCCAGGAGGGTGGCGTTCATCCAATGCGTCGGCTCTCGCGACCCTCACATGGGACTGCAGCTGTGCTCCAAGGTGTGTTGCAAGTATTCCTTGAAACTGGGCAAATATCTGGTCGCCTCGGACAAGGATGTAAAGCTTACCTATCTATTCATGGACTGGCGCCCCTACGACCGGCAGGACGACCTGCTGGCATGGGCGCAGGCCAACAATAACGTCAGGGCGGTCCGCTCCAGACCGGCGGAGATCGTCCCATCCTCTGACGGAAGACCGATGGTCCGCTATGCCGCCCCCGGCGATGGACAGGTGATCGAGGAGGAGTTCGACATGGTGGTCCTATCGGTAGGTATGGTGCCCTCGTCATCGAACGCGTTGGTGGCGGAGACGATGGGGGTGAAGCTTAACCAGCATGGTTATTTCTTCGCGGAGGGCAAGCAGGCCAGGGCCTTGGAGTCCAAGGGATTGGTCTTCGCCGGTGCCTGCACCGGTCCCAAGGATATCGAGGAGAGCTCCATGGAGGGGGCCGTAGCCGCCGGCAAGATAATCCGTTACTTGGAGGGCCTGCAATGAGCGAGGTGCCGCCCGCACACTCCCCCATAATCCAGGCCAAGGGCATCTCCGTCTTCCTCTGCGGCTGCCGAGGGGCGGTGTCGGAGAGGTTGGAGATGGAGGCGCTCCTGCAGCGGGCCCTATCCCATCCATTGGTACGCAGCGTCGACCTGATGACGGAATGCTGTGGCCCCGAGGACATGGACCGTATGGAACTGACCCTCCGCTCGGGCGAGGTGGACCGCCTGTTGATCGCCGGATGCTCATACAGGCTTCTGAGCGAACGGATGTTCCAGGTGGCCCGGGATGGAGGGATCGACCCTTACATGGTGGAGATATGCAATCTCAAGGAACAATGCGCATCGGTCCATGGTAGGGATTCTGCAAGCAAGAAGGCCCTACGTCTGCTGGACATCTCCTTGGCAAGATGCGCCATGCTCCAGGTCCCTCCCCATAAGGAAGGGGGTCCCATCTCCCGGACCATCATGGTGTTGGGAGGTGGCCATAGCGCCTGCGTCGCCGTCCGTGAGGCTTACGTCCAAGGGCACGAGGTGTTCATGGTCAATCCGAAGGAGAAGGCGGTCGACGAGGCCCACGGCGAAGAGGTCATCAGCTTGGAGGAGGGAAGCTTTGAACAGTTCCTCTCCCAGGCCGATGATAGGGTCACGCTGCTCAATGACACGCAGATCCTCGACCTCAAGGGCCCCCTTGGCGATCTCCGGGCGGTCCTGGACACACCTCTGGGCGAGACGGAGATAGCGGTCGGGGCGGTGGTCCTTGCGATCGATGAGGAGGAGATACCCAATCCACTCATGGACAGGTATCATGGGAGGACCATCTCTCAACATGGTCTCGAGGAGGCCTTGCGCGATGGAGGGCCGATACCACAGAACGTGGTCATGCTAGCGATGGACGAGGAGGGGGAGAGCGCTTTCGACCCACTGTCCACGCATGAGGCGGTGCACAATGCCCTTTTCCTCAGGACCACAAGGCCAGGCTCTAGGGTCACGATAGTCACCAGGGAGATATTCGCCTTCGGTCAGTGCGAGGCGGGGTACCGCAAGGCCATGGAGTCCGGCGTCAGGATATTGCGCACCGACGGGCTCCCTCTACAGGACGGGGGCTCTCTGACGGTGCACGATGTGCACCTCGGCGCTCAGATAACGATAGCATGTGAACTACTGGTGTTGGACGACCGGACCGCAGTTCGAGGCACGGTAATTTACGCCAAGGCCCTTGGACTACCCATCGGCGATGATGGTCGGTTCGTCAGGGCGAACGCTAAGCTCAAGCCGAGCTCTACGGTGCGCGAAGGGGTATTCCTTTGCGGGACCGCGGCGGAGAGGAGCTTAGGTTCAGGGCCATCCTTGGAGGCCCGGGCCGCGGTGGTGAAGGCGTCCACCATGCTCCGTGGCGAGGTCCGCAGCGGCGGAGAGGTGGCGGAGGTCTGGTCCGAGAAATGTTCGGCCTGCCTCACCTGCGTGCGCATCTGTCCCTACCAGGCCCCCAGCATCGGGACGGATGGGAAGGCCATCATAGACATAACGACGTGCCAGGGCTGCGGGATCTGTGTGGGGATTTGCCCGTCCAAGGCGATCCAGCAATATTCCTTCCGAGATGACCAGATCGAAAGACAGTTGGTAACGGCCATGCGGGGAGGCGGTCCATGAGGATCATTGCGATGACCTGCTCCTACTGCGGTTACTCGGCCGCAGATCTGGCAGGGACCATGGGCAAAGGTTACAGTCCAGACGTCCTGATCATTCGCCTGCCCTGCACTGGCCGACTGGACGTGAAGCATGTGCTGAGGGCGTTCCGCGAGGGGGCGGACGCGGTCCTGGTGGTGGGCTGCCTGGAAGGCAACTGCAACTTCCAATATGGTAACATCGAGGCGAGGAAGCGCATCGTCCAGTCAAAGCAGATCCTGGTCCAGGTGGGCATCGAGCCCGAGCGCCTGGAGATGGTCAACCTGGCGTCCAACCAGGCATGGCGATTCGTCGAGGCTGTCCAGGAGATGGAAGGGCGTCTCGAAAGGATGGGACAGAGCCCGATCAACAAGGTGAGATCATGATCATCGCACAGCAGAAACCGTTGCCAAGTGTAATCAGCATCCTGGAATCGCACGAGAACGTATTGGTGGTGGGCTGCCGTTCCTGTGTCGCCATCTGCCTGGCCGGTGGGGAGAAGGAGGTCGGGGTGCTTTCCGAGGCCCTTAGGCTCCACTCGGAGGTCCATGGTAAGGGCTGGGACGTAGCGGAGATCACGCTGGAGCGGGCCTGTGAGAAGGAATGGGTCGGTCAGCTGCGTGAGGCCATCAAGGACCGCGATTGCGTCATCTCCCTGGCTTGCGGGGTCGGGGCCCAGGTCATCCAGGGGATATTTCCTCAGGTAAGGGTGGTGCCAGGGCTGGACACATCCAACATGGGCGCACCCGAGGAGCCAGGGGTCTTTCAGGAGAAGTGCGGCGGTTGTGGGGATTGCGTGCTGCACCTCACAGGCGGTATATGCCCTGTGGCCAGATGCGCCAAGTCGCTGATGAACGGTCCCTGCGGGGGCTCCCAGGACGGCAAGTGTGAGATAGCCCCCGACACACCCTGCGCCTGGGACCAGATATATCACAGCCTGGAGCGTCTGGGTCGACTGGACCTCATCGAGGTCGTGATACCACCCAAGGATTGGAGGCCGAGCCGCAGTGGAGGTCCACGCAAGGTCGTCCGTGCAGAGGCGATCCTCGACCCGGAAGAGAGGAGAATACTGGAGGGGACCAGATGAAGGCCGGGAGCGAACTGGAGAGGGTGCTCAGCGCAGGTAGGTTCGCAGTCACGGCAGAGATAGGGCCGCCAAAGTCGGCCAGCCCGGAGGTCGTCATCAAGCATGCCCGTGCCATGCGTGGCTATGCCGATGCCTTCAACCTCACTGACAACCAGACCGCCATGGTGAGGCTGTCCAGCATCGCCTCCGGGATGATATGCCTCCAGGAGGGGGTCGAGCCGGTCGTGCAGATGACCTGTCGGGACCGCAACCGCCTGGCCATGCAATCCGACATACTGGGGGCGAGCGCACTGGGCATTCGGAACGTACTTTGCATCAGCGGGGACCACCAATGCTTCGGCAACCAGAGGGAGGCGAAGAACGTCTATGACCTGGACTCCATACAGCAGCTCCTGGTCTTCCGCAAGATGCGGGACGAGGGTCAGGTGTGGGGCGGGGACAAGCTGGAGGTACCGCCCAAGTTGTTCCTCGGTGCCGCCGCCAACCCGTTCGCCGATCCGTTCGAGTTCCGGGTGCAACGCCTAGCCAAGAAGATCAACGCCGGGGCGGACTTCATCCAGACCCAGTCCATCTACGACATGGGAAGGTTCGAGCGTTGGATGGCCCAGGTGCGAGAGCGGGGCCTGCATGAGCGGGTGCACATACTTGCTGGCGTGATGCCTTTGAAATCGCACAAGGTCGCTCAGTACATGAAGACCAAGGTCTCAGGTATGATCGTTCCAGATGTGATCATTGACCGCATGAGGGCTGCGAAGGACCCCAAGACCGAGGGGGCCCGCCTTTGCCTGGAACAGATCGAACATCTCAGGAGCATAGAGGGCGTCCATGGTGTGCACATCATGGCCGTCGCCTGGGAGGAGATAGTCCCGGAGATCGTACGGGACGCGGGCCTTATGCCCAGGTCGAGCACCTGAGGAACAAGGGCTTCTCGGGGTCGCCATTCTCATCGCGGTGTCCGCGGAGCCCAAGTTCTATGGTATGAGCGCTTCACAGCATTGGGAGCGACCCCGCCATGGGTGGCATATGGCCTCTCCGGCCGGAGGGAGTGCTATGATTCTGAGCCATGATGGAGCGACCTCGGTCCTCAGCAAGTGTGATATCCTTGCGCGATCAATAATAAATCGCATGACCAAGGCGTCGCCGAAGAGCATTCCCGAGAAACTGCATCTGAGACCAGGGCAGGTATTGGTGGTCATCGACGCGCCCGAGGGTTTCGAGTCGATGCTGGGGCCATTGCCTCACGGTTGTCGCATGGAGAGGACGATGCACCCCCAGGCATCGGTGGTACTGGTCTTCGTCCATCTCATGGCAGAACTGGAGAGTCGACTTTCAGAGTTAAAGGGATCACTGGGCGGCAGCACAGCACTATGGGTTATCTATCCCAAAGGCACATCTGGGATGGACACCGATCTGAACCGAGACATCATATGGACCAACGCACGGACGTTTGGAATGGACGCTGTGTCGAACTTCTCGGTGGACGAGGTCTGGTCCGCCCTACGCCTCAAGATCGTGCCATTTCCACCGTGAAGGCGTCTCAGGCCCGCAGGAAGTCGTCGCAGTAGAGCTTCTCGTTGCGGAGCACCTGACCGGTCTTGACCGTCTCCATGAGCAGTTTGTCCTCTGGGTCGAGGATGGCAGCGCTCAGTCCTGCCCCCAGAGCATGGCCAGGTAGGTTCGGTTCACCAATGGTCGGTCCTTGCAGCCGTTGGAAACGTTGCTCAGGCCGACCACGGTGCGGATGGGCGGCTCGTTGAGCGCCTGGAACATCCCGATGGCCTTGACCACCTTCATACCCTGGTCCTGGGCCGCCTTGATCGGGAGGATGAGCGGGTCCAGCAGTAGGCGGTCTGGCATGACCTCATGTTCCATGGCCACCGTGACCATGGTCATGGCCAGCTCGGTTCGCGTCTCCGCGTCGTTCGGTATTCCCTTTTCGTCCATGGTCAGGCAGATGATGTCCGCGCCATGCTCGCGGCAGAGCGGAAGGAACGTCTCCATCCGCTTCCTCTCCGCGGTGGTGGAGTTCATGATGACCGGGTTGCTCGCCGCCTTCAGACCAGCGGTCATGGTCTTCAGTCCGGGGGTGTCCAGGCAGAGGGTCGCGCCTCGTGACCTCCTGGATGGTGCGCACCAACCAGTCCATGGCAGCGGGTCCGTCCTCGCGGCCTGGGCCGACGTTGACGTCCAGGACGGTGGCGCCACAATCCAACTGTTGCATCGCGTGCTCCTGCACCCACTTGGCGTCGCGCTTGTCTATCGCCCTTCCGACCGCGCTGAAAAGCCCATTGACACGCTCGCTGATCACTAACATGAGACCACCTTCGTCGATGTATGCCCACGACTGTTAAAAGGGTTCTTATCGGTCCAACGACCTTGAGGACAGAGGGTCAAAGCGCATGGAGTTCACATGGGAAGAGCTGGAGGGCCTCATCGGTCACCGTTTCGAGGACCGCGCTCTCTTGGAGCAGGCATTGAGGCATCGCTCCGCAGGCTCGCCCAACAATGAGCGCCTGGAGTTCCTGGGCGACGCGGTGCTCTCCTTCGTCGTCTCCGATGCGCTTTTCAAGAGCTTTCCATATGAGAAAGAGCACGGACTGACCAGGAAGAGGAGCGTCCTGACGGACCGCACCTTCCTCGTGGAGGTGGCCAAGGACCTCCATCTGGAACCGTATATGGATGTGGGTGCGAGCGTCAAAGGGAAAGTTACCGAGGGGATGGTGGCCGATGTGCTCGAGGCCCTGATAGGGGCGATCTACCTTGATGGTGGCATGGACGCGGCACGGGGCTTCATCTATGACAGGATGGCCCCCCCGACCGCGATGGAGCAGGCGTTCCAACGGATCGACCATATCAGCAAGGTGAAGGAGTGGTGCGACCAGCATCGCCTGCCCAGCCCTCAGTACACCACCCTGGAGGTGAAGGACGGCAACGCACAGTACTTCCAGGCCTGGCTTCGACTGCCGGACCGCTCCACCAACGGTCAGGGCCGCACCAAGCGCGAGGCGAAGGCGCAAGCGGCCGAGCGCATGCTGGAGCATCTAAGGGATCGATGATCCGGGATTAGTTTTATGTGCCATTGCGGCATTTACTGCCGGCATAGCCTCGTGCTTTTGCCATCATGATCCGGAGGCTAGGGTTTGAATCGCATCGAGCGCGCCGTCATCAGCGTTTCTGACAAGGCAGGGGTCGTTGACCTCGCCAAGGGTTTGAGGCATTTGGGAGTGGAGATCGTCTCCACCGGAGGCACGGCCGCATTGCTGCGCAAGGAGGGCTTCGACACCATCGGGGTCTCGGAGCTCACCGGGTTCCCGGAGATGCTGGACGGTAGGGTGAAGACCTTGCACCCGGCCCTGTTCGCCGGGATCCTGGCCAGACGGGACAAGTCAGACCACATGGCGCAGTTGGACCACATGCACCTCAAGCGCGTGGACCTGGTGGTGGTGAACCTCTATCCATTCAAGGAGACAGTGTGCAAGGACCCATCCGACCTCGAGGACATCATCGAGAACATAGACATCGGCGGGCCTTCCCTGATCAGGGCGGCAGCAAAGAACTATGATGGTGTGGCGGTCGTGACGGACCCGAGCAGCTATCCGGGTATTCTCGATGAGATGGGACAGAACGATAACTGGCTATCCATAGAGACTAGGAAGAGGTTGATGCTGGAGGCGTTTCGGACCACGGCCAACTATGACTGTATGATCGCCAACTTCCTATCCAAGAGCTTCCCCGGGGAGATCTTCCCCTCTCGTTTGAACATAGGCATGGAGAAGGCCTTCGACCTTCGCTATGGGGAGAACCCAGAACAGACCGCTGCCTTCTACACAGACCCGTTCGGCGAGGGCGTCTCCGTGACCAGGTCCGAGAAGTTGCATGGGAAGGAGCTATCCTACAACAACATCCTCGACCTGGAGGCCGCGCTGGAGCTGGCCCGGGAGTTCAGTCGGCCCACCGCCATCGTCATCAAGCATACCAATCCCTGCGGCATCGCGTCATCGGACCACTTGGTGGACGCGTTCGTGACCGCATTCAACGTCGATCCGATGGCGGCATTCGGTTGCGTCATCGGTCTGAACCGCACGGTCGACATGGCCACCGCGGAGCAGATCGGCTCACACTTCGTCGACTGTGTCATCGCACCGGGGTATGAATCGGAGGCGTTGGAGCATCTGAGGAAGAAGAAGAACATCCGACTTCTGCGCACCAATGGCCCCATCACCATCGACCGATCCCCAGAGCCGAAGATGAAGAAGGTCAAGGGAGGTATCCTGGTCCAGACCAATCGTTATATCGATGTGACACCGGAAATGCTCAGGGTGGTGACGAAACGCTCGCCGACCGATGAGGAGGTGGCCTCGATGCTCTTCGCTTGGAAGGTATGCAAGCACGTCTGGTCGAACGCCATCATCCTGGCCAAGGGCGAACGCGTGGTGGGCATCGGGGCCGGTCAGATGTCCCGGGTCGATTCTTCGATGATCGCCGCTTACAAAGCAAAGGAGGAGGCGAAGGGGGCGGTCATGGCATCCGACGCGTTCTTCCCCTTCCGTGACGGATTGGACATGGCCGCCCAGGCCGGGGTAACGGCGGTTATCCAACCGGGAGGGTCGATGAGGGACCAGGAAGTTATAGATGCGGCGGACGAACATGGTATGGCCATGGTGTTCACCGGCGTGAGGATCTTCCGGCATTAGTTGGAGCCAGGGTGCATGGGCATCTATGTGGCCGTCCATCCCGCATACCTTCACTTCTCTTTCCCTTTCTTGTTCCCATTGTTCGATCGGAACACGCAGGCGTCGATCCCACACGCCGACGATTCCAGCTGGAGCGTGGTGTGAGAGAGGTGGAACCTCTCCCGGAGCACCTCCTCGCATGCCGAGATGATGCATGAGCAAGCGGATATCGGTTGGTCCTTGACCACGATGTGCCCGCTCATCGAGTATACGCCCGAGGCGATGGTCCAGAAGTGCAGATCGTGGACCTCCTCCACGCCATCCACCTTCATTAGTTCCGAACGGACCTCGTCCACCTCGATGTGCCCCGGCGTGAACTCCAACAAGATATTCAGGGCCTGACGCACCACCCCGATGGCGTTGAAGAGGATGATCACGCCTATGACGGCGCTGATTATCGGGTCCGCCTCGACGAGGTCGAAGAAGATGATGAGCAGGGCGGCCACGATGACCCCTACTGAGGACATGGTGTCCCCCAGCACATGTATGAATGCGCCTTTCACGTTCAGGTTGTCGTGGGAATGCTTCCTGAGCACCAACGCGCTGGTGAGGTTGGCCACCAGGCCGATCGATGCCACCATGAGCATGAGGTCCGCATCGATGTCCTGAGGCTGCTGGAAACGGATGAACGCCTCATAGATGATTATCGCTGCGAGGACCGCCAGTGCGATACCGTTCAGCAAGGCCGCGACGATCTCCACGCGCAGGTAACCGTACGTCTGCTTATCGGTCGGCTCTCGCAGGGCGATGATGGCCGCCCCTAGGCTGAGGGCGAGGGCGAGCACATCGGTGAACATATGGCCCGCATCCGATATCAGCGCAAGGCTGTTGGATAGCCAACCTCCCACCAGCTCGAAAACGGCGAAGGCGGCGGTGATGGCCAAGGCCAGGACCAACGGCTTGGTCACCGCCCTCTGCGTTGGCAACAATTCGTGCCCATGGCCCTCCTCCCCATGGTCGTGTTCGTCCGCCATCGCATTACGAATGCTCGTCCGCTCTATCTGCTTTTTGCCCAAAAGGGACAAGTCTTTTTATGCGACAGGGTCCGTAATAACCTCGCAGGTGAGGAACATGAAGAGGTCCATCGGTGCCCGAACGCTCGTTTATCCCACTCCCGTCTTCATCGTCGGGACATATGATGAAAAGGGAAAGCCCAACGCCATGACCGCGGCCTGGGGTGGTATCTGTTGCTCCAGCCCGCCCTGCGTAAGCGTCTCATTACGCAAGGCGACCTATACATATCATAATCTCATGGAACGCCGGGAGTTCACTATCAGCATCCCCTCGGAGAACTTTGTCGCCGAGGCGGATTACTTAGGTACCACCTCTGGACGAGATACGGACAAGTTCAAGGGGTCAGGGCTCACACCGGTGAAGAGCGACCGGGTGAACGCCCCTTATGTCAAAGAGTTCCCCCTGGTCCTCGATTGTCAATTGATCTACCATAAGGAGATCGGCCTCCATACCCAGTTCGTGGGTGAGATACTCGACGTCAAGATGGACGAGGATTGCTTGAACGGCGAGGACCCGAACATCGATCTCGTCAAACCCTTCTTCTACAGCCCGGACAACAGCTCATATTATGCCACAGGAAAATGCCTGGGTAGGGCCTTCCACATGGGGAAGGGCCTCAAAAAGAAATGACCATCCGGTGTCACCCATGCCTTGGAAGGAACGATTGCGCTATGACCCGATCCCCGAACTGCTCGAGAGCGATGACCTCGCGCTGCAGTTCTTCGTGAACAGGAACCTTCTTGGCGTCACCGGCCTCAGGTCGGATGGCCTTCTCTTCTGCCCCGAGGTCAGGGCCTTGGTCAAAAAGCAACGACCGGACGGGTCCTGGCGATACGTTGGAAAGCGCTCCATCGGATGCGATTACGAATACCTGGAGACCTACCGCAACCTGGCCATCCTGGTGGACAAGTACGGTCTGGGACGGAAGCACACGACCATCACCAAGGCATGCGAGTTCCTGCTATCCCTCCAGGACCACGAGGGGGACATCCGAGGGATATACTGCAACCAGTACTCCCCGAACTATTCTGGTGCCATCGCCGCCTTGCTCATCAAGGCCGGTTACGCCAGAGACCCTCGCACGAGCAGGCTTTTCGATTGGCTGCTCTCCGTCCGCCAGAATGACGGAGGATGGGCCATTCCCTTCCGTACCGCGGGAATGAGGACCATACGGGAGGCCATGTCATCCGACCCCATACCACCGGTACGTTCCATGCCCTCCTCGCAATGGGCCACAGGCATCGTGCTCCGCGCGTTCGCGGCCCATCCCATCTGGCGCAAGAGCGAGGTGACCTATCAGGCGGCGGAATTGCTCAAGTCACGTTTCTTCCATACGGACGCCTATACGGACCGAAAGGCCAAGGGGTATTGGACAAAGTTCTCCTACCCGTTCTGGTACACCGACCTGGTCTCCTCCCTCGACACATTGTCCCGCCTGGGGTATCCACCCGACGATCATAATATCGATAAGGCGATCACCTGGATGTCATCGCGGCAACGTCCGGACGGATCGTTCGACCTTGAGTTCCTCAGGAACGGGGACAAGAATGCCAGCCGATGGGTGGCCTATGCCTTCTGCCGCTCGCTTTGCCGTTTCTACGGCGGGCGCCCAGCCTGAAAGTTATATACCAGCCGTCCTGATTCATGCCCATGAGCTTCTCGGTCAAGTTCTTCCCCAAGAACGTGGACATCATCCTTGATGACAAGGCCACCATCCTCGAGGCGGCCTTCCGCGCCGGGGTGGAGATCAACAGCGCTTGTGGGGGCAAGGGCACCTGTGGCCGCTGCAAGGTCCTGGTGGAGGGCAAGACCGATTCTGAGCACAGCAAGTTGATCAGCGACTCCGATCTGCAGAAGGGTTGGAGGTTGGCCTGCAGGGCCACCGTGAACGGCAATGCCGCCATCTTCGTCCCCGAGGAATCACGCATCGAGGACCTTCAGATCTACGAGAGCTTTAGCAAGGCCGATGTGGTGTCGTTGCACCCCCTCACCATCGCCCATTATCTGGAGATGCCCGTCCCCAGCTTGGACAACAACCTGGGGGACGTGGAGCGACTGGAGGTCGCCCTAGGCATCGAGGAGGGAGATCTCTACGTGCCATTGGACATGCTGCGCCACATGCCCCGGGTCATAAGGGACAGCGGATGGAGGGTGACCGCGGTCGTGGACCGCTCGGACCACCATCCCCGGTTGATCGATGTGTTCAACTGGGACACATCGGAGCGCAACTACGGCATCGCATTGGACATAGGGACCACCACGGTGGTCCTGACGTTGGTGGACCTGAAGACCGGGAACATCGTGGCCCAGGCATCTGACTACAACAAGCAGATCATGTGCGGGGAGGACATCCTCGCCCGCATCGCGTTCGCGGAGGACGGTGGCCTGAAGCGGCTGCAACAGCTGATCCAGGAGAGCATCGACTACCTCATATCCCAGGTGGTGGTCCTATCGGACATCTGCTCTGCCACCAACAAGAAGGTCTGTCGCGAGGAGGTGACGGCGATGTCGATCGCCGGGAACACCACCATGATACACCTGCTGCTCGGCCTGCATCCGAAGCAGATACGTTATGATCCATACATCTCCGTCACGAACTTCCCTTCGACTTATCGGGCGAAGGAATTGGGGATACGTATCCATCCCGAGGCTCCCATCTACATAGTGCCTGGGAGAGCGAGCTATGTGGGGGGTGACATCGTCGCCGATGTCGTGGCGAGCGGCATGCGCCATCGCGAGGGCACGTCCCTGTTGATCGATGTAGGGACGAACGGTGAGGTGGCGCTAGGGAACAAGGACTGGATGGTCGCCTGTTCCTGCTCGGCCGGACCGGCCTTCGAGGGCGGGGAGGTCGCCTCGGGGATGAGGGCCATGACCGGGGCCATCGAGAAGGTCTCGATCGACAAGAACTACAAGGTCAACTACCAGACCATACGAGGGGACAAACCCAGGGGCATCTGCGGGTCGGGCCTGATCGACCTCGTATCGGAGATGTTCACCCGTGGCATATTGGACCGGAAGGGGCATATCCAGGATGTCAGGTCGGATAAGGTGCGGCCGTACGATGGGGGTAGGGAGTTCGTGGTGGTCCCCGCCAAGGACACCAAGGCGATGACGCTGAGCCTGGCGATGAAGGCCAAGTCCGGCGTATGGAACGCCACACCCACCGCCCCTGCCAAGGACATCGTCATCAACGATGACGACATCGCCAACATCATCCGCACCAAGGCCGCACTTTACGCTGCATGCGACGTGCTGCTGGACAGCGTGAACCTCAAGTTCGAGGACCTGGACCGGGTCTACATCGCTGGGGGTTTCGGGAACTACATCGATATGGCCAAGGCCATCAACATCGGCCTGCTGCCAGACCTGCCGCGGGACCGCTTCGAGTTCCTCGGGAACGCTGCATTGGGCGGAGCGAGGATGACGCTGCTCTCGAGCGATGCGAGGGAGGAGGCGAAGGAAGTTTACCAGACCATGACCTATCTGGAGCTCACCACCAAACAGGCCTTCTTCGATCGATTCACCTCTTCGCTGTTCCTGCCGCATACCGACATGTCCAGGTTCCCGAGTGTGGCGCGGGGCGGAGCAAATAAGTGAGATTAAGGAATCTATTCATCCCTCGATCTAAATTAATATTATTCTAGGTAACCACCATAAAAATTCATAACATTAATTAAGTGGTTATCTCCTCTCCACCATGATGGCGAGGGGTTCATATAGGGTTAATCAACCATTCGGCATCTGGCCGACCTAGATATTTCTTAGTCAAGGATATCAAGGTCAAAGGAAGGAAGCGAAAGGTCTTGAAATACATCCGCTCAGGGACCCCCCCTACCAAGAAAGAGCTGGATTCATTCAAGATAGAACATGCATACGAGCTAGAGATCAAGGCCGCCAAAAAGAAGGCCGAATTAAGTGGACCTCATTACACAGCGAAATACCTTGATGAAGACCAGATCCTTGAGCTGGAGGAACTAAGGTTCATTTTTCAAAGGTTCCACGAATCGCTCACCGTCAATGAGCTCGAACTCTATGACCGTAACTTCGAGATAAATTACATCTCTGGCACGACAACATATGAAGGGAATACCCTTTCATTGGAACAGACTCGTGACCTCTTATTGGCGGTGTTACTCCCTGAGAACAAGAAGTTGCGAGAGATCAACGAGGTGCAGAACTTTAAAAAAGTCGTTCAATATAGAAATTCGTACCGGAAGAAGGTCGACGTGGACTTCATCCGCAACCTGCACGCATTGGTCATGGACAATATCGACTCAGAATCCGCCGGAACCTTCAGAAGGACGGATGACATCGCCATCGCCGGATGCCCCATATCGCCAGTCCCTGCGATTATGATAGTGGATGAGCTCCGGTCTGCCATCGATACCTATTATGCTGATCTGAACGAAGGGTTGCATCCGTTCGAGTCCGCCATCTTGTTTCATTATTCTTTTGAGACCATCCATCCCTTCACGGATGGTAACGGTCGTGTAGGTCGGGAGGTTGCTCAACTACATGTTGATAAGGGAAAAATTCCCTCGATTGCTTTTCCTTGGAAAGGACCGGGAGAGATACTGTCCGCACTTAGAGCCGGTAATCAAGATAGATTTGGAGAAATGTCTCCATGCTGGCAACTTTGATCCTCCAACAGAGGATGCAGATATTGATGGACAATCTAAAGAAGGTCATCATACCGCCCGCCAAGGAAGGTCAGATGAGGTTGGACGATTTCGAATTAATCCACCAATTGTAAACATCGCCTGAGAAAAAGGTATTTAACCAGCCGCTCAATCGGCCCATATGGACTGGAACTGCGCGCCCACCTGCATAGGCTCACTGCCCTTCAGCGACCCAGCCCGAGCGGTGGACCTGGTTTCGAGGAGCTCAAGGAAGTGCCCTATTGGCCTCAACTGCCTGAGTTGGGATTCCATGAGAACATGTACGCGCAATTCTCCACGCACCTCCCTGGCATACTTATCGATGGGGAGGCCAAGCGCATCACCGTCGACCTCGCGCACTATGACCCGGAGGGGTTCTACACCGCTGTTCTGGGCGAGGACATGGACCATTTCACCTATCCCCGGAGCGCCTTCCGTGGATTGTACGAATTCCTCGACCGCTCTATCCCCAAGGGCATAAAGGCCATCAAAGGTCAGGTGACCGGTCCTATCAGCTGCGGGCTGCAGGTGTTCGACCAGAACGGCAAGTCCGCTCTCTACGACGAGACGTACGGGGAGATAATCCGCAAGAACCTGAACATGTGCGCCCGCTGGCAGGAGAGGGAGCTCAAGGAGCGGGCCTCGAACGTGATCATGTTCCTCGACGAACCGTCGCTCTCGCTGGTCGGCACACCGTTCGCCCCCATCGGGACGGACAAGGTGTGGAATGGATCGACGAGGTGCTGCATGGCCTGAACTGCATCAAAGGTATACACTGCTGTGGCAACACCGACTGGCCCATGGTCCTCTCCACCGATATCGATCTCCTGTCCTTCGATGCCTATAGCTATGCGTTCTCTGTCGCCCTCTACCCCAAGGAGCTGAAGGCGTTCCTCGAAAGAGGCGGACTTCTATCCTGGGGCATCGTCCCGAACCTGGACAGCCGCCTCGCCGAGGAGAGCGCCACCTCCTTACTCGATAGGTTCGAAAAGTGCCTGGACGACCTGGTCGCCAAGGGTCTTGACCGAGGGACCATCTTACGGCAGTCCCTGTTGACGCCTCAGTGCGGCATGGGCGGGCTGGACGAGGAATGGACAGCGAGGGCGCTCCACACCCTCAACGGGCTCTCCAAGGCGGTCAGGGACAGGTATCGTCTGGAGGGGTGAGGTGACCTTCATCGTGGCTGTCGCCGGTAAGGGCGGCGTCGGGAAGACCACCATCTCCGCCCTCATCGTCCGGGCATTGGCCGAGAGGAGCAGGGATGTGGTGTTGGCAATCGATGCAGATCCCAACTCGAACCTCGGGGAGCGACTGGGAGTCAAGGTCGAGCGCACCATCGGTGGACTCCGAGAGGACCTCCTCAAGAACGCTGAGGACCTTCCACCTGGTAGTAAGCACGAGGCGGTCCGTTACGCATTGGAGCTCGCCAAGACCGAAGGAAATGACTTCGACCTGTTGACCATGGGCCGTTCCGAAGGCCCGGGCTGCTACTGTTACATCAACAACGTGCTGCGCACCTTCATAGATGAGGCGATAGACAAGTATCCCTACGCCGTCATCGACAACGAGGCCGGCATGGAGCATCTCTCCAGGCGGACCACCAAGCGCATGGACGTCCTCATCGTGGTATCGGACGCCACCAAGGTCGGTCTGGACACCGCCGCGCGCATTTTCGTGCTGGCCGAAGAGATGGAGCTCAAGGTGGTGCGTCGTATTCTGGTTGTGAACCGTACCCCGATCCCCCGGCCTCCAACGTCATGGAGATGGCGAAGGGCCTAGGGGTCGAGGAAACCTTGTTCTTCCCCGAGGATAAGGAGGTGGTCGACCTCGCGGTGACCGGGGAGCCCCTGTCCATCCTGAGCGATCGGTCCATCCTATTCTCCATGGTCAGGGAGATGTCCGACAGGTTCAGATGAATCGAACAACCTGATTGGCATGTGCGATAGATTAAAATTAATTGTCAGACATATGCATGACGTCGGGATGGGATGGATCTAAAGAGGATTCTGATACCAACGAAGGAGTCGAGGCACGGCACTTTCTTCGCCATTCTACTGGCGTTCATAGCCGCCCGTAGCATCTTCGAGATCTTCACCAATGAGCTGGACACCACCACCTATGTGCTGATCGGGGTGACCGCTATTCTGACGGCCACATATGGTCTGCTTCGCTTCGTCGAGGTGTTCAATGCCCCAGGCCTCAGCGTCCGGTACTTCGTGCGGAGCGTCAACATCACGTTCATGGTCATCATCCTGATGGGCGAGTTCTTCTACCAGGAGATGATGGGCCAGATCCTCCTCATCATGGCCTTGCTGGCCATCGAGTTCAATCTCGTATCCATATACGCAGAGTACACCGGCAGGTTCGGTCGCACCAAGCGCTTCCTCATGGGTATGTTCCACATCAAGCCAAAGTTCGTGAGGCCACCCAACATTCGGAAGCATAACAGCAGGTGGGACATCTGGGCATGGTCCTACGACTTCTTGACCAGGAGGGAGTCCGCCAGCAAGCTGAAGCGCCTCGACCCTCTGACCGAGCAGAGGAAGCGTTTCGAGAAGGCCAAAAAGTGACGGTCGGCCTATAGCCCCTTCAGGAACTTCGGCAGCCCGGACGACTCCTTAGGGCCTACCAGGACCTTCATCCCGGTGACCTCGCCAAGCTTGGGGGCCAGACGCGCCACCATACCCGGTATGATCAGTATGCCATTCTTCGAACGGACCCTCGCACCGCTCTTCTCCAACCCCTTCTGCACGTGCTCCGCGCTGAGCTTCCCCGCGGCGAAGGCGGTGAGGACGGACAGCCCCTCGGTGTCCACCACCAGCAACCAGGCCGGGACCTTGCTCTTCTCGATGTCCGCCCAGATGGGAGCCATGGACAAAGCAGCATACAAGCAGAATCATCGATGATTTCCTGCTGAAACCTCAAAGTACACAAACCAACTAATAATCAGAAAATAAACAGGAGATAAGTATATGGAACATTTAACAAAACAGACATTTCAGGAAAAAGTATTCAATTTTGAACAGAACAAAGATTGGAAGTATGAAGGTGAATTGCCTTGTCTCATCGACTTCTACGCTGACTGGTGTGGCCCATGCAAGATGGTAGCCCCGATCCTCGAAGAATTATCCGAAGAATACAAGGGCAAGATCAATATCTATAAAGTAGATACCGAAGACCAGCAGGAGCTGGCAGCAGTTTTCGGCATCCGCAGCATCCCTTCGCTGCTTTTCTGCCCGAAGGACGGACAGCCGCAGATGGCCATGGGCGCATTGCCAAAGCAGACCTTCAAAAAGGCTATCGAAGATATCCTTCTCAAAACTCAGAACTAACTGGTAAGATCAGTTTTCATAACAACAACAAAAAGGGGGCTGTCAATTCTGACAGCCTCTTTTTTATGATATTTTCCACTAAGTTTGATGTGTTATAAACAGATCATTATTCAGCGATGCAAGTATCTGAAAGAATCTTTTCCGCCTACCGCCTATATACCTCCAATTTCGTGGTTTGCCTGCTTATTGAATGCTAAACAGGCTATCATTGAAAAAGAGGAGACCTTCCCTAAACAAACTTATAGAAACCGTTGTCACATCTATAGCCCTTCGGGGACTCCGGTATTGGTTGTCCCTGTCAGACATGGTGAAATCAATATTAAAACAAAGGATATAATCTGCTCCCATGATGAACCATGGCAGGTAAGGCATTGGCGTGCAATCGAGACTTCCTACAGCGGGACGCCGTATTTTATTTTACAGGGATCTGTTTCATGATATTTTTTCAGTTCCGGCCGGTGGGCTGATTGATTGGAATCATCAGCTTTATCAAGCTATTAGTAAAGTGCTGAAATTAGATGTTCAAGTGAGCTACAATGAAACTTTCATCAAAACTACGGATGATGGTCTTGATTTTCGCCATGTAATCCATCCTAAAAAGCCATTCCCGAAAGAGATCTTTCCCGAATATCCCCAAGTCTTTGCTGACCGATACGGATTTCTTCCTGATCTGAGCATCATCGACCTGATTTTTAATCTTGGGCCGAAAGCGTCAAAAATATTTGCAAGAAGTAGCAAACAACCTGGAATGTAGTAAATTGTAAAAAGCACATTGTAAACTGTAAATTTTTAACCAATTTACAATGTGCTTTGTGCTATTTGCAATTTAGATGTTTATTAGAGTTAATCTGATTATCTTTGATATCTAAGTCGATCTGCGATGCTATACGGAATCTGCCTGAATACTATTGTTCCGATGAGGAGAACGCCGATCACAAGTCGGAGATGGTGAGCCAGATCCTGTTCGGTGAACTTTACGAAGTTCTTGAGGAGCGAAAAAACTGGGTCTATATCCGCTGCGACTTTGACCAGTACGAAGGATGGATCAGCAGGAATGAATACTTTTCGCTAGCACCTGAACCCTTTGCCCGTCTGAAGAGCGATCTTCAACAACAGTCTGGCAGCCCCTTATCCATGTTAAGGAAATCGAATCAACTCATAGCATTGGTGTTGTAGCCGGAAGCACATTATATCACTGTGCCGGAAATCTCTGTTCGATTCCAGGAAAGACATTCAAGACGACGGGAATGAAGGAGAAAGCTGGAATACCCGGACTTCAGAACGGAAGTCCAGGAGATTGCGAAGCAATTCCTCGGCTCGCCCTACCTCTGGGGTGGTCGCAGTCCCTTCGGGATTCACTGTTCGGGGCTTGCCCAGGTAGTTTATAAAATTGCCGGCAAATCCATTCCCCGTGATGCATCACAACAGGTGACATGGGGTGAAACCGTCCATTTCCTGAATGATGCTTTACCAGGCGACCTGGCATTCTTTCAGAATGATGAAGGTCACATCACTCATACCGGCATCATCATGCCTGACAATACGATCGTTCATGCTTCCGGCTCCGTTCGTATGGACCAGCTGGATCACCAGGGAATCTTCAATGAGGAGATACACCATTACACCCATTCGTTACGCACTATTAAGCGCATTTAGCATTCTTCGTGGTCCCTCGTGGCTTCTTCGTGTTTCTTCGTGTGATAAAGAAATTCCAGAATTCGTTACACGAAGTGACACGAATAAGGCACGAAGTGACACGAAGGAATTCCCAATTTCAAGTTTCCAGTTTCAATTTTCAAAATAAAAGCGTTCTAAATTATCTCATATCTATTAATGTAAGATAAGAACGTATATATTTGCACCCGAATTCTGAACGACAGTTTTCTTCGGGGCAAGGTGAAATTCCCGACCGGCGGTATAGTCCGCTAATCCCGCATCAATTGCGTGACCGACCCGGTGCAACTCCGGGACCGACAGTAAAGTCTGGATGGGAGAAGAAATTGATCGATGATTTAGGATATTTTTATATCCTGTCATTATGGTATTCATGCTGCCCCGGAAAAGCCATTCGGGGTTATTTATTAAGCATAAATACTATGAAAAACACGCTGCTTCTACTGACATGTATGCTATTCCATAGCATCACCTTCTCTCAGTCCATCATTTCAGGAACGGTCATTGACTCCATCACTTCTCAGCCTCTTGCCGGTGCTAACCTTACGATTTCCGAAACTGGTGCAGGTGCGATCACTGATCTGCAAGGAAAATTCTCATTGTCACTGCTTGCCGGAAAACATTATTTAAAGGTCAGTATGGTCGGATTTACCGAAAAGATGATCCCGATTGAAGTAATCTCAGAGATATGGATCTGGGCACTATCCGGCTTATTCCGGCGGTCATCGGGCTCTCAGAAGTCAACATTATTGCCGGCTCCGCTGTCGAACGGCAAACGCCTGTCCCTATGGCAAATATCCCGGCATTAACCCTAGATAACCAGCTCGGCGACCTGCCTTCCCCACCATAATGAATATGGTGCCAGGTGTTTATGCCACAAGAACCGGAGGTGGAAGCGGCGACGCAACCCTCAATATACGTGGATTCAAACAAGAAAACATTGCGCTGTTGTTGAATGGGATACCAATCAACAGCGTTGAGAACGGCCTGGTTTACTGGAACAACTGGATCGGGCTGAGCGATGTTACCCAGCAATTGCAGGTTCAGCGCGGACTTGGAGCTTCCAGTGGCTCAGAACTCGGTTGGAGGAACGGTGAATATCATCACCAAAACTACCGATATCGAAAAAGGTGGATCTATCTCCTTTGATTATACTTCTTATGGTAATTCAAAAACAACATTGATGCTTTCAACAGGAAAGCTCGACAATGATGTTTCCATCACCTTCCTGGGATCGCATTTCACAGGTCCGGGTATGTGGATGCGACCTATGTTGACGGATGGGCCTATTTCCTCTCCGTAAGTAAAGAATTTAATCTTCGCCATAAGCTGGTCTTCACTCTTCTAGGTAATCCTGAACGTCATGGACAGCGGAATTTCCCGACTTCCAATGCAGAATATAAGCAGTATGGTATTGAAATACAACAAAGAGTGGGGGAAGCTATAATGGCGAGATCAACAATGCTTCGGAAAATTTCTACCACAAGCCCAATATCAGCCTGAACCATTACTGGAATGTGTCGGATAAGTCATTCCTCGCCACATCAGCCTATGTTTCGTTTGGTTACGGCGGCGGAAAATGGACGGATACCTTTGGAAATAATCCTTCTATATTCAGTTATTACAATCCTTCAGGTCAGCTCGACTGGGAGAGTATTTATGAGGTCAACCAATCCAACACAGATACTTTCACCCTTGCAAACGGTCTTGATACAACCGGCTACTCTCTGAATATCCAGACGAACTTCCTTGCCAGCCATATCTGGACCGGAGTTCTCTCAACCTTCCATCATGAGCTGAGTGACAATTTCAACCTGATGGCAGGATTCCATGCCAGATATTTCAAATCCAAACTCCAGCAGAAGGTCCGTGATTTGCTGGGAGGAGAATTTTATATCGACCCTTATACGTATGCTATTGACGGCGTGGCAGGCCGGAACCAGGTTAAGAATGTCGGGGATATTGTCAAGGTGGACAATGGTGCGATGGTAAATTATGTAAGCCTATTCTCACAATTGGAATATAACCGGGGTCCTGTTTTTGCCTTTCTTGCCGGCACATTGAATTATACCTGGTATGGCAGGGAAGACCGCTATAACTATATCACTGAAACAAAGAGCGACATCATCACCCGACCGGGATTTGATCTAAAAATCGGCTTGAATTATAATCTGAACGAGTTCCATAACATCTATTTCAACACTGGCTATTTCAGCAAAGCACCTTACTATAAGTTCGTATTCGGAGGATTTACCAATGATCCGACTACTGATCTTGAAAACGAAAAGGTATTTGGGCTTGAAGCCGGTTATGGCCTGAATTATCACAATACCAGGGTCAGGCTGAATGGCTACTTCACACAATGGAAAGACAAATCGATCCTGACCAACGAGTACAATCAGTTTGAGAATCCTGCAGATGATACAGGGATTGGACGCTGACCACTCCGGTGTGGAATTCGAATTTTCTCAGGGCTTTTCAGGAGCCAAACCGGATGGGTATAGTTGCATCTCTGGGCGACTGGAAATGGAAGAATGATGTGACCGCATTTATCTATAACAGGGAAAATGTCATCGTTGATACGGTGAATGTCTATTCCGGGGGATTATATGTCGGAGATGCACCCCAGGTACAGCTTGGGATTTTTGGGAATTATAAGATCCTTCGACTTTTTAATGCCAGTTTTGAATGGACATTCTTCGATAAGCTGTATGCAGATTTTGATCCTGCTGACAGGACAAATCCTGATGATG
>CAVVVD010000005.1:0-26947 GCA_963751645.1 Methanomassiliicoccaceae archaeon | reverse complement strand
ACAACAATCATGATGAAGCTCGCAAAAAGAGCGATCGCGATCGCGACCCAGTCATCTGGCTCATAAGCGTACAACGCGCTCAGGTAGATGATCGCGAGGACCGTCAACACCAACCCCTTTCCAAGAATGATGATCGCTGCAGGTTTACCTTGCCACCTGATGGTCTCTCCGCTCACCAAAAAATCTGATGCAGGAGTCCCGCTCATCATTTTACTGCTAGTTTTCGTTTTCTTATCCTCTGCCAAATTTCCACCCCCCATCCGATAAACACCCTATCAAATGTCATGGATTAAGATTTAAATGCTGATTTCGACACCATTGGACGTCTAAACGAATCCATGCCATTACTAGATATTAGTATACTTTTATCATCCCATTCATCAGACAATATATCGAACAAGGAATCTTTCCAATAAAACTGTTTTGATAATCAATTCAATTGTTATGCTCATGGCCAGATATGATTATTTCATATTAATATTAAATTTTTTATATTATTATGATACACAAAAGTATATTAGGGTGGAGTGAACATATTTTTCTCTTAACCCTTATTCTAGGGGAGGGATATGATGAAAGAGGAAATAATGGGACTGTTGATGGTGATATTGGTATCACTGATACTCATTGTTTTGAGCATCGTGTACTTTATCATCATGTTGTTTGTGATCAAGGTTGCGGCTGATGTTGTATTCGACAATACGGTCTATGAGGACACTGCGGTCTTGGCCGCGGCGCTGATAACTCTGGGGACGTTGGTCGGCGGCTCTATCTCGAGGAAGCCATCTACGTTGATCATGACCAAATAAAATCATAATTTAATTTATCCGATAAGAACGGCAGAAGACATTCCTTCTGCCCACCATCTTTTTTCTTTCCAATGATTCTAATTAAAATTATGATCGATCCCATTTTAGCCTCATGGTATGTCGTTGAAAATCACATTAGCGCTTTACCGTACCTATTCGAATAAATATAATATTATTAATTAAATAATAATTAGGTATTATTTACGTTCGACTGGCCTTCTATCCCCTGGACCGATGTGTCTCGGGGAGGAATTTCGTGTCAACAAATGATGATAATATAGCTCACAACATCGCAAAAGGAGAGACTTGACGCTATCGTTCCCTTGGCCAAAGAGGCATATCTGTTCGGTTATCCACTGATGGTGATCGACCTCACTCGAAGGATGATGACCAACGTCCCCAAGATCGAGGGAGTTAAGGCACCCATGAAGATGATCGTGCAAGAACGCCCCCTGCCAGATGGAACATCGAAGGATAAGTACCCAAATGTGGATGTCCTGGAATTCTCTGCCTGGCTTACGGTGTTGAAAGAACCGATGGTCCTGAACCTACCTAATGTTCGAGGTCGTTTCTATTGTGTCTCGCTATTTGATGCTTGGGGGGGAATATTCCATACGATCGGGACCAGAACAACCGGCGAATGGAGGGGCAACTATGCTCTGGTAGGTCGTGGATTTAAGGGGAAATTACCCAAAGGGGTGATCAAGGTCGTCTGTCCCACCAACATCGTGAGGGTGGTCGGGAAGGTCCAATGTCACCTTAAGGAAGATGTCAAAGTTGTTGATGAGCTGCAGGACAGGATAGGTCTCACGCCCCTCGATGTCTTTGGAAAGAAGCTCCGGGTAAGAATGCAAAGGGTGCTGAACAGATATGGGCATCACCATATTGACAGGACCATATCCAACGATATCCCACCAACGCAATACATCGACAAGATGGATCCGATTTATTATTTCCAGTCCCTCTGTGAATTGATGAAGGAGAATCCGCCACCGACCAAAGAGAGGCCATTTGTGGAGAAGATGGGTGAACTTGGGATGACCTATGGGCACTCATATGATCTGAGGTCCATCGACAAGATCACGCATATGGCCATCGAAAATGGCACATCCAAGGCCCGAAAGGCGTTGGTGGACCCCCCAAAGAACCCGATGGTGGAGGAATGGGACATCTGGACCTTTGTAAAAAGGACGGACGATCAAATCGTTGATCACTTCCAACGGGCCCATAACCTCAGTGTTGGACCTGGGACTGGAACTTCCAGAGGACATTTGCAAGTTCAACACGAGCCTGGATGGCTTCAGGAGACCTTTAGATGGGAACAACAAGTACATCATTCACTTCCCCAAGGATGCATTTCCACCAGTGAACGGTTTCTGGTCCATAACGCTCTTCGATTCCAAGAACTCCCTGGTGAAGAACCGGTTGGATCGGTTCTCGATCGGGAGCTTGGACAAAATGTTGATGAACGAGGATGGTTCACTGGACATCTATATCCAGTCCTTTTCGCCAGGTGATGATAAGGAATCGAACTGGTTACCGGCCCCGATGGAGGCATTCGAGCTGTACCTGAACCTATATTGGCCAAAGGACGAGGTCATTTCCAAGAAGTGGGCTCCCCCCTTGGTCACAAGGGAGGATATGGGGGCCTCAAAGATCCCAGACCAGTTACTGAAATATCGTGACAATTGATATGGGATGGACCCATGAAAGAAAGGGAACAGGATATGGTCGGCAGTGGGCGTCCCGATGATAATAGGCATATCAAACGCGTGGTACCTTCGTTCCACCTCTTGGCCAAACCCACCGGCGCGTCGTGCAACCTAGGGTGCAGATACTGCTTCTTCCTGGAAAAGGACAAGATGTATCCCGGCAGCAAATTCAGGATGGACGATGTCCTGTTGGAGAATTACATCCGTCAATTGATCGAATCTCACCATGTGCCAGAGGTCACGGTGGCATGGCAGGGCGGAGAGCCCATGTTGATGGGATTGGAGTTCTTCGAACGGTCCATCGAGCTTGAAAGGAAGTATGCTAGGCGAGGAATGAGGGTCCAGAACACCATTCAGACCAATGGCACGCTCATCGATGATGAATGGGCATCGTTCTTCAAGAGGAACAGGTTCCTGGTAGGTCTGAGCATTGATGGACCCAGAGAATTACATGACAGTTATAGGGTCGATAAGGCAGGGCGACCCACATTCGATAAGGTGATGAATGGGCTTTCACATCTAAGGGAACATGACGTGGAATGGAACGCGCTCACCACGATCAACCGTATCAATGGCGATCATCCTGTTGAGGTCTATCGGTTCCTTAGGGACGAATGTGGGGCCAAGTTCATCCAGTTCATTCCTATCGTGGAGAGGGAGTGCGTTAACGGGGTTCCACACGGGGATGTGGTGACAGACCGATCGGTGGGTCCCAGGCAGTTCGGTGACTTCATGATCGGAGTGTTCGACGAGTGGGTCAGGAACGACGTGGCCAGTGTCTATGTGCAGATGTTCGATGTGTCGTTGGCGAACTGGTATGGGGAGCCATCGGGGCTCTGCGTTCTGTCTCCCACATGCGGAACGGCATTGGCGATGGAGCATAATGGAGACGTTTTTTCCTGCGACCATTTTGTGGAACCAGGATACCTTTTGGGGAACATCCAAGAACAGCATCTCTCTAAGATCGCATCATCGGACCAGCAGTTCCGTTTCGGGAGTAACAAGCGCGATCTCCTTCCGAGATACTGCCTTGATTGCGAGGTCCGTTTCGCTTGCCACGGCGGTTGTCCAAAGGACAGATTCACCTTCACACCAGATGGCCAGTCAGGACTCAATTATCTGTGCGAGGGATACAGATCCTTCTTTAAGCATATCGATGGGCCGATGCGCATGATGTGCCAACTGTTGATAGAGAATAAAGCCCCATCCGAGATCATGTACATGCGGTCATGATCGTCTCGAGGTCATACCGGATCTTGTCATTCGGTGTCGCGACCGTCCGATCCGATCAGCTCGGTCCACTATGCCATTTGAAAGTTATTTCAGCTCTGAAGGCTCTAAGGTCCATGTTCTGCCTTGACCACGCTCCAAAGACCTCGTAGATACGATCATGATCTCCCCCTTGCTGGGACCTATTCTATATTGGCTCGGGACCCCCTGACCGGGGAGATGGGCGCCGCCGTGCAATCCCATTGGTTCTCGGTCGGAAGTGTTGTCGTATGGGGAGAGGCCGGTCTGGGAGTGGTTGCCACCCAGTCCTTCGTCAACCCATCGTATGGGAAGAGAGGTCTCTGGTCCCTACGGAAGGGCATGTTGCCGGAGGAAATCATTTCCAAGTTAATATCTGGCGACGACGGACGCGAATCGAGACAATTGGCCATATTGGACCGGGAAGGGCGGGGAGCAGCGTACACAGGGTGCAGATGCATACCATCTGCGGGCCATATCGTCGGAGAGGACCACACGGTCCAGGCGAACCTGATGTGCAACGACAAGATATGGCCGGCGATGTCCGCTGCGTTCATCCGATCGAAGGGTCACCTGGCCGAACGGATGCTGGCGGCTCTGGACGCGGCCGAGATCGCTGGCGGCGATATTAGGGGAAGGCAATCCGCGGCCATGCTGATCGTCAAGGGCCGTTCTAGCCGAAGGCCTTGGGAGGATAGGACAATGGACCTTCGGGTGGACGACCATCCTGAGCCCCTTCAGGAACTGCGACGCCTCCTGGGCCTGCATCGTGCCTACGAGCGCATGAACCAAGGCGACCTCGCAATGGAGAAAGGTCGGATGGAAGAGGCGCAAGGACACTACCAGGCTGCCGAAGGATTGTTCCCCTCGAACGAGGAGATGATGTTCTGGCACGCCGTTGCCCTGGTAAACAATGGCTACGGCACCAACGCCCGACCGCTCCTGATGAACGTCTTCCTACGGAATAAGGCATATATCGACCTGGCCAGAAGGTTGATGGACATGGGGATGTTGAAGGTCGACACATCGTACCTCGACGGGCTCGTTGACCAAATCACACAGGTCAAAGACGAAAATGATTATGGGCCATGATCATATGGAGAGACGGATGAGCCTCCGTACAGACCTCGCACTGCGTTTGGTCAGACGTTCGTTCGACAAGCGGTTCCGCTATGCCAGGCTCACACGCATCCCATTGGTCGGCAAGGTCATGGGGCACGCTTTCTTTGGCGGCGATGATATTATCATCCTTCCCAAGGAGGACGTTTTCATCCATAAGGCCGTGCGCATCATCGATCTGAACATACCGGTTCGACCAGAGAACATCGTCCTGCCATCACAGGTGATCGACCATTTCATCGACCGGTCGGAATACATCTTCCTGATGGACAAATGCGTTTGTCGAGACTCCAACCATTGCCATCAATATCCGGCGGATATCGGGTGCGTCTTCCTGGGCAGGGGAGCGAATCGCATGCCGCGTGACAGGGGTAGGCTGGTGGGCAAGGAGGAGGCCAAGGAGCATATGCGCAAGGGTCGGGAGGCCGGTCTCGTGAACCTCATCGGTCGGGACAAGATCGATAGTGTGGTATTTGCCACCGGGCCATCGTCCGATCTACTGTCCATCTGCTCATGCTGTCCCTGCTGTTGCCTCTGGAAGATGGTGCCGGACCTCTCCCCATCCATCTCCAACACACTGATCCGCATGCCTGGCCTCGAGGTCCGTGTCGTCGAGGGGAAATGCATAGGTTGCGGTAAGTGCATCGAGAGGTCGGTTTGCTATGTCCGAGCCATGAGCTTGGTCGATGGTAAGGTCAGCATCGATGACGACCTGTGCAAGGGCTGCGCCCGGTGTGTGGAGTTCTGTAAACATGACGCCATCAGGCTGGTGATCGAGGACCCCGGTTTCATCGAGGAGTCGATCAAGCGCATCGAACCTCTCGTAGATATCACTGGTAGATGATGGCCGAGAACGGGTCTTATTTGATCGACACAAGAAGTTTTAATAGCGGCCGGTCCCCATCATAAAAGGAAAAGGTGCGGAAGGATGTTCGTCCAGAGGATAAAGTCAGATGGCCTGTCCCATATCTCTTATTTCATCGCCCAAGGGGCCGAGGCGGCCGTGGTCGACCCTCGCCGAGATATCGACGAGTACATCGAGCTGGCCCAAATGACGGAACGAAGCATAAAGCTCGTCCTGGAGACCCACAGGAACGAGGACTATGTCGTCGGCTCCCAGGAGTTGGCGGCCCGGACGGGAGCGAAGGTCTATCACGGTGGTCAGCTCCCTTTCCGCTATGGGAACGAGGTCAAGGATGGCCAGGAGCTAATCGTAGGCAACCTCCGCATCAAGGCCATCCATACCCCTGGCCATACGGATGAGAGCTTCTCCTATGCCCTCTATGACCCCTCGTCCGGGGAGAACCCGGTGATGGTGTTCTGCGGTGACGCGTTGTTCGTTGGCGAGGTCGGGCGCACCGATTTCTACGGGAAGGAGAACAGGGAGAGGTTGGCAAGCGCTCTCTTCCAGTCTTTGCACGAAAGGATAATCCCATTGGGCGAGAGCACCATCATCTGTCCCGCCCACGGCTCAGGCTCCGTCTGTGGCACCTCCATCGGTGAACGGGAGGACAGCACGATAGGGCTCGAGGTCCGGACCAATCCAGCCCTCAGGTTGACCAAGGAGGGGTTCGTTGCATCCAAAATGGCCGAGGACCTGGAGATCGCCCCCCTGATGAAGAGGATGGAGAAGTATAACTTGGAGGGCCCCAAGGTGCTGGGCCATCTACCAACGCCCAAACCGCTCTCCGCCAAGGAATTGAAGCACGCCATCGCCAAGGGGGCCTACCTTCTGGACGCGAGGCAGCCATACAGTTTCGCTGGGGCGCACATACCAGGCGCTATCAACCTTTGGTTGGAGTCGATCCCCATCTATGCGGCCTTCATAATACCCCCCGATCGTCAGATCGCGGTGGTTGTGGAGACACCAGGCCATTTGGACCGACTGGTCCGCTACCTGGTGCGGTTGGGCTACGATGAGGTCGTCGGTTACCTGAGGGTGGGAATGGACCTGTGGGCCAAGCAGGGCATGGAGATATCCACCATGAGGAGCATGACCGCCAAGGAGCTGAACGCCCGCCAGAAGGCGGGTGAGGACCTGGTGTCGATCGACGTAAGAGATGCGAGGGAGAGGCATGTCGGGACGATACCCGGTTCCAAGAAAATTCACCTGGGCCAGCTGGCCTCGCGAATGGACGAGATCCCAAAGAAGAAACTGCTGGTAACCTTCTGCGGTGGTGGGTATAGGGGCAGCACCGCGGGCAGCATCCTCCTGCGCCACGGATATTCCGAGGTCTATAACCTGCAAGGTGGTTTCGCAGCATGGTCTGCGGGTGGTTTTCCCGTGGAGAGATGAGGCCTGATGATGTCGGAGAAAAGACCTAACTCCGTCATTTACGCCGCGGCGCTGATGATCGCGGTGGTACTAGTGATAGCGGTTCTGTTGTATTATTATGCACCCGATTCGCCAACGGGCAGCGACATGCACGAGATCGATTACGCCGCAGAGCAGAACGTGACCTTGGAGGCATCCGCTGAATCCATGAACATCCTGATCGATATGGACCAGGGTGCGTTGGATATTCGTTTCGCAGAATTGGATGGGAATGCGTTGGAGCTTAATGTTACCATGGAGGGGGAGGCGACCACTTCCGACCCTGGTCGCATCCTGCAGTGGACGTTGATCCAGGATCAGGATGGACCTAACGCCACGGTGGAATTCGACCTGCGCGTCAACCAAACCGTGCTAACCTCTGGTTTAATGGTGAGGTGCCTGTTCGTCATCGATCCAAAATACGTCATCGGCCTCGACGTCAAGGACAAGGTGGGAGACATAGAGCTGAACGGGACCACGAACCTTAATTTGGAAGGGGTCAGGATCGAGAGCGACGCAGGAGCCATCCATCTGGACCTTATGGAAGGCACGACCCTTAGCTCGAACTTCCATGTGAGGGGCATGCTAGGAGAGGTTCGGGTCTATTGGGACGATGTGGTGTTTAAGGATGGTCCGCACGAGGTCGATCTCACAACGGCGACCGGCTCGATAATCCTCCTCGTTTCACAGGAGCATGGGTTCCAGGGCCAAGTGAATTGGACGGTCGGGACCAATCTGGGTAACGTAGATGCATCATTCTACACCACTGGCCACATCTCTTCCAACATAACGGCGGAGGTAGGCACGGGATTGCTGAACAGCGCCTCCTTGGTCGGATATGACACCAATCGCACCGAGAACCGGATAGAGGCCACCAGTTACAATTATTTAGATGAGGGCAATTTCGAGGTACGAACGGATGTGAACATGGGCAACATCGTCCTCGTCGCTAACTGGGTTCCCTGAGGCAATCCCGTCCGGGCTCAGGATTGAATGAACTTCAAATAATTGACCCCCTCCAGCTTCTCAATGGAGCCAAGGACATCGTTCACCTCGTGGGCCTCGCCGCTCATTATGAGAAGGTTCATGCACTTGTCCTGTCCGATGTGATTATGGATATGCGTCCGTATCATTGACTGGTTCGAATGGTAGATCTCATCGATGTCGTCCGACCCCCCCATGTCATTGACGACGATGAGCACGCCATCTACATGCCCGACCATCTTCCTGCGCTCGTTGCGTTCCGCCACTAGCATCCGCAGGGCGGCCCTGACCGCCTCCGAACGGCCCGCGAAACCAAGCTCCTTCTTTATCTGGTCGAGGTCTTTGATGTTCTGCTCATTCAGGGAGATACTGATGATGGTCATTTTACTCAAATGGGGATGTTATTAATAAAAATATAAACTTACCGTTAAAAGTTAATAGAAATATTGATAAACACTATTAATATAACACCAATCGTAACAATGGAAAGAGCATCGATCAAAAAGTTGGTTGTCATAGGTCTGGTAGCACTGCTTGTCGTTTCAGCGTTCGTCGGTCTTTTCCTGATCGACTATGAGTACGAGGAGCAAAGCAGTGAGATGCAAGTCGTCACGACCTTCTATCCACTATACTACTTCGCTAGCGAGATTGGTGGGGACAGGGCGGAGGTCATATCCCTCATCCCCAACAACATGGAGCCCCATTCCTGGAACCCCAAACCCTCCGACCTGATCACGACCAGCAGGGCAGACGTATTCGTATACAACGGAGCTGGCTTCGAACCTTGGGCCAATAGCTTCATCGATCAGCTAGGGGGTGATGTCATGGTGGTAGATACCAGCCAGAACGTTGCATTGGGACTCTCGGAGGAGATCGAGGCGGTCTATCTAAGGGCAGACCAGACACTGCTCTCTGGACCGTTTACAGGGGCACAGCTCACATACGGTCCCACCTATGACCATGTGAGCGCTCAAGAGGGTTGTCTCAACCTCACCCTGACCAAGGAGAGCTGGGGAAACATATCGGCGATCGGTGGGTCGTTATGGTTGAACGTCAGCGAGGCGGGTGACTATAGATTGTTCCTCGATGCCTCGGCGGATGTCGCATTGTTCGATGAGAACGGTACGATGATAGAACTGGAGATGCTATTGGACGAGGTCACTGGCCACCCAGCCTTCGAGAAGGGTGTCTTTTTAGAGCTCCCCAACGGTATCACAAGGCTCTCCCTCAACCGATCCACCTCTGAGCAGGTCCAAATGGTGGTGCTCCAAGTTCAGAGCGAGGGGGAGGGTCATGAGCACGGTCTTAACGACCCCCATTTTTGGCTCGACCCCTTGAGCGCCAAGGTCCAAGTGGACAACATCGTCGCTGCCTTTGTGCAGGCGGACCCGGGGAATGCCTCATACTATCGGACCAACGCTCAGGACCTCAAAGGACGTCTGGACGTGCTGAACCAGGCTTTCATCTCCGGCCTGGAGGCCCGCACCAAGAACGACATCGTCACCACCCATGAGGGGTTCAACTACCTGGCCACGCGCTATGGCATCCAAGCGCATGCGGCCATCGGCATCTCGGGCGATGAGCAGCCCAGCGCCAAGGACATCGTTAGGTTGACCGACCTGATAGATGAGCTGGAGCTCCATTATGTGTTCAGCGAACCCACGTTCTCCGATGCCATCATCGAGCAGATATCGGCACAGACGGGGGCGGAGGTCCTGATACTGGACGGGGCGCACAGTCAGTCCGGTGTCAACGCAGGCAAGGATTACTTCGAGATCATGTATGCGAATCTGGCCTCTTTGCAGGAGGGATTGGAGGTGAGATCCGATGGATAAGGTGATCGAGCTAAAGAACGTGAACGTTCGGTACGGCGAGCTTCTCGTCCTGGAGAAAGCCAGCCTCGATGTGCTGAAGGGTGATGTGGTCGGTGTGGTCGGTCCCAACGGCGGGGGGAAGACCACCCTGATCAATGCCATATTGGGCAACGTCCCCCTGGAGAGTGGTTCGGTCAAGCTCTTCGGTCAGGATCTAAAGGAGTTCAAGGACTTTCAACGCGTGGGATATGTTGCCCAGAACGCCATCCAATTCGACCCTATCTTCCCGGCGACCGTGGGGGAGATCGTCGCCTTGGGCTGTCTGTCCCGGGCCAGGCTGGGCAGGAGGTTGACCCCCCAGGACAAGAAGGACGTACGATGGGCCCTGGAGTTGGTGGAACTGTACGACCTTCGGGACAGGAAGATCAGCCAACTCTCTGGTGGTCAGAAGCAGAGGATATTCCTCGCCAAGGCTCTGGTCAAACGACCCGAGCTCCTCATACTCGATGAGGCCACTGCGGGTCTGGACATCTGCATCCAGGACCGTTTCATAAGCATCGTCAACACCATGCGCTTGGAGCATGAGGTGACCGTGGTTACCGTGTCCCACGACCTGTCCGGGGTCCTCTGCCAAGCCAATCGTCTGGCGGTCGTCAATCGCAAGGTCTATTATCAGGACATCACGGACAGCACCGATCCGACCAAGGCTTTGCGCCAGGCCTATGGGGAGCATTTCACCTTCATGTTCCACCATGACCATCAGACCTGTGACGTCCGGCCGATAGAGATCAAGGGGACAGAGCCATGAACGGTTTCGAGATACTCCAGGACCTGTTCAGCTATCCTTTCGTCGTCAATGGGTTCGTGGGAGGGGTGGCGGCGGCGGTGATATGCTCCATCCTGGGGGTGTTCATAGTCCTAAAGCGGGCGTCACTGATCGGTGAGGGTATAGCCCATCTCTCCTTCGGAGGGATAGCGGTGGGCCTGCTTGCCGGCCTCTATCCATTGGGCGTCGCCCTCGTGTTCGCCTTGTTGGGCACGGTGGCCATCTCCATCTTGCACAGGAAGAACCTGGTCTACTACGAGACGGCGATCGGGATATTGTTCTCGTTCGGACTGGCGATAGGGGCTATAGCTGCCAGCCTTTCCGGAGGTTTCAACGTTGACCTTTTCAGCTATCTATTTGGGAACATCCTCGCCATATCCGATCAGGACCTCGCATACATCCTGCTCCTCTCTTTGGCGGTCCTGACCTTCTGCACCGTCTTCTACAAGGAGCTGATGGCCATGACCTTCGATTCGGCCGGCGCCCGTCTAGCTGGCGTCCCGGTTTCGAGCTTCGACCTGGTCTTCAACGTAATGGTCGCATTCACCGTTGTGGTCTCCATCCAGATCGTGGGGTCCTTGCTTGTCTCAGCCCTTCTGATCATCCCTGCCGCCTCGGCCCTCCAGCTGTCACGCTCCTTCCGGTCGACCGTGACCATCGGACTTATGGTGGCAATCCTTTCCGTGGTCGCAGGCCTGCTGCTGTCGTTCTTCTTCGACATCGCCACAGGTGGTGCCATAGTCATCTTCGGGACTGGAGCGTTCATTGTGAGCGTCACAGTAAGAAAGCTCGTCATCGAGCGGGCTTTCTGGAGGGAGGGAGCGACCCCGACCGATAAGGAACGATTGACTTGAAGGACCTATTTTAATAATTAGACTGCCATTAACAACCCTTAAAGCAATGAACTATGGAATTCAAATAATATTTATTGTGGAACATAGTATTATCTAAATGAGAATAATTTACATAATTAAGAGTTTAATAGAGAAATAATAACTAGTTAACACCCATTTACATTTGTAAATGGAACAACGTTGCGTATGGATTACAACAACCTATAAATATTAACAATCCCGATGAAGGGAAGGGTTTCTATATGGGCTACGAGGAAAAATTTCCCGCATGGGATATGAAATGGTCCGCAGCCGCTCACAAGCGGTTTGCTAGCCCCTTCGTCGATAACCCACATGATAGGATTGATGTAGATCCGATCATGCTATCTCACGCCGCCGTGGCGTGTGGGTATTCGATAAGGGACTTTTACGAAAAGCCTGAATTGGGAATACACTGCGTGGGTTATATGAGTGAGATGTACGATCTGATCTCTGTGACGCACTGGTTCTTTTCGCTGCCATGGGTCACTGAGTTGGGCGTAAAGCTGGAGTACAAGGACACGCTGCCACCAATCCCGACCGGTCCGATCATCTCTGAACCGGGACAGGTGGACATGATCCGCGTTCCGGACAAGAAGGAGATCGAAGCTGGATGGACGCAGCAGACGTTCAAGAAGATATACAGCTACGTGCAGAAGAACCTCGGACAGACCTTGGTGCCTATCTCCTACGGTTTCGACCTTGTGGGAGCGGCAGCCGAGATATGCGGTGTCGAGAACTTCATCATGTGGACCTTCACCGAGCCTGAGGCCGCCGCTAAACTGGTACGCAAGTACACCGAGACCTCCATTACTGGAGCTGAGGGACTGGCTGACACCTATGGCATGGCGATGCTCATCGTAGGTTCCGTTCTGGCGAACAACGACATCTTCTCCGATGAGGCTGTCAAGACCTACTCCGCGGACAACATGAAGTACTACGTTGACCAGTGCTTCAGGCGTGGAGCTGGGCCTCAAATATTCTACCACCTGTGCGGTAACCACGAGACCGACTACAAGGTGTTCAAGGACACCCTGATGTGGTCTCCCTTCACCGTCATGCATATCGGTTATGACGGGCAGCGAACCGTTTTCGTCCGCCAAGCTGAAGGCCGAGTTCCAGGACCGGGCCACCTGCATGGGTTCTGTCGACACCAAGCTGATGATCAACCCCGAGCCGATAAAGGTTTACGACCAGGCCAAGCAGCAGTTGCTGGAAGGTCGCGACTCAAGAGGGGTTACATCTTGGGAACATCCTGCGAGACGCCACCGTACACGCTCCCAGGCAACATGCATGCTTTGGTCAGGGCTGCTAGGGACTTCGGTACCTACGGGACATGGTGAGGTGATCAGATGGAAATCAAAATGTCTGACGCCGTAAAGGAGGTCATGGGCAAGAGGGGATTAAAGCAGGCTGACGTCGAGGACGTCGTCAAGACCGCGGTCTCCTCTGGTAAGATGTTCTCCGTGAAGGGAGAGAACCGCCACCTCGCGTGCAAGAAAATCGGAGACCTAACCGTCTACGCTGACTTCGAGCTGGAGAGCGGCATCTTGAAGAAGACCGCCATAGTGAAGAGCGCCTACGCGCACCGCATAAAGCTGAACAAGGTCGAATCCTTCGGAGAGGTCACCAACTGGATGATGGGCACCGTCCCGGTGCACCAAGCAACCATCCAGATGGAGTACCTCAACATCGTGAGGTCCGGACCTGGGCTCACCACCCCCGATGGCGCCACCATCATGGTCGAGGAGTACCTCGCCACCAAGACCTTGGCCGCCGCCGAGGGTCTCTTCGAGAAGAAGAAGGCTTAAGCGGGACGAACAAAGGCCGCGATGCGGTCAAACCATTTTCCTTTTCTCTTTATTTTTACACATCCTACCATTTCTGGATTCATGATGTTGAAGAAGAAAGGTTGATGATGGGCCATTGCATTCCCTTCATACCCACCGGTGAAACTGATGCGTGAGAAGCTGGGAGAGACAAGGAGCCTGTGCCCGGAATGCCTGCGGACCATCCCCGCGGTGAAGATGGCGGAGAACGACATCATCTACCTCGAGAAGGAGTGCCCGGAGCACGGTGCATTCCGAACGATCATCTGGCGGGGGTGCCAGGATTACAAAGACCTGGAACGTTATGCTTGCGAGTTCAATAAACCGTGCAAGGTGGCGGTACAGGAACAGGACCGATGTCCAGAGGTCTGCGGCCTCTGCCCAGACCACCAACAGCATACCTGTCTGGTGGTCCTCGAGGTCACCAACTCCTGTAACCTCAAATGCCCCATATGCTTCGCCTCGGCCAACGAGCATTACAAATATCACCCGTCCATGGATGAGATCAAACGGATGTACCAGTACCTTCTGGAGTATGTCAACCACCCCATATGCGTGCAGATATCTGGTGGGGAGCCCACCATCCGTGACGATCTTCCCGAGATCATCCGTCTGGGCAAGAGCATGGGCATAGACCATATCGAGGTCAATACCAACGGGGTGCGGTTCGGTCAGGACCTGAACTTCCTGCAGGAGTGCAAGGACGCTGGAGTGGATTCCCTCTACTTCTCGTTCGACGGGATGACCTCGGAGGTGTATATGGCGACCTGCGGAAAGGACCTCCTGCAGTCCAAGCTTCAGGCCGTGGAAAACTGCGCCAAGATCGGAATCGGGGTCACCCTGGTCTGCGTGGTCTCTCCGAACATCAACATCGGCCAAGTAGGGGATGTGATACGCTATGCCAAGAGCAAGGTGCCCACAGTCAAGGGGATCCACTTCCAACCCATCGCCTACTTCGGTAGATATCCCATCACCCCCAGGGACCTGGACCGGGTCACCATCCCCGACCTGCTCAACGCCATCGAGAAGCAGACCAACGGAGAGCTGAGGGCGGACTGCTTCATCCCCACTTCATGTTCCAACGTCCATTGCGATTCCAAGTCCATGTCGGTCATCATGGAGGACGGGTCCATGTTCCCGTTGACATCGAGGGCGCTGGGACCGCCTAGGGAAACGAAGGCCATCGCCACCAAGACCCGCAAGGAGATATCGGACCTATGGCGTTTCATCGAGGAATCGATCACATTGGAGGAGGATAGTCAGGATGCGAATGGATGGGGCGCGTTCCTCTCCCGGGCCAAGACCAACTACCTCACCGTATCGACCATGGCGTTCCAGGATGCTTGGAACGTGGAGACGGAGCGCCTGATGAACTGTTGCATCCACACCATCACCCCGGATGGGAAGTTGATCCCCTTCTGCCTCTTCAACATCAATGGGGCAGACGGACGGACCCTATATCGCCATAAGATGTGGTCCAAGTTCGCTAAGAAATAGGGGTGTTGAGGTGGGCACTTATTCGCCGCAAGGTCCGAACAGGGACGACCCACACGAGGAGTGCCCGAACTGCAATATGCCCGAACCGGAGCCAGTGGCGCCAATTCTTCTGATGGCGTTGGGCGGTATGCTGCTCTTCTTCGCGTTCGGGTTCGGAATTCCAGGCGCCATGGGGGTGTCCGGTTTCCTTTGGTTGGCCATCGGTCTGGCGCTTGTCGGCTCTCTTATGCTTTTCTCCGGGTGGGGCCTTCACTCCCGTCATAAAAAGAAGAAGGCGCAGGTCAAGGAAGAGAGAATGGCCAAGGCCAAATGTGAATACTGTGGAAGTCAGAACCAGGTAGGGGGGCAGAAGTGCGACTCCTGCGGGGCACCTCTGAGGTGACTACCGGTTCCTTTCCTTACCCACCGATTGACGGTAGTTGGCAAGGATATCGTTCATGTATTTGGCGACGAATGCTTCCTGCTCCTTGCTGCTGGCATTGAACTCCGTTAATGGGAATTCCTGGTCGCAATGGACGCAACGGGCATATCGGCAATTGGTGGTTGACTTGGGACAGCCCACACAGGCGATGGCCCTGGACTGGAATAGACTGAACTCCTTACCACAGCGCGGGCATTGGATGCGCTTGGTGGTCTTCAGCAACTGAGGAGTAACTCCCGCCCTGGCCATCTCAGGTGTAAGAACCATGGACACTACCTAGGTTCTAGGAAAGGTATCCACCATTATTAATCCATTGGTGGGTGTCCTCGGATCATTGGTCTTTGTCCAGCTCGGACGAGGTAGGCTCATAGTCCGGTGGGAAAAGCACGTTGAAGCCGAGGTACGGCGAGAACGGATAGGAGGCGAACGGGTCGGAGGCCTTCATTCCCTTGACCACCTGCTCCAACTTGCCGATCGGGATGGTTATCAGCATCTCATCGTCCTGGACCAGTCCATATCGTCGGTCCCCGACGCAGGAGACGTCGACGCATACCTTCCCCGTCCGAACGGTCCGGGCAATGCACTGACAAAGAGATGCCTGACCGGATACATGGTTGCCAGGGACCTCGCCGTTCTGATAGGCAAGGCCCATCAATACCTTCAACGTCTGTCCTGGGGTGGCATAGAGCACAACGACATCGGGTTCGATGACCGTCATGTCCAATGGGGTCACCACCACACCACAATAGGGCTTGGACTCGTTGCCGATGACGAAAAGGGTCTCCTGTAGGTTCTTGGCCGCCCTGGCATCATTGGTGAACGGAAGGTTCAGGTCACCATCGCGGAACCGTTGGGGGGAATTCACCATGCCCAAGCAAGCGTCCGCCCAAAGGCACTTGATCCCCTCGGCCGAGGCCCCCACCACCCCCTGATGTCGTAAATGGCGGGCCATGGACACCATCTGGCAAACGCCGGTACGCCTCAAGAGCTTGATCTCTGGGACCTCCATAAGGATGCGATTGGAACGGAGCATGGAAACGGCGACAGGATATGTGCGCAGCATGGTTTCCCTACGGACGTCCTCGCAGAGTGAGGCCAATCTCCCCATCGGGGGCATGACCACAACAACGTGTTATCGGGACTTAAAGGATGGGTCATTTTGCACGTAAACAATTTAGAACGGTCCCACCATACCTGAACCAGTGGACCCCCTTCGTCGTTTGAAGATGATCGTCGCACGTTCGAAGTTGTCATCCCCGAGTTTGGGCTGGGATGAGGAGAATCCCCTAGAACGTCTCATCGAACTGAAGGTCCGCCGAGAGTTCAAAGAGGATAGGGAGCTAAGGCGCTCACTGGGGCGTTCCCATCTCTCGGAGGTGAGCCGATCGGACCTGGTGGAATACCAGCTTCACAGGTTCCGTAAACAGATGCGCTATGTGGACGAGAACTCCATCTTCTACCGTAAGCGATTCCACGAGCTCGGGCTGGGGCCTGGTTCCATTCGGGAGTTCGAGGACCTCCGCAAGGTCCCATTGACGGAGCCGAACGACCTGGCCGAGGAACCCTATCACTTCCTCTGCGTCTCGCAGAGCAAGGTCATGCGAGCCTTCAGCACGTCCGGCACCTCTGGACAGAGGAAGAGGCTGTTCTATACTCAGGACGACGTCCTCAACATAGTGGATTCCATAGCGGCCGCCCTGCGCAACACGGGCATGGACCGTGAGGACGTTCTGCACATCATGTTCCCGGCAGTGACGGCCTGGGACCCCAGCCTGATGCTGGATGGTGCCTGCAAGGTGGCCGGTCTCCGTTCCCAGGTATGCAGCGAGGCCAAGGTGGACCGGCAGCTCGAGCAGATGAGGAACGGCAACGCCAAGGTGATCATAGGGTTGACATCCTTCATCTATCGCATCACCGTGCTGGCCAGGGAGGGGCATGACCTGAGGGGGATGGGCATGAAGGCCATCATTTGCTCCTCCGAGCCATTGAGCGAGGCCATGCGTCATGAGATCGAGTCATCGTGGGGATGCAAGGCATTGAGTCAGTATGGGATGACGGAGATGGGCCTCGCCACCGCCATCGAGTGCTTCTCCCAGGACGGGCTCCACGTGGACGAAGGTAACTATATGCTGGAATGCGTGGACCCAGAGACCGGCGAGCATCGCAAGAGCAGGGAGACGGGCGAGCTGATCTGGACCAGCCTCAACATGAAGGGCACCCCATTGTTACGATACCGGTCCTACGACCTTTCCAGCTTCATCGCCCCGCCCTGCGGGTGCGGATTCTCCCTGGTTGGGAAGATGGGCAAGCCGAAGGGAAGGACGAGCTCGGAGACGAAGATCGGGTACGGGGAGAGGATATATCCTCTGCTGTTCGACGAGGCCATCCTGAGCGTGCCTGGAGTGCTTGGCTACCAGATGTCGATAGACCGGGCGGGGTTCCGCGACCGATTGACCTTCACGGTGGAATACCTCGGCGATGCAGGGGAAGGCCGGCGCCAGGTGGAGGAGAAGGTCCTTCACCTTGACGAGATACGATCCAGCCTGGACAACGACCTACTGGATCCCCTGGTCATCGAGATGGTCCCGGCCACGGAGGATTTCGTCCCCAAGCAGAAGGCATTCGTCGACAATCGTTCATTGTTCGACCGCTCCTGATGGTGGGCGATCCGATGGGCAGGAGGCGGAGCTGTCCGAGGAATTGGCAACCACTGCGATAGTCGAGGGTCTTCCCGAGGCCGAGCGCGATAAGCCATCGCGTGAGGTCGAGCGTCCGCCGTCATGGGTTCGGACAAGCTTTTATGAGCATGGGGTACTTTGCACTGTCCCGCCATATGAGAGCAGGTGTGTTGTTCTTGCAAGGGGCGGCCCCGGAGCACGTGCAGGCGCTCAACTCCGCGTTCGATGCGCTGGGCGTGGAGGGGACCACCAGCCCAGTGCGCAAGAGGAAGGACCTAGAAGGGCTGGACTGCCTGGTCATACCGGGTGGTGAGAGCACGACCATCTCCAAATTGATGCGGCGCTTCGAGTTATTCGATGAGGTGATCCGCATGGCAGGGGATGGGGTCCCGATCATGGGTACCTGTGCGGGTTGCGTGCTGCTCTCCAAGGAGGGCGATGAACAGGTCTCCAGGACGGAGACGGAGCTCCTCGGCCTCATGGACATGCAGGTCGACCGGAACGCCTATGGGCGGCAAAGGGAATCTTTCGAGGTCGCATTGCGGATCGAGGGCCTATGCGATCCCTTTCCCGCGGTCTTCATCAGGGCCCCCGTGATAAAGAAGGTCTGGGGGCGATGCCACCCGCTGTCCCACTATGGAAAGGACGTGGTCATGGCTCGCCAGGACAACATGATGGCACTTTCTTTCCATCCGGAGCTGTCCCACGACACCCGCGTCCATGAGATGTTGATAAGGATGTCCCTCTGATCAGGACTTGATGGCCCTTATTATCTCGGCCAGGCAGGCCGGGTCACAGTTCTCTACGATCGTCCCCGTGACTATGATGTCCGCCCCGGCGTTCTTTACGGCCATTGCATCTTTTGCGGTGCGAATGCCTCCCCCCACCACCAAGGGGACGGATATCGTCTTCTTCACGGCGCTGATCATTTCCATCGGAACGGGTTCCGGTGCTCCGCTTCCCGCTTCCAGATAGACAAGCTGCATGCCCATGTACTGTGCCGCCAAGGCGAAGGCACATGCACCTTTTAGGTCATCACGTCTCACCACATCTGCGTGACCGACCTCTCCCACCTTCATGCCCGGGGCGATTATGATATATCCCATGGAGATGGGCTCCAGTCCTAGCATCTTGACGATGGGGGCTCCAGCCACCTGTTCGCCGATGACATGCTTGATGTTCCGGCTGTTGAGCATGCTCATGAAATAGATGGCGTCGGTAAAGGGCGAGATGGCATGCGCGCCGGATGGGAAATAGATGACCGGGAGGGAGCACGACCTCTTTATGGCCTTCACGGTGGCATCGAGGTTCTCCTGGGTGATGTCCGTGGACCCTCCGACCATGATCGCATCCGTACCGATGCTCATGGCCATGGCCGATAGCTCCGCCGCCTCCTCAGGCTCTTGCTTCGCCGGGTCTAACAGGGTCATGTGCAATGGTCCGCGAACCAGTCTCTCAAGAATGTAATCCTTTACGTTCATTGGAACCCTCCCAAGAGGAAGGCTAACAAAGCCACCAACATTCCATATTTGGCTAGCTTCTGGCCTTGCCTGGGATTTCGAAATTGAACTACGGAGCTATATATAAAGATTGCATCGGCGACGAGGACCACTGTCAGATACCAGACCGAGAATGTGCCGTTGACGAAAGGCCACACGCTCAATGACACGGCGGTGAGGATCGCCACGGCTGCGACCAAATGCGCCCTTTTCTTCCCGATGCGCTTGGGCAAAGTGAGGCGGTCGAAATCGGAGTCCATGTCCTCCACGTCCTTGATGATCTCTCGACCTAATGTGGCCAAACCCGCCAGGGCAGCAAGGATGTAGGTCCGTTCTAACCCCCCGACCATGGTGCCGCCTAAAAGGAAGAGCATCGAGGTCAGCAGAGCTATGGTGATGTTCCCGCTGAGGCCCGCCTTCTTCGTCTTGAACTCGTAGAGGAGCATCAGTCCGATGGCTACGACGACCACGAGAGTGGAGGGTGAGCTAAGGAAAAGCGATAGCGCGAAGGAGACGGTGAAACAGATGGCCGATATCCTCAGAACCTCCTCCGGTGCCATGCGACCAGAGGGGATCGGGCGCTCTGGGTGCGCTGTCCTGTCCACCTCCCGGTCCACATAATCGTTCAAAGAGTTACCCGCAGCGATGAAGAAGAAAACGACCAGGCCTCCGAAGAATATCTCCTTCCAGAAGTCGGGCGCATCGAATCCGACAGCGACCCAGACCCCCATCAGCAGACCTACCACGCCCATTATGCAGTTTCCGACGCGGAAAAGCTGCAGGTATCGGTTCACGCCGCAGGATTGAGGTGCCATCTCTTAACCTTTACCTGGCATCAATTGTCCGCGAGAAAAGCTTACATACTAGTCCCTTTAATGCAAGCTCGAATGGAAGCAGGAGGAAATAGTCCAGCGCCCTTTCCCGGCAGCGAGAGCGACCCCATCGCCGTTGAGATCGAGGCCGTGAAATCGCTGGTAGCCAAGCACTTCCCCATCTATGATGTCAAGGTGGGGTACCAATCGCTGACCCTGTTCATCACCCCGGACCAGGCCTCAATGGAGGACCATTTCGAGCAGATGCGCATCGAAATGAACGACAAGGGATACATCCCCCTGCTGAACCTCAAGGGCGGTGAATACACCGTTACCGTGGTCAAAAGGCAGAAGAGACGCGGTTTCGGCATATGGGTCAACGTGATCCTACTCGTGATCACCTCGATCACCACGATCGTCGCTGGAGCGCTCTTCTATGGTGCGTATGTCAATTCGGACAACCTTTGGACCGTTGACAATTTCCTCTGGGGGGCATTGACCTTCGCCCTTCCCTTGATGCTAATACTGGGTATCCACGAACTTTCCCACTATGTGGTCGCCAAGCGCTATAATGTCGCGGCATCCTTGCCATTCTTCATACCATCCATACCTCCATTGGGCACACTCGGGGCATTGATTTCTTTAAGGGACCCTATCCCTGACAGGAAGGCACTGATCGACATCGGGATCGCAGGCCCGATCGGTGGCCTGATCGTGACCATCCCGATAACCATCATCGGCCTATACCTGACCGGCCAAGCCGAGCCGGGTTCTGGCGTCGTGGGGGAGAGCGGGTCGGTGGCGATAATGATCCAGCCATTGCTCATGCTCTTCACGATGTTCATGCCCATTCCAGAGAACGTGTCCATCTACCCGACCCTGTTCGCGGCCTGGGTGGGGTTCCTGGTGACCGCCATCAACCTATTACCCGCCGGTCAGCTGGACGGCGGGCACATCGCCCGAGGCTTCCTAGGGGATAAGGCCAAGTACCTAAGCTATGCCACGGTGGCGGTGCTATTCTACTTGGGTATTTTTTACTACCAGGGCTGGTTACTTTTCGCGCTCATAGTCCTATTCCTGGGAATTAAGCATCCGCAACCCTTGAACGACATCTCCAAGTTGGATACGAAGCACAAATTCCTTGGAGGGTTGGCCATAGCCCTATTGCTGGTGACGTTCGTGGCGGAGCCCATGGTCCAGGTCACCCCAGATTACGATTTCTCCTTGAACGTCGATGGGCCGACCTATGTTGAGGTCGTGGCACCGGACAATGTGTCCTATTCCATCATTGTCGCCAACACTGGGAACACCAACTTCAACGTAACGATGCAGGTGGTCAACGTTCCTGGGATGTGGGGCAGAGCGTTGTATCTGGCTAATGGTACGGCCACAGGGGCGACGGATACAATCACGCTCTATCTTCCATTCGAGGGCGTGGCCGAGGTGATCCTGATGATGACCATACCCGGCAACACCCAGCCCATCAACACCACGGTGACGTTGAACAGTTATTCATTCAACTCGGACAATAAGGTAATGGTGGAGAAAGACCCCTTACGGTTCACGGTGAACGTCACTGAGGGGCTGGCGTCTGTAGACGCAATAATGTCGGTCCAGGGAGCGGTGGACCCTCTGCACATGGGTCTCGAGGAGCTCCAGGCCCTCTGGGGTCTCAACCTTTCTGGGAAAGGCTATTCCCAGCTTCTTGCCAGGCCTTAGGGTGCGAACGAAGACCTCCATGGAGCGCGTATAGAGGTCGGCCAAGACCTCCCTGTTCGTGCTGGTGGACCTCCCGTATGGCGGGTCCGTGGCCACCGCGTCCACCTCGCCAAATGCATCTGGGACCCTGCCTATGTCCAGGACCTCCAAACGGTCAGGATGGAGGCCGAAATGTTCCATGTTCTGGGCGCATCCGTCGATCATCTTAGGGGAGAGGTCTGACCCAAGCGTCCTGGCCCCCAGGATGGCCGCCTCGATCAATATGCCGCCGGTGCCACAGAAAGGGTCCAACACCCACTCTCCCCTTCTCACTCCAGAGAGATTGACGAGCGCACGTGCAAGACGGGGATGAAGGGAGATGGGGGAGAAATATGGCCTCTCCTTGACCGCTCTCTTCTCGAACTGTCCTCTGTCGATCTCGTGGGACTTCGCATAGAACAAGACCCTGTCCGAGATCAATCCCCTGTACTCCACGTCTGGATCATTCAGATCGACCACTCTGCCCTGGGTCAAGATCGCCCCGGCCTTCCTTGTGAGGGCATTCACGTCGATCTCGCGCATATATGACTGATAGCGCTTGATCCGGAGCGCCACTGACCCCTCCAAGCTATGTTCTTGATCAAGGACGATGTTCCCGGAAGGTCCGACCTCGCCAATGAACCGTCCCAGGCGGTGTGTCAAGGCCAGCCTGGTCGCCACTGAATCTATCTCATTGGTAAGGGTGCGAACGACCACATATCCTGGGCCTTGACATTGGATGGAGTATCTAGTGCACTCCGCCTCGATGCAGGCCATCACCTCTGCCATCGGCAGGCTGGGATGCTCTCCTGAAAGTTCGAAGAGGAAGGGGGCCATGTCGCTGTCATCAGCGCTCATCCCCCCTGGGAGGCCACTCAATCCCTTATACCTTCTTCCGAGACGGTTATTACGACCTCTGCCTCAGGTAGGTTAGGTGAATCGATCAACCTAGCAATGCGCTTACCACCTTTACTCTTGCGTAGGTACAGACGATAGGTGGAAGCATGGCCAACAATGTGACCTCCCACAGGTCTGGTCGGGTCGCCAAAGAACGCATCTGGTTTTGCGGCGACCTGATTCGTTACGGCGATGACAGCATTGTTTACATCAGCATATCGTAGGAGGTCATGCATATGTTTGTTCAACAGGCCTTGTCTTTCAGCAAGTGTCCCTCGTCCCACATACTCAGCACGGAAATGGGCTGTCAAAGAATCAACGATCATCAGTCGCACTGGTGACTTTTGGCTGATGTCCATCGCTTTCTCAACCAAAAGCATCTGGTGGGAGGAGTTATAGGCTCGAGCCACATGAATGCGTTGTAGGGTCTCGATGGGGTCGAGGTCGAGGGCTTCCGATATCTGAACTATCCTCTCTGGTCTGAACGTGTTCTCAGTATCTATCACAACCACGTCGCCATCCAATCCCCCCTTGTCAAAAGGCATGGTGGCATTGACGGCCAGTTGGAAGCACATTTGGGTCTTACCAGATCCAAACTCTCCAAAGAACTCGACGATGGCTTGAGTTTCAAGCCCTCCACCTAGAAGGTCATCGAACGCCTTTGAGCACGAGGTCAGGCGGTGAAGTTTCTTTCTCCGCTCGAGGATCTCATCCCCTGTCTCGAAACCACCAACATCCGCTGCCTGTTTGGCGGCCGCGATGATCTTGGTAGCTGTGCTCTCCCCGATCTCAGCGACATCTGCCAATGTTTTAGGCGATTCCACTGCTATTGACATCAGGTCTGTATATCCAGCATCACGAAGTTTCTCTGCAGTTGCGGGTCCGACTCCTGGCAACTCTTCCAATTTTACTTCAGGCATCGATGCACCTATCCTGGTTATCCCCTTCTCATTTAATATCAATGGTGTAGGGAGGTACCCGAAAGTACCGACTACCCAATCCTTTGACCGTTTATTTGTACTGAGGTATTACAATTAGATGGCCAGTAGAGAGTATTTGTCGACCAGCATACATGGCGCATTGAAATAAGATTTATAAAGCGGTCACGTTTAAGGGGGACTAATGGCCCAAAAGAAGAAGAAGGAGCCACAGAAAGCGCAAGAAAAGAAGGAGGAGAAGTTCGAATGGTCCCCTCCTGACTTCGATGAGAGGGAATTCCTGACAAAGGACATGAAAGGTACCCGGGCTCTCCTCGTCACCGCTTTGTTCTCCACCATTGCGGGTATTGTCGCGTTCCTCCTTACCGACACGAGTTGGTACCTTGGGCTCGCAGTAATTATCGGAATGATAGCGTCATTGCGTTATATATATCCTTTATTCAAGATAGATATCAAAGCGATCGAGAAGAAGGCCTGGGCAGGCAACATCGCCATGTTCTTCCTTCTATCCTTGGGTATCTGGATGGTTCTCCTGAACCCACCGTTCAGCGATCACACCGACCCGACCCTTGTAGATAATGACATTATAATTCAAGGTGGAAATGGGAATTGGACCATCGTTACCAACCTGAACACGCAGATCCAAAGTGGCCAAGATGTCAACTTCACTGTCAACGCATCTGACATTGGGGGCATTGATCGTGTTGAGATCAGCATCTATCAATCGGGAAGTACGGGCAGCTTCGTGGAAATGAACAATACGTTCGATAGTCGTTACGAATATGTCACATCATTTACAAGCAATTCCACTGTTTACAATTACGTCATCAAGGCAACCGATAAAAGCGGTAAGACCGCTCAAACAAATGTCATCCAGTTCACCGTCAACCCCTGATGTCGGAGATGGTCAGGATATCAAATCGTCCAAGGAAATCTCTTATCGAGCAGTTCGGTCAGGATGGACTCGTAACCCCCTGACATGACCTGTTCATGTGGGATCACAGAAAATTCCATTCCTTTGAAAGCACTTCCAATCGATGCCTTAGCCATCTCTTTGACAAGGAGACCATGTGCCGTGGTGTGATTCCTTCTTATCATGGCGACCCATCGACCACCTTCAATGTAGGGTCCTCCGGCACAATGCCCTCGCCAACGACTCAGGAATACCTCCGAGTTGTCCATCCAAACAGGAGGTCCTACGTGTTTGTGACAATCGCTGACCTTATCTGTCATAAGAAGGAATGCCATTCGCGTGTCATGGCCAATCTCGAAATTCTTATCCAATACCTCGAAATCCCCTTGTTCGAGGATGGTCCTTATCCCCTCCATTGTCTTTCTCGTCTGAGGATAGATATTGTCGTCGATCCCATCCGGCCTTGGTGAACTGACAATTACGACCTTGAAGTCGGTCTGTTCGAAATATTTCTTAACTGCATCTTCATCGAGATCCGATCTTACCAAAGGGAAGAAGAATCTTTCATTGGGAGATTCCAGGAACTCTTTACATGCATAGATATATTTAGCGAACTGCTCGACCGAAAGGGCACTGGCAACGTTACGTGTTTCATCAACTGGGTCGATGAACACCAATGGCGAAGGGAATTTGGCAAACCGTCCATTCGTTAGCGTGACCTTGGTCCCGAAATTCCAATTCGAGGACGCTTCAAGGACCTTTCTAAAAGTTACATATCTGATGATTAGCAGTTCAGATAGATAACCGGAGAACCCTTGTACCCTGGCCTCCGCACCATAAGCCCCTATTCCTTTGAGGAACTGTTTGAGAAGTCGAACCTGATCTCTCTGCTCGGGCATGAGGTGATCTTCAACATATTTCGTGTGGAACGGTGTCCTATCAACAGCGGACATGAGTTGGGAGGGGTCGTCGATGTGATAGCAAGGCACGATGTCAACCTCAAAGCCGTCGAAGGTGCCATGTATGTAGGGGTGCTCCGCGTACCTTTCTTCATGTACTAACAATACCTCTCTCCCGATGCCAAGTCCGATCTTCTCCAATGTTGACCGGGGGGTCTCCTTTTTAAAGAGTATGAAGACATCAATGTCAGGTTGACCTACATAAGTGTCCTTTGCCACCGACCCCACCAAACGGACATCGACAACTTCCTGATAAGCCAAAGCCCTATCTTTGATCAGTTCTATCAGGGAAATGGTGGTCGATGACACCTTCGCCACCAACTTCGCATCAGGACGGATCCTATCAATGAGGTCCTCTCCGAATCTCATCCGCCCTCCATAGTGTCAATGAAAGGATAATGGTTACCTACGGAGAATCAGAGAGGGTTCGGCAGGGGTTCGAGGGATAAAACATAATGAAAAGGTGTCAGAATTCATGCCCTCTTGAACTAAAATTGCGCTACTATAAATAGATGTTCATATTGGCTCTTATTGAGGATTTTCATTCTATAGAACGATAATGGATGGGGGAAAAATGAGATATTTTAATAATATTTACATACTATGTTAATAACGTTCAATATTAATGGGCCAGCTAGTCTGGATGATATATCCATACCAAAATATATCAACCATTATACAATTTAATAAACCTATATAATAATTAGAGCCAGGCATTTTTGCATCATCATTTTAAAATGTCTAATTTCACATATTATTAAATTGTTTATTATTGTGTTTCAAACTCAAATAGAATTGACACGGCTAGATTTAATGATATGCTGGCATAATTTTAGATGTATCGTAATTTAATATTCGCCTTTTATTATTAAATCTTTATATAATATTAATTTAATATATATACAAATATAATACACTCTTAACATGGGGTAATTAATTTCCTAGTTTGTACTAAATGATCAAGAAAAATAATATGTGCCAGATACTACGAATTTTCATGGGTGATAAATCATAGCATTGAATATAGTTAAGATAAAAAATAATAATATAATTATAAAAACGAATGATA
>CAVVVD010000004.1:0-92100 GCA_963751645.1 Methanomassiliicoccaceae archaeon | reverse complement strand
ACACCGGTGATCTCCCTGGGTCGGTCCAACATAAACCTTCATGGGGATCACAGGCGAGGCCTTTCCATCCTTCGGGACCGACCACCACCAGTGAGCTCCCCTCGTCCAAGGCCCCCGAGTGCTATGACATGAGCCCTGCTCACACAATTGTCCCGGGCAAACCGTTCCAGGGACTCATGGATAACGTGCCCGTCCTCCAACCTGATCAACGAACACCCTTCCCGCCCTAGCCTCGGAGTACCGGAATTTACGCTCACCTACGATGGGTCATGATGGACGGGGAGGATAGATTACGCTTACCTCGGTCCCTCCATGCCATTGACCAAAAAAGGAGTAGATTCTGATAAAACTTTAATAGGAAGCCCGCATCGCCAACAGAATGTCGCTCGTCGACGCCATCCAGCAGTTGAAAAAGGAACGGAACGCCGTCATCCTGGCGCACAACTATCAACCCCCGAGATACAGGACGTGGCGGACTTCGTGGGGGATTCGCTGGGGCTTTCGGTCCAAGCGTCGAGGACCGATGCCGAGGTGATCATCTTCTGCGGCGTCGATTTCATGGCGGAGAGCGCCAAGGTATTGAACCCTGGCAAGACCGTCATCCTCCCTGAGCCTCAGGCCATGTGCCCGATGGCGGCCATGTGCGACGCTGAGACCCTCAGGGACGTAAAGGCGATGTATCCAGGAGTGGCGGTTGTCGCCTACGTGAACACCTCTGCGGCGGTGAAGGCGGAGACCGACATATGTTGCACCTCGTCGAACGCCGTGAAGGTGGTGGGCTCGCTCGAGGCGAAACGCATCCTTTTCGTGCCGGATTGCAACCTGGGGAGGTATGTGCAACGCTTCTTTCCGGACAAGGAGCTCATTGTTTGGCCTGGTTATTGTCCCACTCACGAAGGAATAACATCAGAGGACATCGGTAAGCTGAAAGGTGAGCACCCTCAGGGCCTTGGTGTTGGTGCACCCAGAATGCAGGCCGGAGTGATCGACATGGCCGACAAGGTCTCCTCCACCGAGGGCATGATCAAGTTCGCACATAGCTCAGAGGCTACGGAGTTCATCATAGCTACCGAGGGGGAGCTGACATACCGTTTGGGGCAAGGAGGTACCTGGAAAGAGGTTCTATTCCATCCCTTGCGCAGTCTGTCCCACCATGAAGATGATATCTCTCCAGAAGGTCCATGACAGCCTCAAGTGTCTTGAGCCCCGCATCGAGCTGCCCGATGAGGATCATCCAGAAGGCCCGCGTCCCTCTTGAGCGAATGATGGACATCGGTAGGGGCGATTGAAGACCGATCATCATCTCATGCTCACGAGCATGGCGGGCAAGGCGTTCTTGAGGAGTTTGTACTCCGCTTTGCGCAGGTGTTCGGCCAATGTGGAACGGGATAGTCCCACCTTCTCCGCCAGACGGTCGGCGGTGATACGGGCAGGCTGGTCGAAGTAGCCCTCCTTGTAAGCCAATGCTAGAAGTTCCAACTGCTCTGGCGGTGAAATCCTGATATAATGTGCTGGCCGGGAGCAACGCGTTGTTGCTGATGTCCCTGATGCTGACCTCCCTGATGGAGAGCAGCTCGGCTTCCCCGCCAGCATCACGCAACCTCTTCACTATGCTCTCTATGCTACCTCTTGAGACTGAGTACACTGTGAAATATTCCCATCCTTTCTCGATCACCACCGGTTGGACGTACCAGGCGCCTGATGACGTGATGATCTCGTTGATGTTGTCCTGGTTCGTATGGTCCACGCGAAAGATCACCTCGAGCTGACAACACTGTTTCGACCTGTGCAGGGGAGGGCAACAGAATCCTATCCCGTCCGCATCCTCGATGTCGCGGGCATTGTTGGACTCGAATACCACCACAAAGCTGATATCGGTCATCCAGTAGGATATCTTGGTATCAGGGTGTTCCTTGGTGAAGTCTAAGAAAAGGTTCGGTTGGTAGGTCCTTATCCTCGCCTCAAAGTTGGTCATGACCATGTCACATCGATAGATATGGTTCGCATAGATATTTACTACCGCCAATCGGCGGGTCTATCCGATGGAAAAATAATGGAAGGGGTTTGAAGAAGGCGATAATGCGTTTCATGGTCTATAGGGGGGAGGGACCTGGTTACGCATGTTCCCTTCTTCTTCTGGTTGTGGCGTAATATGACCACGGCCACCACGATTATACCGAGAACGACTATGGCCCCGATGATACCCAGTATGATCAATCCACCGACCTCGGGGTCCATCTCGAGGGCCACCGCGCCCATCTCCAGTGCGGGATCGTGGAAGATGCTCTGTCCCGCCGGGTAGATGAAGCCGCCCAGTACGAACATCGCCTTCACCTCGCCGTCGCGGTTCTCCGAGGGTTCGGAGGTCCGCTCACCAGCATGGATCTGGAACACCATGGAACGGTTCTCCTGGCCATCGACCGTGACGTTCGAGACCCATGTCAGGGCACCCGTCCTCTGCCAGTTGTCCTTGAACTGGACACGGTCCTTGGTGATCAGGGTCGCCTTGCTCGGCAGTTCGTCCTCGTCGGCGACCGTTTGGTTGCCCTCCGCCGTGGAGTACTCCATCACGCCCTCGGCATCATCCACGCCGTCCCTCACGAACTGGGCGTTGTACCACTCCTCCACCTTGTCCGGGATGAAGACAGCATATATCAGACCGTTCTCCAACATCAGGCGCGGGTCCTTGGCGTTCTCGTTGAAGTCCCAGCCTTCGATGATATGATCATATTTGAAGGCGGTTTCAGTGCTGATGGCCGTGTAGTTACGGGGAGCGATCTGCTCAGAATCGGTGATCCTGCCATCATCCAACGTGACACGGTAGAACGGGACGGCGACGTTGACCTCTTTCGCACTGGCCGTTATATGGAAGGCGAACTCGACCTTTTCCAGAACGCCATCCTCGAGGGTTCCGTTACGGTAGTCCATAAGTTCCATGTCCCAGACCTTGGTGTAGGTGACGTTCAATGCGTAGAGGGAGAAGTCGTATGTCTTCGTCTGTGTATCATAGTCCACGTCCTGTTCGATGTCCGAGAGCACCCAGGTCCGGTTCAGATCGATATACTTGTAGGCAGGCTCGTATTTCGCGAACGGATCGTCCTCGAACATGCGCTTATTGGTGCTGAAGTCGAATAGACCATTACCGGCACCATAGGTCTCGCCAAAGAATGTCGGTATCCCGGTATCATCGAACTCCAACAACGCGAACATCTGTTGTCCGAAAACGGTGATGACGGGTATAGGGAATTCGCTGACGATGACCTTACCATCGGGTCCGATGACCTCTGCACCACCGAGATAGCGCAGGTTCATGCCCACGATGCTGATCGGGGCACGGGTTGCCCTCGGTACCATAGATGACCCCGAACCAGGCCAGGTTGTAGCCCTCCGTACAGTTGATAGCTACATAGCTGCCAGATCCGAATTCGGTCGTTGTTCCGAGCTCCAATCTTATGCGGTCCATGGGATCGCTAGGCTCATCTGCCGCCGCGATTCCGGCGAATCCTCCGGTAACGAGGAGGGTGACTAGCAGGGCCGAAGCCATCCCTAGAGTCATTCCTTTCATTGGGAACACCAAGAGAACGATGTGCCTTGATGGTCAAATAGCGCCGTGGAGAATTGTTACTCATGATTCTTCCTTAGGGTTTTATATAGGCGGATTCAGAGTTGGTCCGACATGACGCCAGGAGATATCCGGGCGGTGGAGAACCCCATTTCGGCCATGTTCGACCTTGCCGACCAGGTCAATGCCGAGGCCCCCAGGGTGCGGAAGTTGGTGCGCTACGCATCGGTCTTCATCGCGTTCTGGTTGGTCTTGGACTTCATCCTGATATTGGCCACGGCCAAGGGGAACATCTTGATCAGCATATTCCTGGGTGTGATGTTCGCGGTGGGCATCTTCACCTTGCTATCCTTACGCAACCTCAATGATTTCTTCAAGTACTATGCTCTGAGGCACAATTACATCAAGAGTGTCCGTGACGCCGACCCGATCGTGTTGGTCCCAAAGGGCTCGAACTCAGTGGAGCGTTTCAAGACATACCTGATAGCGATTAACCCAGAGATGGCATCCACCTTGGCTATGATGCCATCGCCCTCGGTCTCCAAGGGGAGGAGCGGTATATTCTACCAATGGGACCTATTTCTACTGCGAAGGCCAAGCGCCCTATGGCCCTCTTTGGGGATGGGATACCCTGGGTATCAGCTCTTTCTCAAGCATTTCGATAAGGCTCCGACCGTCGAGGACGTGAGCTCGATGAAAAGGGCGGTGGAGGACGTGATGGCGGAGAGTCACGCACCGGCTTCGAGGATAGTCCTTCTCTGGTCACGTCGTAAGGAGGACGTTTCCGAGGAGGTCTATAACCTGATCACCACACAGAACGTGGTCTTCTCGCATCGGGGGAGCTCGTTCGTCTGTGGTCTGGAATTGGTGATCAGAGAACGAGGACGGCACCTACGAGTTCATTCCGTTCGTGGCGTCTCATTCATCGTCCAAGTCCTTGGCCCAGGCAGGGAGTCCCCGGTAACGGTAGTGTTGCCTTATCTGCTCCTCGTACAGGTTGAAGAAGAACTCGTTGTACTTCCGAACGTAGAGCACACCCTCCCTGGTGATCTTGACCTCATAATGGGTCTGTCTATCCTCCACGCGGACCAACCTCTGTTCCACGAGGAAGTCCAGGACCTTGTTGGTCATGAAATGGTTGGACATGATCTCATGCTTGATCTCCTCCTTCGACAGACCGGAACGGTCCTCGGCGAGTATCCTGTCCAGCTTCGATTCCAGGTCAGGTTGGTAGATGTCGATGCCCAGCTCTGAAACCAGACGGTTCAGGGTGAAACATGCGTAGATCTTGAAGTCCTTGTAAGACCTGGACATCGGCTCCCATGGGTATCCTTCAGGTGGATATTAGAATTGAACGCTCTCAACTCGGCCCCATGATGAATCCAGAGGGAGAGCAACTTACGTCCACCCAGATGGCATCGTCCTCCACCCTCACTTTGAATGTGCGGAGGTCATGGGTCCCCATCTCCTGATGCAACATGGACTTGAACTTAGGGACCACCTCTTCCTGGGAAAGGGTCGGTTCTCTTCTCCTCCCGTAGTCCTTGGAGGCAGGTCCAAGCAATGCCTTACCAGTCCTTACATCGAATTGGGCGAAATGAAGAGGGCATGTGATGATGTTCCTGTTCAAAGTCCCGAAGTTCAGGGGGGCGTTCTCATGCCCGCAGCGTCTGCTCAATGCGAATATGCTGCCATCGACGTTGCATAGTACCACTTCGACGCCCTCGACCGTGACACCTCGGATGCCACCCTTGGCCAGGTCATCTAGCTCCATTGCTCTCACGAACAAGTCAATCCACCTCGCTCTCTGGGATCTGTGGCAGGGAGTCTGGGTCCTCGACGTCCTGATGAACGAAAAGCCCGCACCAGCACCTTCTCATCCTGTCGAAGTGCTTGCGGTGCCAAGGGATGCAGGGGCAGACGATCCGCATATCTTGGTCCCTCTCCCCAGTAAGGCCCTGGCACGGACAGAACGGTATGCCGTGTTTGCCATAGAGCGTCACCTCCTGCTCCAAACAGAAGTCGACCAGTTCCTCGTCAGGGGAGAACTTGTAACCTAAAGCGTCCACGATGGGAGCCCATTGCTCCCTCAAAGCCCTCTTTCCCCCCTCCATGTCCATTGTCATCCCATCTGTTTCTCTGCAATGGCCTTCTCGAACTTTTCTGGATTATAACCTTGGATGATTATTTCATCGATGTAAATGATGGGAAAGGACAGGTTCAGGTTGTCCTTCTGGATCTTCTCCCGTACGGGCTTCTTCTCCTCGCTGTCCAGGTCATCATAGTCGATGAAATCGAAAGGAATGTTCCGGTCGTTGAACCACTTCTTGGTTTTCTTGCACCATGGACAGGTGCTCAGGGTATACATGAAGACCTTTACCAAACGCTCAATCCTCCAATCGTACGAATATCTTCCCGCCCTCCAGACGGGTGGGGTACATGGGTAAGCGGATCTCCTTGGAGTTGATAAGCTCCCCAGTTCTAACGTCGAAGGCCCAATCATGGCAGGGACATCTTATCAGATCGCCTTCCAAGGTCCCGCTTGCAAGTGCGCATCCCATATGAGGGCAACGGTTAGAGAGGGCGAACACATCCCCACCTTGATGCAGCAGGAGCATCCCCAGACCCTTAGGATAGAACAACCTTGGCACGTTCTGGGGTAGGTCCTTGAGCTCGGTCAGGTAGATCCATGCGTCCGTATCGGACATTGGGAGATCGCCTCCTCCCATATGATGGCAAACCCATGCTCATAATACTTGTGAATCCTAAATGAAGGAGCTGATGGAGCTGACTAAGAAATATACCCCGAACAACAACATCAGAATTCCCGAGGCAAGTATCAGCATGTGGTGCCATTTGATGTTCCATAGGCCCTTGGTCCGGTACACGGTGTTGGATATGAGGTATTCCCAACCCGCATCACACCCCAGGTGCACCGCGGCGAACACTGGGAGCATGATCGTTCCGAAGGTCACCGCCGTGGCTACCAGGGCGGCCCCGACGGTAGCCCACCACATCAACCAATAGGGATTGGTGATGGTCGTGATGACCCCATCCAAGAACGCACTGCGGGTCGGTCCCTTGCCCTCGCATATCATGATCTCCCTGGCTCGGACCATCCCTATGCCCATCCATATGAGGATGCCCCCTCCGACCCCGGCCACGAGGGCAAACATGGCATCATCCTTGAAAAGAAAGTCGAAGCCGAGGAATATCAGGATTATCAAGGGCAGCTCCACCAACGCATGGCCCAAAGTTATGCTCAGTCCAGCATTCCTGTCCTTATATCCTTGGGCCACCGTGGCCGCGAAGACCGGTCCAGGCATGAGCACGCCTGAAAGCGAGATGAAGACCACACTCAGTAAGAAAAGACCAGGGGAGTCCTCGAACATCTGCGAATAAATCGGTCCCTCATATCTTTTAACCTTGGTCGGGTCCTTCGATCGGTTCTAGAGATACCAAAGCTCGGTCAAGGCTATGTATTGCTCGGGGTCGAGCTCACGTAGAGAGGCGGTGTCCACATCGATTATCTCTACCCCGTGGATGCGCGAGTTCATGATCTCCTCCAGACTGACCGGGGGACTGGTATAATACATGTCACAGTATCGCTTGATCACACTAAGGTCACCCACCTCCCTCTGTCGAGGCGACAATGTGAAGAACAAGGGTATCGGCATGATGTAGTGGGGGGGAGCGGCCAAGAGGAACTTGTGACAGTGGTTGCTGTAACGGGAGATCTTGCTGGCAATGCGCGCCTTGATGTAATCCAAGGGATCCAAGGCATGGGCCGGAGGGACATAGCCGGTCTCCACCTCAATGATGGTGACGCCCTCACCCTTGGTGGCATAGACGTCACAGTTCAACCCGGAGTCTATGGTATGCTCCAATTCGACATCGTATCCGTCCCTTACAAGGTATTTCGCAACTATGAGCTCCATCACCGAGTGGTTGATCTTGAGGAGGTTGCGCTCCCTCAGCTCGATGAGCCTCCTCTCCAGGTATTGCATCTTGCAAAGCTCCTCTGGGGAACAATCGAACATCAACCTTCCCATTAGGGTATCCAGGTCATCTGCGAACTTGTCCATGGGCTCACCTGTGGAAATGAGACGATCCCCGTCTCAATCCCTCATCATCTCCTTGCTGACCACGAGGGTGAGGGTTGACCGCACCCCCGGGACCTTGCGCAACCTCACTGAAAGAAGGGCTTCCAGCTCCTCCATGCTCGGTGCGCTGACCAACGCTACTAGGTCATAGACCCCATAGACGACATAGGCGCTTTGCACCTGGGGTATATGGGATAATGCGTCCAGCACCATGGTCTCTTGACCGATGTCGGTGTTGATTATCACTATTGCCCCAGGCATGTTGTTGATGTAAGACGTTCGGAATAAAAAAAGTTGGTGATGGGGTCCTACCGTCTGGTCCCAAGAGAGGTTTTAGGCATCCCAGGTCACTCCTGCGAACTGGGATCGAAGACGTTCGATATGTTACCAGTCTCGCAGGACACCACGAACCCGTAGCCACAGGATTCTATCTGATGCGCCACCTTGAGGGAGTATGGCATTCCTACGAAGGTCCTCTTCATTGTTTCCAACGGCTTCTTCCTCATCTTCTCTCTCGCTCTATCATAACCCATCAGGGCGGTGGCCCTCTAGGTAGCCGTTGTTTAAGGTCTGACACGTAATAACTGTGTTGTCCATTCCGGAACTAACCGAGAGGAGCGCCGTCGCTTCCTTGACAAGGTCATGATGCCAGATAATATTAAGGTCAAGGGTCGCCTTTGGTGTTGTGCGGACCCGAGGTCGTTCTAATCGTTTGATGAAGAGAAGAGGGTCAGCTGATCCCCCGGGATGTGATGAGCCCTATGAGTGCAGATCCCTCGGGCCCGCCTAATTGTCCATCTTCCTGACGGAGATGGTAAGCCCTGGTTGGTGCGCCCCGTCACAATATGATTTGCTGGCGGCAATACCGATCACCTGAGCGTCATCGGGAATCAATACACCGGTGATCCCATCGAGGACCGCACGTATCAACTTGTCCAGGTCGGGCCTTTTAGTGTTCAGGTGTCGCTTCTTGGGCATGCTCTTGGGTTTGGAGAACTGGAAATTGAGCTTGACGATGTAACCACAGTTGCGGTCCTCGCAATAGAATGTGGCATCACGGTCCTCGTTGCAACGCTGCGCCTCAGCGGCGATACGCTGTCTCCAGCGTTCGGTGTTACGATTGCCATGGGTGGTGACCACTCTGTTCAGTTTCTCGATGTAGAACGATCTGGTGCTTCCCTGCGGGACCGGTTCTCCTGCCACGAAGAAATCGATCGAATCCACATCCTGCCTGTCAGGTAACGTAGAGATATCGACAAGTTCCTCAATGGGACTCGCATCATATAGGTCATCCCTGAAGTCGAGTTCGTAATGCAAAAGGAGTCCCATCCTTGCCAGGTAATAAATCGCTAAGCAAATATATTTTTTCCTGTTTCAAATAGGCTAGACCCGAGGGAACTATGGTACGTTCGGGTCCTCCTCGAAGAAGGTCCGCTCTCCCCGGGTGAGCCACCAGGCATGGATGAAGATCGCCCATCCTATCAGGCTGAACAGCAGGCCAAGGATCCACCCCCAGGAGTAATCGAGCACGAGCTCATCGCCATTCTCTGAGAAGGCCACGGCCGTGAACAAAGGGATGGACATGAGGATGACACGCCACAACACCCTCTCATCCTTGACACCCCACATCAACAGCAGCATCGATGGCATGGTGAAATAGACGAACGCTATCTTGGGGTAGAATATGAAGAACACCACCATGATGAAGGTGGCCCCTTCCCAGAAACGCATTTTCCAATGGTAGGCCAATAGGGTCGCGGCCATCAATGAGGCTACTGTCAGCGTCGCTCCCGCCCATCCTGGCAATCCATATCCACCGAGGTCGAGGAAATGCCAAGGGCTTATCCCGGACCCCCCTGTCTGTGCGTTCGGGCTATTGAGGAAATAGTAGCTGGGGAAGTTAAGGAACGCCTCTGGTGACAATGATCAGGAACGGGAGGACGACCAGGAACGATAATCCTGCATAGACGAGCACCAGGACCATTTTGTCCCTATTCGTTCTTGCCTTCAAGAAAGCCCAGGGGAAAAGTATGATGTCAAAGAACTTCGTCCAGGTCCCTAGAGTGAACAGCAGACCGGTGGAGACGATCCTTCCGGCGATGAACGTTATCAGGGGAAGTACGAAAAACAACAAGGTAATGGCCTCATCCTGCACGCCCAAGGTGAACTCGATGAATCCAAATGGCAGGAAGAGGTAGGATATGCCAGCGGTGAACGAATAGAAGTCATTGAACCGCCTAAAGCCGAGATACAACGACAAAGCGGTAATGACCCCGAAGAGGGCGAAATAGAGCTGGTACATCCACATCTCCCCTCCGAAGAATTGCGGCACGACCATCAGATACATAATGAGAGGCGGGGACTCGGACGGGAAGTCAAGATATGGTATCTGTCCATCCAGGATCGCTTGGCTTCGATTCTGGTAGTAAGCAAGATCGATGGGCTCTCCGAAGGCATCGTTCAAATGTGGCCGAAGTACCAGATTGTCCAATGCGATGAAGGTGCCGTACCAAAGCAGACCGACCACCAAGAGAATCAGGATCTTTTTTCGTGATGGGATGGGCTCCGCTCTCTTGCGCCACCCTTCCTTGACATTCTGGGTGAAACGGTCCACATCCCTCTTGATGTCCATTTAGCTCTCCTCGTCTTAAGGGACGAGTCGATTCCGGTCTCTCGGGAAAAGGATCGCCTCTCGGATGTTAGGTTGGTCCAACATCTTGACGACCAATCTCTCTATGCCCAGGCCGAATCCCCCATGCGGGGGCATGCCAAAGGCGAACGGGTTGAGGTAGAATTCGAAATCCTTGGGGTCCAATCCTTTCTTGACCATGCGCTGCACCAAGCGATCATAGCGGTGCTCCCTCTGTCCGCCTGAGGCCATCTCCTGGCCCTTGTAGTCGAGGTCGAAAGAATAGGAGTAGGGCGTTCCATCCTTCTCCATGATGTAGAAGGGCTTGGCGTCCTCGGGATACTCGATGAACCAATACATGTCAAAGCCCTTTTCCTTCATGATCTCCCCCAACAGCTTCTCGCCCTCTGTGCCGAGGTCGTCCCCATCCTTGAGGGGTATGCCTCCCTGGCGCACCAGGTCCAAGGCCTCTGAGTATGTCATCACCGGATAGGGGAGCCTGGGTATCTTTACCTCCGTCCCTAGTTTCTCAAGATGCTCCTTGGCACCCTCCGCCACTCCTTTGAAGATATGGTGCGTGACCCCTTCCATGATGTCCATGACATCCCTCTGGCCATCGATGAAGGCCAGCTCTGCATCGAAGGATATGAACTCAGAGACGTGCCGTACCGTATCCGAGAGCTCGGCCCTGAAGGCGGGACCGATCTCATAAACTCGGTCCAGACCGGTCGCCATCATCATCTGCTTATAGAGCTGTGGGGATTGGGCCAGATAGGCCTTTTTGTCGAAGTACTTGATCTCAAAGAGCGAAGCACCGCCCTCTGCGCCGGAGGCGACGATCTTGGGCGTGAACGTCTCCACGAATCCCTTTGACTTCATGTACTCGTCCAAGAGCTCGAGCGCCAAGGACTTGATCTCGAAGACCGCCCTCGTCTCCGGTTTGCGGAGGTCCATGAAACGGTGGTTGAACCTCGTGTCCATTTCGACGCTGACCTTATCCACGACTCCCATGGGGAGTGGGGATTGGGCAACGCTCAGCACATCCAACTCGGTGGGGATTATCTCATATCCTGATTTTACCTGGTTGCTCGATCTGACGACACCCTTGATCGCCACGACGGACTCCCGGGGTATGGCAGAGAGCGCGGTCATCAGCTCCGGGGTCACCTTCTTCTTGGGCGCGGTCACCTGCAGGGTCCCAAACCGGTCCCGTATGATGAGGAAAGATATTCCACCAAGGTTCCTGACCTCCTGGACCCACCCCTTCACAATCACTTCTTTGTCGAAGTCCTGCGCAGAAATCGTCCTTGAGCTTTTGACCTGGTCACCGTTCATGTTCGAACCTAGCCTCGATAAATCCTTTCCCTTTATTAAAATGTGGTTGAACCTGGCCAAATGAAAATATTGCCCCCAGCATGACTGGCCGAGTCTTCCCCGAAATTCCGACCTAGACATTAACCGAAAGAAATAACTGCCACCCGCATCCATCATGTCCTTCATGGTCAAGGTCACTGTTGACGAGAAGGAGTGCACCGGTTGCGGACTATGTTACAACGATGAATGCCCAGAGGTATTCATGGAAGGGGACGGGGGAACGTCGAACCTCAAACCAGAGTTCCAAAAGGGAGGCCCTCTGGATGGCGACATCCCAGACGCGAAGAAGGGATGTGCAGATAAGGCAGCGGATGCCTGCCCTGTTACGGCCATAAAGGTAGGTTAGGACCCAAAGGGCGGTCCAAGCGATCGCCCACATTCTCATCATCCCATTCAATCCACGGCCCTTTCTAGGAACGTTATCCGTCTCTCATCTGCATCCAGCTCGGCCCTCTGCCTGAGAGGGATGGTGAATAGCGGATCGGTATGGGAGATGTCAACATCTGCGACGATGGGTATAGGCCCTCCCTATGTCATTGTTCGATACCGACGAAATATCATCATCGGCATCGAATCCCACGCTCGACCCACGCCTCGCTGGACGTTGATCACGTGACCCGTCTCTCTGCGGCCGCAGACAAGTATCAAGAAAATGATCGCATATCCATGACGGTCCACCCCATCAAAGATAATGTGCCAATGCGTCAATGATTATATAGAACCAGGTCATTCAGAATGGTCATCACAGGTTGGTATCCATGACAGAAAAGGTAACGTTGTCCGTCATTAAGGCCGATGTAGGTTCGGTCTGTGGTCACTCCAGGCCTCATCCGAAAATGATGCGCAAGTGCGAAGAGGTACTGAAGGATGGTCTCAAGTCCGGGACGATCAACGATTTCTATGTGACCAGGGTCGGCGATGACATCAACCTGATCATGACCCACCAGAAGGGTGAGAACCACTGTGACGTTCATGCCCTAGCCTGGGAGGCGTTCCAACAGGCGACCAAATTGGCAAGACAGATGAAGATGTATGCTGCCGGACAGGACATCCTCAAGGATGCGTTCAGCGGGAACATCCGAGGGATGGGTCCCGGAGCGGCCGAGGTCGAGTTCACGGAGCGCGGTGCCGAGCCAGTCCTTGTGTTCATGGCCGACAAGACCGAGCCCTCCGCCTACTCCATGCCCCTTTGCCGGGTCTTCATGGACCCGTTCACCACCACGGGCCTGGTCATCGATCCCCGGGCACACGAGGGATTCAAGTTCGAGATAGTGGACGTCATGGACTCCAAGCGCATCGTCATGGCCGCGCCAGAGGAATCATATGACATCCTAAGCCTGCTGGGCGACACTACCCGCTATGCCATCAAGAGGATATGGAGCAAGCATTCCGACATAGGTGTAGGGGCGGTCGTCAGCACCGAGAAGCTAAACCTTTGCGCCGGTAAGTATGTGGGGAAGGACGACCCAGTGGCGGTCGTGAGGTGCCAGAGCGGCCTTCCAGCGGTCGGCGAGGTCCTGCAACCCTTCATGTTCCCGCAGTTGGTGGCAGGCTGGATGAGGGGCTCTCACTATGGTGCGTGGTATCCGTGCTCCGTTGCAGACTCCGACCCATCCTATTTCGATGGTCCGCCTCGCATTTGCTGTGTCGGATTCCAGATAAGCCATGGCAAGCTCATGGGTTGCGAGGACCCAGAATCACCAGCGGGCTTCCATGAGCCGATAGACTATTTCGCAGGCAGCGTCTGGGACGAGGCCCGCCGCAAGGCCATCAAGGCGAGCATCTACATGCGCCAGCACGGACCTTTCATGCCCGGCATACTGGGCCCAGAGGAGATGGAATATACCACCCGCCCGGCGGTACTGAAGAAATTGAAGGACAGGATGGAGAACATTGACTGAGATCAGGACACCGGTCCTAGTCATCAATTTCAAGACCTATCGAGAGGTCGAAGGTCTAAAGGCCCTTGAGGTCGCCAGGATCTGTGAGGAGCTGGCGAAGGAGACGGGCGTATCCATAGTCGTCTGCCCGCCCACCGTCGAGCTGGCACGGGTGGCGCAGCAGGTCAGCATCCCCGTCATGTGCCAGCACACGGATGCCAAGTCCTTCGGTGCGAACACAGGTTGGATCACGCCCTCGGCCGTCAAACAGGCTGGAGCGTCTGGAACCTTGCTCAATCATTCCGAGCACCGTCTCATGCTCTATGACGTCTCCGCATCCGTTCAAGAGTGCAAGGCCGCAGGGCTGTCCACGATCGTGTGCGCTGATAGTCCAGATACGGCGATGATCGTTGCATCATATGACCCGGACTTCGTGGCGATCGAACCCCCGGAGCTCATCGGGGGGAATGTATCGGTGACGGATGCCAAGCCCGAGGTGGTGCAAAGGGCCGTTCAGGCGGTGCACAGGGTCGACTCCCACATTCCAGTGCTCTGTGGTGCCGGGGTAAAGAATGGGAAGGACATGAGGAAGGCGCTAGAACTGGGCGCCAAAGGTGTTCTGCTCGCGTCCGGTGTCATCAAATCGAAGGACATCAAGGCCACCCTCACCGACCTGGTTTCGTTCATCTGATGATAATATGTTACAGTTCATCTGATTGTAAGGGGCAGGACTAAGGCCCATAAGGGTCGCTCCTGGTCTGATGAGAGGCGCGGTCTTCGTCCTGATTCTATTGATATTGGCCCCCAGCCTCACCTGCGCCCTCTCATCACCTATCCAAAACTCGGAAGGAGGATTTGGGGATGGGCTCGTCCTGGATGGGTCTATGCACGCGGAATCAGCGCGTGGTCCGATCATGATAGTGATGGTCAGTCCGGGAAAACCCATAGAGTCATTCGCGTTGGCGAACGTCGGAGCAGAGAGCATCGACCTGGGAGGGCTATGGGTAAGCGATGGGGAGGGCAATCTGACCTTTCAAGGGGGGCAATGGCTGGGTAGCGGTGAGATTTTGGTGGTCTGCATCGATCCCATCATGTTCAGGGCGTTGCTCCCCGATGTCACAGTGGTACCTTATTCAGCATTGACCAAGAAAGGGTCCTTCGTTCTGGCGAATGATGGCGATTCCCTACGACTGTACGGGAGCGATGGAACGCTGTGGGATTGCTTCGTATACGGAGACGCCATCGACGCCATGGGGTGGAATGGGCCGGCCTTCGCACCACTCCCTAATGGGAACATGGCGGTGCGTTTGGAAAGCTCCGGATATCACGATTCCGATCAGGGAACGGACTGGTACAGGTCCGTGATAGGTCGAACCGAGCTCGATGCCTTTCAATGCAATGCCCAGGCCCGGCCATTTCTGTACCCCGATCAGGCGTTGGGCATCATACTGGATCGATTGGACCGGGCGGAGCGGTCCATCGACGTGGCCATGTACGAATTGGACGAGAGAGCGATCGTGGATGCGCTGGTCCTAGCGGAAAGGCGAGGCGTAGAAACCCGCATCTTGGTGGAGGGCCAGCCGGTGACAGGGATGTCACCTCATACTAAGCGGGCATTGAACGACATCTGGAGGGGCGGCGGTGAGGTCGTCCTCCTTCGCTCTAACGACTCCTACAAACGGTATGACTACATGCATTGCAAGTACGCGGTCATAGACCAAGAATTCATCATAGTCGGATCGGAGAATTGGGTCTCCAACGCGTTCCAGGAGAACCGGGGATGGGGGACGGTCCTATGGTCTCCCGATGTGGCGGATCGGTTGACATCGATGTTCGTCAATGACTCCTCCTTGCGATTCCCCGATGCAAGGATGATGACCGGCCTGTTCGATGTGGGCACCGGAACGGACCGGGCCAGCAACTACACATTCTTTGACTGGTGCTGAATGGTACCAGGCGAACCTCACCATCACGGTGTCTCCTGACAACTCGTTGGAGGTCATACGGTCGTTGATAGGGAGAGGGGTCGGAAGGATCCTCATGGAAGAGATGCAGTTCGACCTAGGATGGGCACGATCATCAGGCATCTGGGAAGGCTTGGGTGAAGCGGGCAGGAACGGTTGTCAGGTCCGACTCCTGCTAGATGCCGTTCTGGACGACAGCCCGGAAGGGAACCGAGAGACCGTCTCCAAGTTCAATGAGATGGGCGGGATGGGGACAGATATGGAGGCCAGATTGGTCTCCCCTTTCCACGATTTCAGTGTCGTCCATAACAAGGGAATGGTGGTGGACGATTGCGTCCTGATATCGAGCCTGAACATGGTGCGAGGGGCATTTGAAGAGAACCGAGAGATCGGCGTTCTCATTCGGTCCCGCGAGACTGGCAGATTGGTATGCAGAGGCATTCTGGGAGGACTGGGAGATCGATCCCCTCCCACCGGTGATCGACCTTCCCTGGTACGAATATAATTGTTCGGAGGGGGAGTCCGTCTTCCTTGATGCAAGCAATTGCTGGGACAACTCCGCGATCTCTTCATATGGTTGGGACATTGGGGACGATGGCGTCGTGGACGAGACCGGTCCTCGTTGTCTTCTTCGACCTAGTCCAGGGGAGAACAGGGTCAGACTTACGGTCATGGATGACCACAATAATTCAGCCTCTGCATTGCTGGTCGTGAACGTTTCCTCAGAGACGCCATCCGTCAAGGACGACCTGACCCTTTACGTCCCGCTGCTCTTCGCTGGAGGCATACCATCGCTCTGGTTCATCCGGAAAAGGATTAAGAGCCGCTAGCGTAATCGACCGGCGTGCAGTTGCGCCATTATCGGGGCACCGACCTGAACAACGTGTACGATCTTGCTCGGCGCTCGCTCCGGGAGAAGTACAACCCATCGATATTCATCGAGCTGCCCCCTTACTGGCCTCAGGGGTTCATAGTGCTCGAGGAGATGGACCGCATAGTTGGGTTCATCTTCGGGATCATGACATCTCAGATAGAGGCGCGGGTACTGATGTTGGCCATCTCCCCTGAAAGACGCAACCAGGGTCTCGGAACGCTGCTCTGCCAACAATTCTTCCAAGAATGTGGTAAGAAGGGGGCACGGATGATAAGCTTGGAAGTTCGGGAAAGCAACATAGGGGCCCTAAAGTTCTACCAGCGCATGGGATTCAGCCTGTCCGATCGCATGGAACACTACTACACTGATGGGGAGGACGGACTGCAATTGCAGTTCTTCCTCTGATCTCAAAGGAACATATCGTCACGTTTAGCTTGCTCATTGGCCAGGTAATAGGGGGACTTCTCGCGCTGGGATTGTGAGATGTCGGCAGATAGTCCCTGCATGTAGGAGCCATATCTTTCCTTGATCTGCTCCTCAGCAGTCATCGATCTCTTCACAGCGATCTGGATGTGCCTCTCTTCGATCAAGGGGTCACCGTTCACGGTCGCGATGTCACCGGCCGCCCTGATCAGGCCGCCTAATTCCCTCAGCCTCAATGACAGACTGTTATCTATCCCATCCATGCGCTTGGCACGCCTTCTGGCCTCACGGATGATGGCCTCGATGGCCACGAGTGAGGCATGCGGGATCCTACCATCGATGGCGATCTCCTGGGCGATGAACTGGGCCATCTTGGCGCGGTTCACATCGTTGTCCTTCATGACCGTGTTCACCAGGACCTCATAACCGTCCCCGTTGATGCGAGAACGTAACGGTGAGAGGACATGCTCCAGGTCTTGGATGTTGCACGCCCCGACAAATATGAAATCGCACGGGACATCGTCCACCCGCACGCTGGCCCCGGCGCTCTGTGGGTTATGTCCGGTAATGGAGAACTCCCTTTCCTGCATGGCCGTCAGGATGAATCGTTGCATGTTCCCGAGATGGGGCAGCTCATCGATGAAGAGCACACCCTCATGAGCCTCATGGATGGCACCGGCCACCACCCTCTCGTAGGGAGGGGTACCAAGGTTCGAATGCCCGCCGTAAGGGTCATGCCGGACATCGCCAAGCAGCTCCGTCTCGGACCCTCCGGTGGCCATGACGAAGGGCTTTCTCTCCAGGCGGACGATGACCTTCCTGGGGCTAACCTTCTCGAGCTCGCGTCTCTTCTCCAAGGCGCTCTGGTCCAGCACTCGTATCATGTCACCGCAGCGCTCGAACACCACCACCTCCTCTTTGCCGAAACGCTTCCTTGTGGTGGTGACACGGTCCTTTCCGACCATGCCGGGCATCGCCGCGACGGTCCCCATGGACTCCATCAGGCCGGCCATTATGTCCCCGAACGGGTTGGCGTTAGGTTCCCCGACCTTGACCTTCTCGCACTTCGGGCAGATGCGGTCCTTCGGGGAGGAGTAGGAACCACAGTTCTTACAGCGATAACCAAGGCGTTCCGTCACATTGATGGGGGCATCCTTGGGCTCGATTATCTCCCCCTCGGCGTTCTGGAAGGACTCACGTTCCCTGTGCACCTCGTCCTCCCTCTTCACCTCCACCAAAGGACGCTCGGGGTTCTCTGGGTTATGCACCACCCGGATCTCCTCCTTGGGTGGTGGGATATAAAGGGCCAAGGCCTGGGCGATCATCGACTTGCCCGTACCTGGCGGCCCTACCAAAAGTAGGTTACGGCGTTGCCTGGCCGCCACTCGGGCCAAGGCAACCGCCTCCTCCTGTCCGATGACACGGGAAAGTGGGTCCTTCGGTATCTCTATGTCCGCTGTCGTCTCGAGACACCGAAGGTCCGTTTCGCGTTGGAGGTTGACCTTTGCGTTCATGCTCAGTTCAGGTCGTCCTTGACCCAGACCTCGACATTGTTGGGCTGTTTGGTGATGTTGCCCATCTTCGTCCCCACTATGGTCCCGATCTCCTTCTCCACCGCGATGTCCAGTATCCTCTGGGTCACGATGCCGTCGAAGACCACGGCCGAAACTGGGTCAGCCTCGGACTTGAGCGTGTTGACGAGCTCCTTTACCGTAACGTCCTTGGTGACGTTTCCCTGCGAGTCCAACAACTTGGCCTTGGATGTGGTGGCCAGCTCGTTGATGAGCACGCGGTACTTCTCTTGGGCCTCGGACAACTTCTTGTTGGAACGGCGCTCGGGAGGTGCTTCAGATGGTGCAGCCTGTGTGACCTTCTCGGCCCGCTCCGTGCGGTCCTCGCGGTCACCACGCTCAGGTTTCGCTGTGCGCTCCGTCCTTTCCTGCCTTTCGCCGCGTTCGGACCTCTCGCCCCTCTCCTGGCGTTCGCGGCGCTCCGGCCGTTCGGACCGTTCCTCGCGCTCGCCACGCTCTGGCTTCTCCGCCTTCTCGGCTCTCCTGGCGCTCTGGCTTCTCTGCCCGTTCTGGCTTCTCCTGGCGCTCTGGCTTCTCCGCCTTCTCGGGTTTTTCGATGGCCCTCTCGGCCTTCTCCTCGCGCTCGAAGCGTTCCAGCCTCTCGGCCTTCTCGCTGCGTTCGCCCCTGGGCTTACCTGGGCCGTTCTGGGCCACGTCCGCCTCGAGACCGAACATCTCTATGTACTGTTCCGCGGGGATCTTGTTGCGGAGGCACTTCATGATCTGCTTCTGAGTTAGCTCCTCCACCTCATGCGCCCTTGGCGCACGGGCGACGAAGTCGACCTCGGCCACCTGGAAGAGCTCACGCAATATGAGCTCCCCACCGCGATCGCCGTCCACGAACGCGGTGACGACCCGCTCCTTGGACAGCTCGCTGATGGTCTTGGGGATGTTCGTCCCCTCGACGGCGATGGCGTTCTTGATGCCGGACTTCAGAAGGTTCAGCACATCGGAGCGACCCTCGACCACTATAACAGCGTCAGAGTCGTTGACGTTCGGACCCGCCGGAAGGCGGTCCTTACCGAAATAGATCACTTCCTCGATCTGCACGGACTGCCTGACGCTCTCGGTCAGGTCTGCCCCGGTGGTCTTGGACTGTTTGATCAGCTCGGTCAACAGCTCCTTAGCGCGGACGATGATCTTGTCACGCTTGGTGACACGCACGTCCTCGATCGATTCTATGACGATCTTGGCCTTGCATGGTCCGACTCGGTCAATTGTCTCCAATGCGGAGGCCAGTATGACGGTCTCCACTTGGTCTAAGCTTGAAGGGATCAATATCTCGCCTTCGGACTTACCCTGCTTGGAGTGGACGTCGACCTCGATCCTGCCTATCCTGCCGCTTTTCTGCAGGTCCCTCAGGTCGAGCTCATCGCCGAGCAACCCCTCGGTCTGTCCGAATATGGCACCTACCACGTCAGGCTTCTCCACAATGCCGTCGGCGTTGAGTTTGGCCTTGATGAGGTACTTGGTGGTGCTAGGATCAATGTTCATTGTATTCACCTGTTTGCATCTGTTTCGGAAAATCGACCCAGTTCCAATTATCAACCATGCCATTTGGCTGCGGGAGTGTGATTCGGTCCCTCCTGCAGGAGTTCATCCTATGGTTCCTCTCACGCTTACCTAACGAGATCAGGTGACGGGATGATAGTGAATGTGTGATATCGGAAAGCTTAGCCGCTTTTCCGAACCCTATGTCCTCATCAATGATTAAATACATTTCGGTGCCAGGGATGTTAGCGTCGAATCAATGTGCGAGTAAACGATACTTCGTTCTCGTTCATCCTGGATATTTGAATAATCGGTCAAGGTCAGGTTTTCTCGACGAAATGCTATCGGCAATGCATTTTATCCTCCCTCCGGTATTTGGATTATACATCCAACTAAAGGACCGAGGGCGATCACCATGGATATCGAGAAAAAGCTCAGGGAGCAGATCCAACAAGGCGACATAGGGTGCAACCGGTCCTGCGAGTATTATCCCTGCCATTTCGAAGGGCAGAACTGCTCCTTATGCTTCTGTCCCTTCTATCCCTGCCTCGACCCCGACCTGGGAAAGATGGTGCCCGCAAAGAGGGGTGGTGAGGTTTGGAGCTGCGAGGGATGCTTCTGGTCGCATCGTGATGACGTTGTCAGCTCCTTCTTCGCGCAACTCCCACCAGGTAGCGATATCCCTGACCACGCTAAGTCGCAAGCTATAAAGTGCAAGTTGGAGAGGCTGCACCTGAAGAGAGCAAGGCGACTGATGGTCCTCGGCGCCACATCCGGTGCTGGAAAATCGTTGATGGTGACGGCCTTCTGCCGTTACTTCTCGGACCTGGGATACAACGTCGTCCCGTTCAAGTCCCAGAACATGTCCCTGAACTCCATGGTCACACCGGAAGGGGAGGAGATCGCCCGGGCACAGGAGCTGCAGGCGAGAGCCGCCAGGGTCAGACCGAACGCCCATATGAACCCCATCCTCCTCAAACCTATAAAGGACAACATTTCCCAGGTGATCGTGGAGGGTCGACCATATCGAGACATGGACGTGAATACCTATTACCATTCGTTCGCTTGCACCGAGGGGCTGGAGATCGTTCGTCGCAATCTCGCATTACTGGAAAGGACGTGCGACGTCATCGTCATCGAAGGGGCGGGGAGCCCAGCCGAGATCAACATGATGGACCTAGACATCGCCAACATGCGGACGGCCCAGATGGCGGAGGCAGAATGTCTCCTTGTGGTGAATATCGAATGGGGCGGCGCCTTCGCGTACGCCTATGGTACCTTGATGCTACTCCCCGAGGACCAGAGGGCCATGTTCAAGGGCATAATAATCACCAACCTGCACGGTCACAAGGAAGGCCTGGAGCCTGGGATCGACCTCCTCGAGAGGTCGACCGGGGTCAGGGTGCTAGGCGTGGTACCCCACGTCGAACTGGACCTTCCGGACGAAGATTCGATGTTCATCGGTGCGCGCGCCATGGGCGAGGGGGCCATCAAGGTGGGGGTGTTGCGCCTTCCCCGCATATCGAATTTCACGGACTTCGATGCCTTGGGGATGGAGGAGGGGGTCGAGGTGGTCTACATCGACACCGCATACCAGGTGGCCCAGGTGGATGCGGTCATCCTCCCTGGCACGAAGAACACCATCGAGGACCTGCAATGGATGCGCTCCAAGGGCCTGGACGATGCGGTGATGGAGGCAGTGGGAAGGGTCCCGATACTCGGGGTATGCGGTGGATATCAGATGCTTGGTGTGGAGATCGACGACCTTCAGGCCATCGAGGGCGGCCACAGGCAGGTGGTCCCGGGGCTGGGACTTCTCCCGGTGGTCACCAGCTTCGAAAGGTACGAGAAACGCACCGTCCAGGTGACAGGGCATCTCTTGGGTGGGACGGACGAGGACCAGGTCCGCGGATATGAGATCCACATGGGCAGCACCGAAAGGCGCGGAGGAAAGGCGCTTTTCAAGATCCATGATGGCCAAGGTGAGCATTTGGATGGGACGGTCACAGATGATGGCATGGTGATGGGGACATATCTGCATGGCGTTTTCGACCTCCCCTCCTTCCGTAGGCTATTCCTCTCCAAGGCAGGACGGAAAGGGAACGAGGAAAGACCTCAAGGCGACTATGAGGTGGTCGTGCAACGGAGCCTCGACATCCTCGCCGAAGTCCTCGCCAAGAACGTGGACACCGCCTTCCTTCATCGGGTCCTCGACCTTCCGGAGGGAAGGAGATGACACGGAACATCATGTTCCAGGCAGCAACGTCCAGTGCGGGAAAGAGCACCGTGACGGCAGCGGTGTGTCGCCACCTGGCAAGGAAGGGCAGGCGGGTCGCACCCTTCAAGGCCCAGAACCTCTCGTTGAACTCCTTCGTCGGTTCCGACGGCGGAGAGATCGGCATCTCCCAAGCGTACCAGGCCTGGGCCTGTGGGGTGGAGCCGAGGACCGATATGAACCCCATCCTCCTCAAGCCCAAGGGCAACGGGATGCAGATCATTCTGGATGGGAAGCCGTTCTGTGACATCGATCACCAGACCCGCATCGATAGGAACGAGTTGCTATGCCATGTCCGGGAAGCCTATGATCGATTGTCCAAAGACTTCGATATCATCGTGATCGAGGGATCCGGCTCACCCGCCGAGGTAAACCTCCGGGAAAAGGACATCGCCAACATGGCCACCGCGCAGATGCTGCGAGCCCCGGTTGTGCTCATCGGGGACATCGATAAAGGAGGGGTGTTCGCCGGGCTCTATGGCACCTATATGCTGTTGAGGGAGGACGAGCGCAGAATGTTCAAAGGCTTCCTGATCAACAAGTTCAGAGGGGAGGAGGCGATATTGCACAGTGGCATCGAAAGGCTGGAAAGGGAGATGCACTGCCCCTGTCTAGGCATCCTTCCATACGAACGGCTCCGAGCACCCGCCGAGGACAGCATGGAACTTGGGAAACATGGTCGCTGGGCGTCAAGCGACGGGGACATGCGGGAGATGTGGTCGAGGAGCCTCGACGATTTCTTGGAAAGGATCGAACCACATTTCGACCTCAAGTGCCTCGAAAGGCTGATCGAGGAAGGGATATGACGGTCAGCCGCCCGAGGCCACCTTGATCACGCGAAGCTCATCCCCGTCCCTTGGTGATTCGGTCAATGGCATCGGGGTCTTCCCGCGCAGAACTATGTGGGCATCGGGATAGAGGTCGAGCTTCTTCAGCATGCCCTCTATGGTCGTCCCATCCTCCAGGACCAGTTCTTCAGATCGTTTGTTCTGGACCACCTTGACGATCACGGTTCGCACCCTATCGAGGGACGCCGCTCCATCTTAAATACCTTTTTGGTAATGGTATGGATGGGCTTAAAATAGAAATAGGGGTAAGTGATGAGTAGTGGCCAGGCCGAGGTAGCCCAGCCCGGTAGGGCGGTAGTCTCGAATCGCCTTCAACGGCGAAGGGACAACTACTGGGAGTTCATCCCTCGGGAGTTCAAATCTCTCCCTCGGCGCCATCCCTCCTTCAACTGTTCATCTTGCCCGCTCAAAATATCCAGGTCCTAGGATGTCGTCCTGCAATCTGTTCGCGAACGCCTCTGTGATCTCATAGAAATTGGATGGGAAGTTCTTCAGGATATAATCCTCATATCGCTTGTAGACATATGTGTCAGCGTCGACGCTCATATGTTCCTCGATGTAAGGGAACACGACATCCTCCTCCCGACGGATATGGGCCAGCATCGTATGCACCATCACCTCGGCGTCCCGGTAGAACGCGTCCATGTCGTCCTTTCGCAACGAGGCGATGATCTCCTTCGCGAGCTGCCTCACTGCCGAATGGTCCGACACCAGCTCCTGCATGTCCTCCGCCTTCATGGATCTCAGCTCGACCGCCTTCGGAAAGAGGAAGCGCTCCTCCTTGGCATGGTGCATCTGGTCCATGAAGCGGTCAAGGAAAATGGCCATCTCCTTGACGTCCTCCATGTGTTTATGCGCGATCCTCTTCTTAACCACGACACCAAGGACGTCCATCACTTGTCTTATCAGACCGTGATCATACTGGAGGAGGGTGACCGAGACCAACATGGGGTGAATAAGCCACCTCATTATGGATAATGGTTTTGCATTCTTTGGCCCTATGAATGGCCGTGCAATCTCCATTCTTGGAATGATGGGGTTAGAATTAATAGTGTAAAAAAACAAGATATTTCGGTGGAGAAGGGACCCATGGAGGATCAGCTCTCATATTCCGTGATATTGGCGTTAAGGGAGGGGGCTAGTTACGCTGAGGCCAGGTATCAGTTGGACGAGAGCGAATCCATCCTTTTGAAGAATGGGGTCCCTGAGGTCTCCTCTTACGACGTGAGACGGGGGATCTCCATCCGGGTCATCGTGAATGGGGCGTTGGCATTCGCTGGGACCAACATACTCACAAAAGGGAACCTGGCCACCTTGGTGAAGCATGCTGTCAGGAGGGCAAGGGCGTCCTCGACCATGCGACGGAGGGCCATCGAAATGGCACCAGCCGACCTCAGCCAGGGTAAATACGACCTCAAACCTCGCATAGGGTTCGATCAGGTGCCCCTGGAGGCTCGCATCGAGCTCTTGAAGGAGGCGGACTCGGCCGCCGTCACCTCCGCCAAGAAGGAAGGGGTATCACTTCCTGGAAGATACATCTCATTGGACACGTGGCATACCGAGAAGTACATCGTCACATCGGACGGAGCCGAGGTCCAATTCAAAGTGCCAAGGGTCGCTGTGGACATCTTCATCATGGGCCAGGATGACGCCGATGGGTCCGTTCAGCGGACCTTCCAACTTGGCGAGAGTGCGGGATGGGAGGGCGTGGAGCGTTGGGACCTGCCTACGAGGATGGCCATGGAAGCTGGGCGGCTCGCTCTCGTGTTGAAGGACGGGAAGGCCTTTTCCGCGAGAAGATGCGACGTTGTCCTCGGACCAGAGGTCGTGGGTATCATCAGCCATGAGTCCAGCGGACATCCTGGCGAGGCCGACAGGCTCCTCGGGAGGGAATCCGCCCAGGCCGGGGAGACCTTTCTGGACCGTAAGGACATCGGCCTCAAGGTCGGTTCTGGGGTCGTGAACGTTGTAGACGATCCCACTTTACCACACTCCTTCGGCTATTATCCCTGCGATGACGAGGGCGTCAAGGCCCGTTCCCGCTACCTGATAAGGGAGGGGAGGATCACAGAGCTGCTTCACAATCGAGAGACGGCACATGAGCTGGGGACAATAAGCAACGGTTCCTCTCGTTCAGCGGCATACAACCGAGAGCCGATCGTGCGCATGGCCAACACCTTCGTGGAACCGATGGACCATTCCTTCGAGGAGCTGATCGAGGACGTGAAGGACGGTATTTACATCAAGAACTTCATGGAATGGAACATCGACGATCGGCGTTACAACCAGAGATATGTGGGCCTGGAGGCGTATCAAATTGTAAATGGACGCTTGGGGGGGATGGTGCGCAATCCCAAGTTGGAGATAACCACACCAGCCCTTTGGTCCGCGGTCGACGCGGTGGGGAAGGACCTGAGCTTCACCGCCGCTTTTTGCGGGAAGGGGGACCCTATGCAGGCCATACCAGTATGGACGGGAGGTCCCCATCTGCGCTTGCGAGATGTGATGGTCGGGGGGAGCTGATGAAGGCGGACGAAATAGCATCCGTCCTTAAGCACCGCTGCGTCCAGGGAGGTGCGACCGATGTCGTCGTCATGGTCCTGGAGAACGATGAGGCGATGGTCCGCTTCAGCAACAACGAGATAACCGTCAGCACGGACCTGAAGGACATCACGGCCCATGTGTTCATCCATATCAAGGAGAGGAGAGCAGGGACCAGCGTTGCAGACCTCACCAAGCGCTCGTTGGAGGCCTCGGTCGATAGATTGGTGGATGCGGCCAAAAGGTCCCATCCCAGTGATTTCTACGCACCATTGCCCTCTGGACCTTTCGAATACGATCGTCACTTGTCGCGAGCGAAGGAGGTCCCCCTGGACCCGAAGACCACCACGGCCTGGGTCAGAGATGCTGTACAGTCGGCGATGAGGGGCGGGGCCACCCGAGTGGCAGGATCCTTGACGGCGCGGAACATCATCGTCACCTTGAGCACCACTGGTAACGCCCATGGGGTGGCGGCAAGGTCCGGGATAGAGCTTTCCCTTCGGGCCTTCGGACAAGGGGTGGCCTCCGGTCATTCCGTTTGCGTTGCCTGCAGGGAACGTGACTTCGATCCGATCAAGACCGGGACGGAAGCGGGGAACTTGGCGAAGTTGGCCAACAACCCGATCGATGGTATCGTAGGGAACCAGCAGGCCATCCTCGGTCCCATGGTCTTCGCCGACCTGGTCCAGCAGGTGGGACGCATGGCCTCGGCCTTCCACGTCGACGCCGGACTGTCGTTCCTGGCAGGGAAACTGGACCAGAAGGTAGGTTCTGAGAAGTTGACCATGTTCGACGACCCCACCCTCCGGGATGCCCTGGGTGCGATGCCATTCGACCATGAGGGCCTTCCCACCCGAAGGACAAGCATCCTAGAGGCAGGGGTATTGAAAAGCTACCTGCATAACACCATAACGGCCGCCAAATCGGGGGTGGAGAGCACGGCCAATGCAGGGCTCATCGCTCCTCTACCCTTCAACCTGGTGGTGGAGCCAGGTCGCAGCAGCCTGGAGGACCTCATCGAACAGGTCGATGATGGGATCTACGTCACGAACGATTGGTACCTGCGCTATCAGAACTATGCGAGCGGGGATTTCTCAACGATCCCGCGGGACGCCATGTTCCTGATCAAGGACGGTCAGATAGCTGGATCTTTGAGGGAGCTGCGGATCAGCGACAATCTCCCCCGCATTTTGGCCAACATCAGGGATGTGGGCAGGGAGCGCAAATGGGTCAAGTGGTGGGAGGTGGAGATACCGACGTTGGCCCCGGCGGTCCTGATAGATGACGTCAATTTCACAAGATCGAGCACGTAGGATGACCCGATCATGGATCGGCCATCACGGCCTTATGATGGACTCTTCCAAGCTACCGCTCCGGAACCCTTCCAGGTCCAAGGTGACATAGGTGAACCCTATCTCCTTCAGGTCATGGACGATCTCCTCCCGATGCAGAAGGACCTTGCTGATGTCCATCAACCCCACTTCGACACGGGCGATCTGACCATGGTGTCGCACTCTCATCTGACCAATGCCAATGGCGCGCAACCTCTCCTCGGCCCGCTCCACCTGTTCCAGTTTCTTCAACGTCAAGGGCTCGCCGAACGGGATCCTGGACGCCAGACAGGCGGAGGAGGGCTTGTCGGCGCTTGGTAGACCGAACAACATGGCCAGCTCCCTGATATCTGCTTTGGTGAGGCCGACCTCGGCCAAGGGACTGCGTGTCCCAGTCTCGACCACCGCCTTGATCCCCTGTCGACCGGTCTCGACATCTTCGGCGTTGTTGCCATCCACGACCTGTCCCAAACCCCTTTCCTTGGCCAGATCCTTGATGCGACCGAGTATGGCCCTCTTGCAATGGTAACAGCGGTCCGGTCCGTTGGCGACCACCTTTTCAACGTCCAGGACGTCGCATTCGACCTCCACCAGCTCCGTCCCGATGGCCTTGGCCACGATACGGGCCTGCTCCAATTCCCAATGGGGGAACATCGGTGACACCCCTGTGAACGCCACCACCCGGTCCCTCAGCGCTTCCTTGGCGGCGAAAAGCACAAGGCTGCTGTCCACACCTCCGGAGAAGGCCACCGCTACACCATCGTAGGAGTGCCAGGGACCGGACCAGCTCTCGGAATTTTGTTAAAGGGTCGCTCAATGCATGGATGCTATCTTCGAACGATATAATAGAATTATTCACGATGCTCTGGATGATTCAAACTAGCTCCGAACTTCAGTTATGTTTATATAAATGCACGACAAATCACATTGAAATTGTCTCCCATGACCTTTTGGGTGAGGGAGAGCAATTACTGTAGGGAGGAATTCAATGGCAGATGCTAAAGATACAAAAAATAAAATGGACATGGTAAATCCCATGGCCAGTATCAACAAGTTAAGTTGGACGGTGGTCCTAGGGCTGGGGGTAGGTCTTTTGATCCTGGGGATCCTGATGATGGTCTACCCTGAGCCGACATTGACGATCGTCATATGGCTGATCGGAACGGTCGCTCTATTCTTCGGAATATTCGCGGTCATTTCCTACTTCACGGCAAAGGCAGAGGAGAAGAACCTTGGTTGGCTAATGCTCGGCCTGGTCGGCATCGCCTTCGGGATCACCATACTGGTGTACCCTGATATGACCGTCAAGTTCCTGATGTTCCTCTGGGGCCTATGGTTGATCATCACCGGTATCGTCATGCTGTTCGCGGGCTTGATGGCCAAGGATATGAAGGACACAAGATGGTTGATGGTCATTGGCGGATTATTGTCCTTGATCGTCGGGTCGATCTTCGTCATCGAACCATACGATGGAGCGGTCGCCCTGGTCTGGGTCATCGGTCTGTTCACCGTGATATACGGGATAATCTTCGTCGTGCTGGGCATACGCCTACATTCTGCTGAGGGCAAAGCACCTGTTCCGGCCAAGAAGTGACAAACCCGTTCCAAACCCCTTACATTCATTTCTTTTCGCAGCAATGCAAAAATAGACGTTCAGGGAATCATGCGCCATGAACGCGCGGGACGTCCTGGAACGTTTCAAACGTGGCGAGATCGGCTTGGAGAGGGCAGAGCAATTGCTCAAGCTAGACTTCCTCGAGGTGATCGGGGACCACACCATCTTCGACCATGCCAGGGAAGCGCGTCGGGGCATACCGGAGATCATCTTCGGCGAAACGAAGAGCCCGCAGGTGGTGGCGGAAATAGTGTCCCGTGTCCTCTCCGATCGGGATGTGATCCTGGTATCCCGAGCATCCAAAGAGCATCTTGAAGCGGTCAAGGCGGTCGTGGACGGTCATCATGTCCGTTATGAGGACAGAGCCCGCATGATCGTCGTCGACAAGCGCAAGGACCGCAAGAAAAAGGGGATGGTGGGCATCCTCACCGCCGGGAGCTCGGACATAGGCGTCGCGGAGGAGGCCAAGGCCGTGGCCGAGGCCATGGGGTGCCATGTCGTGACATCCTATGATGTGGGCGTGGCCGCCTTGCACCGTTTCATGGGGCCGCTTATGAACATGCTAGAATCGGGCGTGGACGTACTGGTGGTGGTAGCGGGCATGGAAGGTGCCCTGCCCACGGTCGTCTCCGGCCTTACCGATGTCCCGGTCATCGGGGTACCCACCTCCGTCGGTTACGGATATGGGGGCAAGGGCGAAGCGGCCCTGATGGGCATGTTGCAGACCTGCTCCCCCGGTCTAGTGGTGGTCAACATCGACAACGGCGTGGCCGCAGGCGCGACCGCGGCGCTGATCAGCCTAAGATGCCATCGTCAAACGCCATGAGGTCAGACTGAATGAGCAAGGTAAGGGATCTGAGGATCGCAACCCTACGGGACGACCATATCCAAGAGGCCCAAAGGCTGGCCCAGAGGGTCTGGGAGGACGTTTTCCAAAAGGACACGGGATGGAAGATCGATTACCCCCTCAAGCCCGAGATCGTTTTCCAAGCATATATGGAGATGGACCCTGGAGGATGCCTGGTGGCATGGTGCGGCGATGAGATGGTCGGAGCGACCTATGCGCATGCATGGGGGGATGTGGGATGGATAGGTCCGATGGAGGTGGACCCCTCCTGGCAAGGCAAAGGGGTGGGCTCGTCCCTCCTAGCTGAGGCGGAACGCTACCTAAAACACGAGGGTTGCGCGCAGATCGGCCTGGAGGCCATGGCCGAGAGGAAGGTCAGCCTATCGTTCTATGAGGGGAGGGGATATCGACAGGTGGCCCCCGCTCCTTTCTTCGAGAGGAAGTTGGAGGACATGGGAGAAAAAAACACCCAGGTCAGACGGATGGTCCTGGAGGACCTACCGACCATGAGATCCGAACTGCGCGATCTATGTGGCACCATTCATCCGGGGCTGGATCTGATCAGGGAGGTACGAGTGACCTTGAGCAGTGGGCTGGGAAAGGTGCTGGTCAATGATGACGGTCACGATGGCGTGGCCGGTCTGGCCATCGTCCATACCGAGGGAGTGAAACGATTGGGTGGCCACCTACTGCGTCTTCTTGCGGTGAACCCCTCCCTGCCCCAAAGGGCAAAGATCACATCGGACCTACTGGCCGCGACCGAAAGCATCTCGAATGAAGATGGGAGTGGACCGCCTCTTCTTCACCACAACGGTGGATGGGGGTCTGTTGGACCTGATGATCACCAGACAATATAGGATACTCGGGACCAACACGCGCATGGTCAAAGGCGAGGTCGATATCGAATGGTGGGATGGAAACATCATCTCCTGGACAGGATAGTGGAAGAACTTTCCCTGAGCCCCGGGCAAGGTACAAATACTAAGGTGGGGTAGAGAAAAATGGGCAGCATGGGCTTTACAGGCATAGACCCGATGGTGAAGGAGCTTTTTGGTCCAGTGGAACCGATCGAAAGGTCCGGGTCCAGTCCCTGTGTCCTCTGCAAGGGGTCGAAGAACCTCTGTGGTAAGGACAAGTGCGCCTTGATGGTGAAGTACTATGCCCATTCCAGGACACGAAAGATGATGGACTCGTTGGACCTGGCAGGGAGCAGTCCGCCAGGTGTGTTCATTGGCCGCTATGGCTATCCCAAGGTGGACGTCGGTCCGCTGGTACCTCCCGAGTTCGGGGACACCTCCGCCATGGACACCCCGGAGACATGGATGGGAAAATCCATCGAGGAGATAGTGGACTTCCGGTTCAGCCTGGTCCGAGGGAAGTTCCGTGTCGGGGTGAAGGATTTCCAGAACGCCGGGAGGATGATGGACTACACCAGGGACCTGGCGCTCTGCGTCAACTCGGTGGACGTCGAGGCCAATTTCGCCAAGAGGCCCAGTGGCAAGATAGTGCTGGACGATGAGATACAGCCCTTCGGCCCTTCCGCCAAGCTAAACAACTTCGACATCTCGAACCCCAAGTACGATCAGAAGGTCGAGAAGGCGTTCTATGACACCGACCTGAAGGCGGTGGAGGCGGTTAACTCCCTTTACAAGAATGGGGTGTTGATATCAAAGATCCAGAAGGCGTTCAGCGTTGGGGCCTTCGGCATCGAGAGGAACCGCCGATTGGTGCCCACCCGTTGGAGCATCACAGCGGTGGATGACACCCTTGGCAAAGAACTACTGAAGAACACGAAGACCTACCCCACCATCGACGAATGGCGCATCTATGACTGGGACCAGCTGGACAATCGCTGGTCGGTCTTGCTCATGCCTACCTCCTGGCGCTACGAGCTCATCGAGGCCTGGTACCCCAACACCGCCTGGAACCCGCTCGGTAAACAGATAGAGATCATCTCCTCGCATGAACTGTTCAACGGTCGGAAGGACTACGCGGAGATAGGTGGTTGTTATTACGCGGCCCGCCTGGCGGTCAACGAGCTGTTGATGAAGGAAAGAAGACAGGCGGGGGCGGTCATCTTCAGGGAGGCGCATCCGGGCTATATCATGCCCGTAGGGGTGTGGAACGTCAGGGAGAACGTCAGGAGGGCATTGTTGGAGAAGTGCAGCAAATTCAGCTCTTTGAACGATGCCCTCGTCCACATATCTAAGAGGATGGACATCCCGGTCAGGCGCTGGTTATCCACCAGCGAGGTGCTCAAGGATTATCTGAGGCAGAGGCGCATCGATGATTACGCGTGATCTGGACTTCTTCAACATTGGCGAAAGGCCTGAACCACAGGTCAGGATCAAGGCAAAGGAGGTCAGGTGCAAGGTGGCCCTCCCCCATTCCAACCTCCCTGGCTTGGACTTCGCTTTGAACCCGTTCGTCGGTTGTGAGCATGGATGCCTCTACTGTTTCGCACCGGAGGTGGTCAAGCGCGATCGAGCGACATGGGCATCTCAGGTGGAGTATCGAGCCAATCTTCCGGTCCAACTGAGCCGGGAGCTGCGCACCAAACGCGGCGTCATCGGCGTCGGGACGGTCACGGACCCGTACCAGCCGCTGGAGGCGGTGACGCTCGTCACCCGCAAATGCCTGCTGGAGATAGCACGTCATGACAATCCCATATCCGTTCTCACCAAGTCGGACCTGGTGCTCAGGGACCTGGAGCTCATCCAGTCCACACGAAGACCAGAGGTCGGGATCACCCTGACGTCCGTCGACGAGGGACTCGTCAAGAAGATAGAGCCTGGCGCTCCCACCGCTCATCGCCGACTTGAGGCGCTGAGGGAGCTTCACAGCTCTGGGTTGGACTGCTATGCGATGATCGGTCCAGTCCTTCCGTTCCTCGAGGAAAAGGCATTGACACAACTATTGGAGGCAGTTTGCGCCACAGGTTGTGAGAGGGTGATGGTGGACCGTCTTCGTCCCAGACCTGGCATCGATGAGGCCCTGCTGGAGGCCAAGGTGGTGCGCACGACCAGCTCTCTGACCGATTTCAGGCACATGGGCGCTCAGGCCCGGTACGTCCGGGACGAATGCGTCAGAATGGGGTTGAGGTTCGAGAGCGCATTCTAGTTTGGCTTCGCATTGCTGGACCTCATTTGGTCCTGAGCTCCCTTATCCTGACCGTCTCGAGCTCCTGGATCTCGTCCACGGTCATCTTCCCCCCCTTGCGCTGCACCGTGCACACGTCCTTCCCTGGATTGGTGAAGAGGTAAAGGTTGAAACGCTGGGACCTCCCGCTCTTCCATTTGACCTGGAAGCCCAATGGTAGCTTGTTGCCCTGCATGACCTCGCTGATGCTGAGGTCCTGGTCGATGTCCTGGTCGTCGAAGAGGTAGAGGCACATCTCGGTCGCGTACTTCCCGATCGCCAGGATATTGATCTCATCCTGTCCGATCCTTTCCAGCTCCGCCCTGAGATGTTCAGCGCATACCTTCCCCGCCTTGCGCCACTCCTTGGTGATATCACGATCCGTCGCGATCGGGCAACACTTCAATGCGTGGGTCCAATAGACGTCGTCCTTGGTGGGGTCGAACGTCCCGAAGATGGAGATGACCTTTCCTAGCGGTTGTGCCCTCTGGGCCTCTACATAGGCCGGGGTCCCGATAGCGGCCTCCTTGCACAAAGAGATCAGGTATTGTTCCGCTGAACGGCCTTTCGCCTTCAATGCGAAGGCAGGCTCCTGTGAGATGACCACGAAACGGACCTTTTTATGTGAGCTCACGTCCCTTGAGAGCAACAACGGAAGCCTCTCCTTGGACCTTGGGCACCCGGCACAATCACCGACCACCGAACGCCAGTCCCCGATCGATCCTTCGACCATCGTATGCCTCCTTTCGGCGAACAGCAGGGGGTGATATAACCATTTCACCCGCCTAATCGAATTAGGTGTCAATCATGGTCTCGATCGTCCTCGGTGAGCCCTCGAACGCCTTCGCGGTGGTCGGGACCCTCATGACCTTCTCGGGGATATTCCTGGAGATGGACGGGAGGTCTTGATAGATAGGTTATGACGCAGGGCGGCCGTTGCCATCCGACCAGATTTCTATCATTATCAAAAACGATAGATTGCGAAAGATTGACATACCATTATCTGACAATCGTTATCCAGTGTCTAGGCTACATCATACAAATTCCTCCGAAATCATTGTTCACATGGTCGAAACGGGAAGCGATAGGTCGGTCATAGTAACCGAGGGGATCACCAAGTGCTTCGGAAAGCGGGAGAAGATCGGGGCGGTCAATAACCTCTCTATCCAAGTACACCGAGGTGAGACCTTTGGTCTCCTCGGACCGAACGGCTCCGGCAAGACCACCACCATCCGCATCCTCAATGGCATAATCCGACCCAGTTCGGGAAGGGCCTGGGTAAATGGTTTTGATGTTCTCACTGAGAAAGAGGGAGTTAAGGTCTCCACCGGTTTACTCGCCGAAACCCCGGGGATGTATGAAAAATTGAGCCCCGTCGAATACCTGGAGTTCATGGGTGCGCTCTACAACGTCCCCAAGTCCATCCTGCCCAGACGAATAGACCAATTGCTTTCCTTGTTCAAGCTGAGCGATCGGAGCGACGAACTGATGGAGGGTTTCAGCAAAGGGATGAAACAGGAGGTACTGATTGCCGCGGCCCTCATACACGACCCGCCCATCATCTTCCTGGACGAGCCCACCTCCGCATTGGACCCAAGGGCCAGTCTGATGGTCAAGGATCTGATCAAGGACCTCGCCGATAAGGCCAACAAAACGATCTTCGTGTCAAGCCACATCCTATCGTTGATCGAAGAGGTATGTGATCGCATGGCAATCATCAACCAAGGCCATCTGATCGCCATAGGGACCTCTGATGAGGTCAAGAAAACCGTTGGAGCCCCCACTCTGGAGGAGGCGTTCATGCGCCTGACCGGCGGGAAGGACCAGGAGGAGCTCCTAGCCTGGAGAGGTGGCAATGGTTCCTAAATGGGCTATCATCGCCAAGTATGAGTACATGGTCAAGACCAGCGGTTTCCGTCGTTATAGGGTTCTCCTCCCCTTATTGGTGTTGGCGTTCATCATGTTCTACATCTTCCTTCTGGCCCCCACGATGTCCACCTGGTTCGAGGATTATACCGCCAGTTTCGTCCAATCAGAGGAGGCCCTGAAATTCATGCAGGTGATCCTCCTCATCATCTTCGCTAGCATCATCACCATACCCATCATGCAGACCCTCCAGGACAACCGTATATCCCCTTTGGAGGCGGTCATCGCCGCCCCGGTCAAACCGCGGGACGTTCTGATAGGGCGCTTCCTGGGGTCCTTTCCTTTCTATGGCATGGTGGTGGCCCTCATCGCCGGGACCTTCCTGGCCCTGTTCATCCCGTTTGGCATGTCCCCTGCCCAGGTGGCCCTCTCCATCTTGGTATTTCTGCTCCTGGTCGCCTCAGGACTATGGCTGGGGGTCCTATTGGGTGCCATCCTAAAGGCCAGGTTAGGCCGGACCCCGAAAGGCAGGGACATGGGTCAGGCATTGGCCGTATTGATCGCCCTCCCAATGGCCGCAATAATGTATGGGATCATGAACGGAGGGATGCTCGTGACTTTCAATGGTGAGGGATCGACCCTTCCCGCAACGATCTGGCTATCGCCAAGCTCTTGGGGGGCGGACGTGGTCCTTCGATTCCTGCGCCATCCTGGCGACCTGAGCTGGGACTGGCAGGCCACCATACTAGGTCTGGGCGGTCTTATGTTCTTCTTCTTGGGATCGATATACCTAGGTAGTAGATTATCAGGAAGGGCCTATGACCTAGAGCCGGTGAGCTTCAGCTCTCCCCGTGCCGCACCTGAAGGTAAACTCTACCGCTCGATCAGATCCGTGACCGGTAACGGACCGTTCTCTGTGGTGGTCATCACCGTGCTCAAGGACTATCTGCGCCGCATGGAGAACCTATCCAGGGTCATCTACATCATCGGTCTGGTGGTGCTGATGGAACTATTCAACCTCAACTCCCTTCCGTCAGGCAATAACACCGGCATGGTGCTCCTACCTATCTCCTGGATGATGGCGTTCCTCTGCGTCTTTGTGGTAGGCGAGGTCACATCACGGGGGAAGGACAACCTTTTCGTATATCGTAAAGCACCTCATGGAGAGACACGGCTCATCTGGGCCAGGGTGGTACAGGGTTGGTTGGTGGTGCTCCCTGTGGCAGCCATCTCTGCAATGGTGGTTCTGATACCCTCTGATATCACCTGGGGGGAGGTGGCGTTCTATACAATGGCATTGGTGGGCATCAGCAGTGCTTATGTGGTGATGTCGATAGGTTTGTTCCTGCTATCCCCCGCCTTCTCAGAAAGGCCGTCCGAGACCATCGGGAACGTCGTGGTCGTCCTGACCATATCCTTATTTCTCGATGTCATATGCCTCATCCTCTTCAGTGACATCTGGGGCATATGTGCCCTGGTTCTTGTCAGTTGGATCGTTGGGTTAGCTTTCTTAGCGGCCGGGAGCAGAAAGATAAGGAGGGTGGAGTGAAGGAGAGTGGTCATTTAGGACCAGCGTTGCCGATGGGATGTTTTACCTGAACAAATCTTATATAGAAGCACTAAAATACCGCCCGCAAAGGAGGATCTTCATATGGCATACGGAATGGGAAATAACCAGCCGATCATAATCCTCAAAGAGGGTACAGAGAGATCTAAGAACAAGGACGCGCAGTACAACAACATCGCTGCTGCCCGTGCCGTAGCAGATGCTGTGAGGTCCACGCTCGGTCCAAAGGGAATGGACAAGATGCTTGTGGACTCCCTAGGGGACGTCGTCATCACCAACGATGGCGTCACGATCCTGAAGGAGATCGACGTGCAGCACCCGGCAGCGAAGATGGTCGTTGAGGTCGCCAAGACCCAGGACAACGAGTGCGGTGACGGAACTACCACCTCGGTCATTCTGGCAGGCGAGCTTCTCAAGAAGGCGGAGAGCCTAATCGAGAACAACATCCACCCCACGATCATCGCTAACGGTTACAAGATGGCCGCACACGAGGCCATCAACGTCCTGAACGCATTCGCGGTGACCATCACCCCGAACGACGTCGAGATGCTGAGACAGGTCTCCGAGACCGCCATGACGGGCAAGTCCGTCGGTGGTCAGAAGGAGTTCCTCTCCGACCTCGCCGTGAAGGCCGTGAAGGCCGTCGCCGAGAAGGCCGATGGAGGATGGACCGTCGATGTGGAGAACATCAAGGTCGAGAAGAAGACCGGTGGCAGCATCGCCGACACCGAGATCATCCAGGGCATCGTGATCGACAAGGAGCGCGTGCACCCCCGCATGGCCAAGCAGGTCAAGGGAGCCAAGATCGCTCTGCTGTCCTCAGCACTGGAGATCAAGAAGACCGAGGTCGAGGCCAAGATCCAGATCCGCGACCCCGCTTCCATGCAGCGCTTCCTCGAGGAGGAGGAGAACACACTGAAGGGCTACGTCGACATGATAAAGTCCTCCGGTGCCAACGTCATCTTCTGCCAGAAGGGCATCGACGACCTGGTCCAGCACTATCTGGCCAAATCCGGTATCTTCGCCTGCCGCCGCCTCAAGGAGTCGGACATGGAGAAGATCTCTCGCGCCACCGGCGCCAGCATCGTCGGCAAGATCGATGAGCTAGCCGAGAAGGACCTGGGCAAGGCCGCTATGGTCGAGGAGAAGAAGATCGGTGAGGGTGACATGGTGTTCATCACCGGCTGCAAGAACCCCAAGGCCGTCAGCGTGATCATACGCGGCGGAACCGAGCACGTCATCGATGAGGTCGAGCGTGCCCTGCACGACGCCCTACGCGTGATCGGTGTCTCGATCGAGGATGGCAAGCTGGTCCCTGGTGGCGGCGCCGCCGAGATCGAGCTGTCCCTGCGCCTGGCAAGCTATGCCTCCACCGTTGGAGGACGTGAGCAGCTGGCCATCGAGGCATTCGCTCAGGCCATGGAGGTCATCCCCTGGGCCCTGGCGGAGAACGCCGGTCTGGACGCCATCGATGTGGTCATCCAACTGAAGTCGGCCCACGAGAAGAAGAACGGCAAGAACATGGGAGTCGACCTGGACACCGGCAAGCCGGTGGACATGCTGAAGCTCAACGTGGTCGAGCCTTTGAGGGTGAAGACCCAGGCCGTCAAGTCTGCGGCCGAGGTCGCTAACATGATCCTCCGCATCGACGATGTCATCGCCTCCAGGAAGGCCCCAGGGCCGCCACCGGGAGCGGGCGGCATGGGCGGGATGCCCCCAGGAATGGGCGGCATGCCTGGAATGATGTAAAACGACCACTCGCGAACCTAAACCCCTTCCACTTTCAATTTTTATCTTTTTTATTAAAAAAAATATTTAACCTACCTCCCCGATTTCTCATCAAGTGATGGGATGAGACATCCACTGACGAAGTTAATGGTAAGTGCATTAGTCATGACCATGCTATTGGTAGCTTTCTTGCCTGCCAGTTCTGCCGAGCAAGCCTCTACGCCTGCCCCGGTGTGGAACGAGGGCGACCAATGGGGTTACAGCTCACAGGTCAGCCTGGACCCGACCGACAGCAACATATCAGAAGCTATAGACCAGGCCATGACCATGTTCGATGGGACCCTCGAAAAGATGGCATTCAGTTCCAGCATGGATAGCTACATCTACGTCAAGGTCTCCGATGTGACACCAGATGAATATGTCCTGACCGCCGTCTTCTGTTCTAAGATGAGCACCACGGCCGATGTCAAGGTAAGGATCATGATGCCGGCCGAAGGGGTCTATGATATGTCCACTACCCCTCCCATGGAGAACATGACGATCCAAATGCAGCTGGATATGGACTACCTCATGTTCCATAGCAGCAACATTACGGTGGACAGGTCCACCATGGCTATCAAACAGGTGGACTCCTTCAATGAGCTCACCTTCAAAATGGACCTGATGGCCAACAACATCCCCAACAATAGTTGGGAAGGCACAAGCCAGAGCATATCCTATGAGACCTATGACATCAGTATGGATGTCGAGGTCAAACTCAACCTGACCGTGGACTTCGCCCCTGGTTTGAACCTCTACGACTTCCCTCTAGCCGTCGGTGAAGAATGGGATGCCGTCTCCACCGCCACCCTCAACGGGGACCTGTCCGGCACCATCGATGCCCAGGGCTTTCCCGAGGGAGCAATGGATGACATCGCAGACTCCGCAGACGAAGTGGAGTTCCCCCTCGATCTCAGCGATTACACTGGTGAGTTCGGGGAAGGGCTGTCCATGACCAATGGTACCCTCGATGAGGTGAGTGAGGATGTCAGCGCAGACCTGAAGTGCACTAGGATGCTGGAGGTCGCGGACGATGATGTCGGGAACGGCACCATACAGATCTTCGAGGTCTCGGTGAACGACGGTGAGATGAAGTTCTACTACTCCCCCGACCTGGGATTCTTCCATGGGATCGATGCCACCAGCACCCTGGTGACCGACAACATGGGGGACATCGGCGATGATCTGCCGATAGACATCCCCACAGGCGAGGAGGCAATGATGGCCATGGAGTACCAACCGGCCAGTGATACCGCGAAGGAGATCGAGAGCATAAGCGGCTATGAGGTCGATGGTGTAGAGAATTCGGATAGCAGCGATGATGCCCTGCCATTCATGTTCGTTGGCGTGGTCATCGTGCTCGCTGCCTTAGCCGTGGTCGTCGGAGTGGTGGCGTACCGCAAGCTCAAGAAGTCGCCTTAAACCCAAACCAAACCAGGGCGCCCCGGCGCCCTAACCATATCTTTTTCTTCACCCTCTCTGTTTTCTGACCATGCATGTGCGCTCCGTCGACCCTCGTTCTGGTATGCTCATCGGCGAGCTCCCCGCGGCGAAACCGCAAGATGTCCACGAGGCCCTGGCCCGGGCCAAGCGGGCGCAAAGGGAGTGGGTCGCCCTTCCCAAGGAGGCGAGGATCGCTGCGCTCAAGGAGGCGGAACGCATCTTCATCGACGAGCGGGAGCACCTCGTTGCCTTGATACAAAGCGAGGGGGGCTTCCCAAGCAGGGACATAATCGGAGCGTACAACAGCGCGCTGCGGGGGGTAGACTACTATGCTGATAACTACCGCTCCCTGGGCAATAAGGCGTTCAAGCTTGACCCGATGGCCTGGCCTGACACTGACGCCGAGGTAGAGTTCCTCCCCCACGGGGTCATCGCCCACATCGGCATCTGGAATTACCCGTTCTGGCAGACCATGATAACGGCGATCCCCGCACTTATGGTCGGTAACGCCATCGTCTTCAAGCCATCGGAGCACACCACTTTGACGGGTTTGCGGATCGCGGAGCTGCTCCATCAGGCAGGGGTCCCAAAGGATGTCTTCATACCGCTTGTAGGAGGCCGGGAGATCGGAAAGGAGATGGTGCGGTCCAACTTCGACGCCTTGGTGTTCACTGGAGGCGTGGAGACGGGTATGGACATTTTACGCAACTCCAATGTGAAACCGTTATTGCTCGAACTTTCCGGGAATGACCCGGGCATCGTGTGTTCTGATGCCGATCTGGTTCAGGCAGCCCGTGGCATCGCCTATGGGAGCCTATACCATGCTGGTCAGGTGTGTATCAGGGTGAAGCGTGTCTATGTGGTCCGTTCAGTCGCGGATCGTTTCCTCGAACAGCTACTGGACATTGTCAGGCGAATAGACGTTCGGGAAAGGGTGGGGCCGCTCATAAGCGAGGATTCACGAAAAAAGGTGCAACGGCAGGTCGATGAAGCTATCGTCCTTGGGGCCGAATTGCTACATGGTGGTAGATCCATCGAGGGACCTGGCTACTATTTCGAACCAACCATTTTGCTGGTCCGACAGGGTTGCAAGGCAAGATTCGAAGAGGAGATTTTCGGCCCGGTATGTCCCATCATCATCGTCGATGACGAGGAGGAGGCATTGCGCCGGGCCAACGATTCCATTTACGGCCTTGGTGCCACGGTCTGGTGTCAAGATGATGCTAAGGCCATGGAGATAGCCTCCCGATTGGAAGTGGGTACTGTATGGATCAATGAGTGCTGTCGGACCTTGACATGCGGAGAGTATTTCCAAGGATGGAAATCGAGCGGGTTAGCTGGTTCACAGGACCGATTATCGATGTTCCTCAGGAAGAGGATGTTGGTCCATCACCATTCTCGGTTACCACGTGAGCATTGGTTCAAATAATTTAATTGAATAATTATTATATTAAACAAAATATGATAAAATAGTTAAGGTGTTTGCGATATCAACTAATTTTATAACTTGACAATCTGGCCTTTCTTACCTTTCGTGATGTCCACACCGAACTCGGTCTGTTTCACGAAGCAATCCTGGCATCTTAGGACGGTTCCATCCGCTATCTCCAGGGATTCCACCAGATCGACATCATCGTCCCATAGGGCGATGCGGCATTCGCCGGTCTCGTCCTTCACCTTCACGTTCCTGACCTTTCCACTCGAACCGTCCCTCTTGTTGAACTGTTTCGTGTCGAAAATCTTGGTGACTGTCACATCCACTGTGACCTCTTCACGGTCCTTCAGATCTGAAATCTTTTTACTCGAAGCCATCTCTAGCCCACACTCCATGAGCGCCATCCTACGAAGTCTCTGATCATCCACCAAATCACCGAACTCCTCACGAAGCTCCGCGACCCTGGCATCGATCCTGTCCTCGTCTGGCGCCATTCGATTGATGAAAAGCCATTAAGTATTTAACGATGACATATCGTTTTTCTAGCAATATTATACTATAATAAATTAGTTGATATCGTTATTATAGATAATTAATTAGGTCTTATAGAATACTAATATATTGAAAAATAAAAGACTAACATCGATCTCATTTTCTTATCATATTAAAAATTATTATTATTAATTTAATTGTTTTCGATTTTAGCTATAATATATTAGATATATGATAGATGTATACAATAAAGAATATATCTCATTGACAGATATATGTCTGACGATTTCCCCTATTTTGTCTGTCAAACAACAGACGGAGATCGGGATGGGATATTATGCGCGCGGCGATCTACGCGAGGGTCTCCACGGAAGACCAGGCGAAAGAAGGGTTCAGCATCGCCGCCCAACATAAGCGTCTTATCGCGTACTGCAAGGCTAGGGGCTGGCAGTTGGCGAACGAATATATCGACGAAGGGTACAGTGGACGCAGCATCGTTCGTCCAGCCTATCATAAGATGATGTCCGAGATCGACGATTGGGATGTGCTGGTCGTCCTCAAGATGGACCGTATCCATCGTAACAGCAAGAACTTCACATCGATGATGGACCTTTTGAAGGAACATAACAAAGAGTTCAACTCCATGCAGGAATCGTTCGATACCACCACGGCCATCGGACGGTTCGTCATGGATATCATCCAACGCATCGCCCAGTTGGAGAGCGAACAGATCGGTGAGAGGGTCAAGATGGGCATGACCCAGAAGGCCAAGAGAGGCAAGGGGCACAATGGTTTCGCTGAGCCCTTTGGCTATCGATTTGACAACGGACATCTGATACGCGAAGAGGTTCAATCGATCGTGGTGGTGGAGATATTCTCGCGATGTCTAGCATATGAATCCTTGGCAGACATCGCCTCCTGGCTCAATCAAAATGGTATTGCTACGAAGAAGGGCAAGTCTTGGGAGAAGGCAACGGTCTATAACGTGCTCACCAACCCCCTTTACTGCGGGAATCTGGTGTGGGATGGCATCGAGCAATTGAACTCGCATCCTGGGATCGTCGATCTCCCCACTTTCTTCGAAGCACAACGAGTGCTAAGCTCCCGACGTCGTTCCTCCTCTCCCGATGGGGGCGATAAGGCTCGATCGAACGGAGGTCTGGCCCATGCCTAATGTCGCCATCTACATCAGGGTTTCGACAGAGGACCAGGCCAGGGAAGGCTATTCGCTCGATGCGCAAAAGGAGCGTCTGATAGCTTATTGCGAGGCTCAAGGATGGGACGCCATAGATGTTTACCAGGACGATGGTCATTCCGGAAGGAACACTCGAAGGCCAGCATACCAAAGGATGCTCCAGGAGAAAGAACGTTGGGATATCATGCTGGTGATGAAGATGGACCGTATCCACCGCAACAGCAAGAACTTCATGATTATGATGGAGTCGTTGGAGAAGTGGGGGAAGAAGTTCACCAGCATGAACGAGTCCCTGGACACCTCGAACGCAGTGGGACGGTTCGTCGTCGACATCATCCAGCGCATCGCCCAGTTGGAGAGCGAACAGATCGGGGAGAGGACCTATATGGGCATGGCCCAGAAAGCAGAATCAGGGTCCGGACTGCTCGGATTCAATCCGCCATATGGTTATTCGATCGCAGAAAATGACCTCTGCATCATCCCCGAAGAGGCCTCGGTGGTCCAGGACATATTCTCAAGATATTTGGCCGGAGAGACGATGTCGAACATCGCTTGGACGCTCAATAAAAACGAGGTCCCTACCCGGCGGGGCTTCATGTGGACCGTTTGGTCCATCAGTCACTTACTCCACAACCCTGCATATGCGGGTTTTCGACGCTGGGACGGGATCCTTGTTCAGAGCTCTCATAGCCCCATCATCGACAAGGGCACATTCAATTCGGTCCAACAGTTGATATTCACTAAGACCAAGAACCCAAAATCGAGGCATTCTATCGTTCTATCTTAAAAACAGTCGGCCATATATTATCTTCGAACATGGACCGAACCGATTAGAAAATAGTAGATTTCCAATGTGGACCAATTTATGAAATCATCAGAAAGTATATGGTCTTATATAGTCCATTATCCCAATCATATAACCAGTATACTTGAGGGGAGGCAAATTTCATGGCATTTAAACCGTATGAGCTTGAGCCAGCTTTATTAGAGAAGGCCAGATATAAATCATTGATCACCGAATCGGTCGAGAAGAAATTGGAATTGGGCAGGGAACTCAGGGAGAAGGTCCCTCGTGAAGAGCATAGTGAATGGATCCCACCATCCAACAGACGCGACCCGATCGAGATCCTGATGGAATCGAATGGGGGGAGGATGGAGGACCTGATCCCAATTCGTCACTTGAGGATGATGCAGAGCCCATTCACTTTCTTGAGGGGTTCAGCGGCCGTCATGGCATATGACCTCTCCAACACCCCCACGACCGGATTGACCGTCCAGGCATGTGGGGATTGTCATCTGAGCAACTTCGGTCTGTTCGCCACACCGGAACGAAATCTGATATTCGATGTGAACGATTTCGATGAGACCATCCCAGGACCTTGGGAATGGGACCTGAAAAGGTTGGTCGCGAGCATCTATGTCGCTTACACCCAGAGCGGCATGTCTGAAAAGGAGGCCTACACTCTCTCAGCTGATATGTGCTACAGCATACAGGAAGGCGATGAGACGTGCGGCCGGCATGAACGCAATGGACATATGGTATGTTCAGTTCGATGTGGATACACTAATTGCCGCAGCGAAGGAACCCAATGTGAAGAAAAGATTCAAGGCAGGGAAAGATGCTGCCCGAGAAAGGGTCCAAGAATATATCTTCCCTAAGATCACGGAATCAGTTGAAGGAAAAAGCAAGATTGTCGACGATCCGCCGTTTGTGATGCACTTTTCAGATCCTCATATAATGAGACCATGATCGGAGTTTTGAATAATTATCGTGAATCCATGCAGCACAATGCGCGGGTCCTTCTGGATCGATATAAGTTAAATGACGTGGCTAGGAAAGTGGTCGGCGTAGGAAGTGTGGGGACCCGTTGTGTCTTCACGCTGTTGTTGGCAAAGGAGAACGATCCATTGTTGTTACAGATCAAAGAAGCCAGGCACTCCGTCCTCGAACCTTATGTTAGAAAAGTAAATTCAGAACAATGGTCAACGGGTGGTGGTAGGCCAAAGATCATGCAATCGGCAAGCGACATGTTGCTCGGTTGGACCACGTTAAGGGTCGGAGACTATTACATAAGGCAGCTTAAGGACATGAAGTTAAGCGCCGTCATCGAGAGTCAACCACTCGAGATGGCCAGTTCGTATGTGAGGGCATGCGCGCTCGTCCTCGCAAAGGCCCATGGGAGGTCTGGGGACCCAGCATTGATCGCTGGATATATGGGAAAGGGGATGCTCTCGACTATGCCATGGCCGATTTCGCCAGGAGCTATGCCGTCAAACAAAGAGAGGACCATAAGGCCATGTTGGAAGCGATCCAATCTGGTAGGATACAGGCCAAATCTGACATCTAAGAGGTTTTGTGATGGTGCAAGAAAAGAACAGTTGGACGCTTCCAGATATAGACGCAGCCATAGCATGGTGTAAGGTTCGTAATGAGCAAGGCATACATTGCCTGTTCGATGTGCTGGCCGAACCTGCCAACGATAAGATGGAAGCGGCCCGATCTGTCGATGGCTACCTTTCATGTCTGAGGGCGATATGGGACAAAGGACTGGACGCCTCAATCTCCATCAAACCATCAACGCTGGGGCTCTCTTCGACCCGGAGATCTGCCAGGAAAACGCTCAGATCATATGCGGCATCGCCAATGAATCCGGGATCGGATTCGAGATAGATATGGAAGGGAGGTCGACGGTCGACCTGATCCTCGACCTAGCCCAGGATTGTCAGATCGAGTGTGGGTCGGTGACGATCGCCCTTCAAGCATATCTTGACCGATCCAGGGGGGACCTTGCCATCATGAACGAGGCTGGTGTGCGTTCTCGCTTGGTGAAGGGAGCATATTCGGGCGACAGTGATGATTTTAAAGATATCCAGGACCGTCTGAAAGCGTTGGCGCAATCTCAGATCTATCGGGATAGATCGTTCTGTATTGCGACCCATGATCCCGAGATACTATCTTGGGTAAAAGAACGGGTGGCGGTTCCGAACCCGAACGTCGAGATTGACTTCCTCATGGGATTGGCAGATAAGACGAAGGTCGAGCTTGCATCGGAAGGATGGAAGGTCGGAGAGTATGTACCCTATGGAAAAAATGATGGGGGATATATCATCCGTCGTGAGAACTACCTCGCCTCTCTTTGTTCATTGGGCAAGACGCCTCTTCCATAGGTCGTAACACTTTTTTATTTATTTTATGCATCATTCGTTAAACAATTGTTATCGAGATTCGTTCACGATAGACAACAGAAAATCTCCATCGGAAATGTAGGGGTTACGATCAAAAATAAGACAAGGTCGATTTTCGATCAAATACCGGGCTTTTTTACCCTTTTCTTGGTAAATCAAGTTGATATTCGGGAGACCGTCGTTTACTAAAATGAATATATCTATGCAATAAACAATTATAATTAATCAAATCATTTTAAGTATATATTTTGTTAAAATTTATAAAATTATTAAAAAATACATAATTATATAATATTATATAACTGATAAATCTATTATAATAGCAATTAACAATGATTAGACTATAATTATAGAAACTATGGGGATTATGACATGGAAGTCGAAGGGAAGAAGACAAGTCTTCAGGTGAGTCCTGAATTGCGTGATCGTTTATACCGTCTTAAATTTCGTAAGACCTACGAACAGTTCTTGACCGAACTCTGTGACCTATATGAAGCACAGGCCAAGGAGATAAAGTGAGGAAGAGTAGCCATTGATGTGCGCGAGTGCATCGATCGACTTCTGCATCGGATCCGATGGAACGATGAAACCCAATTCCATAAGATATGATAGTACTATTCTGAACAGGCGCCATCATGGACAATTACTATTTCATTGCGATATCCCCACCTGATCCGTTATATGCCCAAGTCGTCAATTTTCAGATGGGCAAGGCGTGCAGGCTGGTCGAACCTCATATCACACTCAAAGCACAGGGTGGTCTGGTGGATCCTCCCACCTGGGCAGAGATCGTGAGGTCGATCTGCATAGTAACACCGCCATTCCCCGTTGAGGTGGGGGGTGTTCACAGCTTCAACAAGGATGTCATCTATATCGATGTGGCTTCACCAGGTATTCTCTCCTTGCATCATGTGCTATTGAATGCACTGAGGCCGACAGAGGAGGAAATCCTCCGTGACCATGAGATGGAAGGATACGTCCCGCATCTGACCCTCGCACAGAACATTCCGGGGTGGGATATTGATAACTTCGAGGACGTATTGCATGAGGCTGAGGCAAGGTTCACGAACTTCTCCAAGTTCCAGTGTCGTTCAGTGAAGATATATCGATCGGCCGCCCCACACGGGCAGTATCGGGTCTTCAAAGAGTACAAATTGGGAGAAGAGTGTAGACATTAAGATATTAAATATATTATTTAATTTAGTATTGATAATGACTTAAATAATATCTATATTAGTTTTTTTCCTAGAAAATGTCATATTCTAATCGAATTTGTTCCTGATCATTATCCTCATGCCACAAATAATGAAAATATCGTCTTATTGATAACTAATTTAACTGATATTGATACATAATTAAATAATGTGCTAATATCAATGAATTTTTTCAAGTAGGATGAAACTCGAGAACCCGAAAAATAACATCTAATGGTATAGGCTTAAAATTATTCTAAAATATCGAAACTAGCTAAAATAAATTAGTATATTTATCAGAAGATATTTATCACAAATAATATAATTATTAATATATTATAAAAATTTATAGATACTATTTTCTACCTCATTGAAAGTGTAAAAAGTTCGATAAGGCAATAATTCCTTCTCGCAGAGCAGGGCCAATCTCGAACCTTCCACAGCATATACAAGATCGCTCGCCCTTGCCGAATTATAATCCGAGCTACCATCCCCAATATAGATGACCGATCCACATCTTTTCTTGACTTCAATGACGGTGTCCTGTTTGAAATCCAAGGCACCTTCGTTCCGGATGGTGGGGAAAGTGAAATGAACGAACCCATCATTCCACACCGCCCTACCGGTGGTTATCTCTAGATCATGGGTGTCCAAAGTTTTCTTCAATAGGTGTTCTATGAAGAAATCCAGTCCAGCCGACACCACCCCGACGTGACATGCCTTTTTCGAGAGGACATCTAAAAGTGACACGAATCCTTCTCTTATCTCGACCACACCATCAAGATAATCCATAATCTCCTCCGGCATGGCCTTGACCAATGAGAACTGACGCTTCATGCATTCCTCCAGGCCGATCTCCCCACGGTCTAACATTTCGTCGTATTCCTCCCAACGTCCCTGGGCGAATCGACGTAGTGCCAGCTCGGAGCTGTCCCTCACAGTGATGGTCCCATCGAAATCCAGAAGAACCGCTGTTCTCATAGCTTCTGTGATGTGGTGGACTACCATATCGCTATCGCTCGCTCAAACAAAGTACGATCACAATTCTTCCATCCAATGGGCTCAAAGCCCCCAAAATCCCATACACCTGCGGCAATTCTCATTTCGGAGTGAACGACCATTCCAATGTAGGAGATTCATCCCCAACATCTGACATCGATGGGCCGATATTCATGAGTGTAACTACCACTTGACCAATATGGAAGGTGGTGCTCCTACTCGTTCAGGGAACGATCATGACCGGAACTTTGGAGTGTTGCGAGACCCGCATGGAGACGCTACCCCAGGCAAACATCTTCATGGCGCTCTTACCCCTTGTGCCCATCACTATCAGGTCCGTCCCTTCCGACCTCTCCAATATCTTCTCCACCGGGTGGCCGAAGTCGATGTCCCTTGAGTACTCCACCCCGGCATCCTTCATTACCTCGCAGGCCGGGTTCAATTCCACATCGCCGATGTTCTCACCATCACCGGTCCACACCTCCTTACCACCGAGCATCGTGTGTTCCGTAGGCCCGATCACGAAAAGCAATTGGACCTTGGCCCCGTAATTCTTTGCCAATCCGCTCGCCATCTCCGCCGCCCTCATGGAGTTGGGAGAACCGTCCACGCAGACCAGGATAACTGAGATCTTTCGCATCATATTACCCCATATAATATTCTCATTCATAGGTAGAAAATGATTGCTAATGACGTATCGCCTGCCTTTTAATATCGTTCGGTCGCCCAAACGGTGATGCCAGATTTCATTCGGCTCGGAAACATAAATATAATCAGAAAAAAATATCACCCCTAGTCAGAGGGATGCCATGCATGCTAAGCACTCAGTTGTAATACTCGCTTTGGGGTTACTTCTGCCAGCACTGTTGCTCGCCTCGTTCCCTATGAACGCGGTGGCGACAGAGGACGGCAGAACGACCTCTTGGTTGAAAACGACCTTGAACAATACCTTAGAGGTAAGTCAGAGTATCTCTGTCCAAGTGGATGAACAGGGATATGTCTATGTCAGCTATTATTCGGGAGTGACTAACTCCCTGATGTTCGAGACGAATTATGACCAGCCCTGGACCAATTATCCTGTGGACGAGCAGTCCGGGGCAGGTTTCTACAATTCCATCGACGTGGTGGGCGGTAAAGTGGCGATAGCCTACTACGATTCGCAGAGCCAGGACCTCAAATTCGCCTATGGGCCAGCTTCCGGATTGTCCTGGAACAAGGGGGCATTGGACCAAACCGGGGATGTTGGGAAATATTGCTCGGTGGCCTCCGATAGCTCGGGGGACCTAGGGATATCCTACTATGACTCCACCAATGAGAAGCTGAAGTACCTGTCCTACGACTATTCGTCAGGTCAGGCAAGCATCGAAACGGTCGGTGACATGAACCCTGGAAGCACGTCAGTATCGTTCTTCTCGAACAACACGCCGATCATCACCTACATGGACAAGAGCCCGTACCACCTCAAGTACGCCATGAAGGTGGATGGGACCTGGACGTTCGGTGACATAACATCCGTCGCCGTCGGTGACGTCAGTAGCTCATCCACCGATATATACGATGCACTGCACGTCGCCTTCATCAACAGCTCCGATGGTCGCCTGGGCTATGCCAAGTGGAGCGGAGGGGCCTGGACCATTTCCTATCCGGACCCGACCACCATCGTGGCCCAATCACTATCGATCCGACCGGATGTGCTGGGGAAGGCCCATATCAGCTACTTCAACCCCGTACAAAACGACCTGATGTACGCCACCAACCGCGATGGGGCCTGGAGCTTCCAGACCCTTGACTCGGTCGGGAATCAGGGGTCGAGGAACGCCATCGGGGTGGATTCCTACACAAAGGTGCATGTCGTCTACATCGATAGCGATGGGGACCTAAACACTATAACCAACTCCTTCGCGACCTGGGACATCTCGACCGTCGTCCCTGAGATGATCGGTGCTGGCGAGAATAATTCCCTGGTCGTCGATGCGGCAGGGAACAACCACATAGCCTTCAGCGACCCGAACGATGGTAGCCTTTACTACTATCAGGACGTCAACGGGACGGCCAACCTGACCCTTGTCGATTCAAGTGGGGTGGGACAGAACCCATCCATCTGCCTCGACCAAGATGGGAATGTGTTCATCAGCTACTATGACCAGGTCGACAAACAGCTCAAGATGGCCTCCAACTTCAAGGGCTTCTGGACCAACACCACCGTCGATACAAGCAATGCGGTGGGATTGTACAGCTCTATAGCGGTCGGCAGCACTGGCAAGATATACATCGTCTACAGCGACGATGGGGCGGAGACCCTGAAGTTCGCAGTGGCTGTACCGATAAACGACAACTATTCCTGGACCATCAACTTGGTCGACGAGTCCATCGTGGCCGACCCTGGCTTGGACATGATGATGGCATCTGACGGTATCCTGCACCTTAGCTTCTTCCAGGAATCCCATATGTGGTACGGTACGTACAACCCGTCCTTGGCGGTCCCGGATTGGACTCTGAGCGTGGTGGACGACGCGGTCATTTGCGGTGTCAGCACTTCGATCGCTGTCTCATCAGGGAACGTCGTATACATGAGCTATTTCGTAACGGATCTCACTGAGCAAGGATTGCGCATGGCATATGGAGTCCAGGGTAACTGGCAAAGAGATTGGATCGAGGCGAAGGATGCCAATGGTCCAGGCTTCTCTAACTCGATCTCATTGGACCAAAATGGTATCCCCCACGTCGCCTATATCGACAAAGTCTCGCCCAGCCCGCTCCTGACCTCAGATTATTATGATGGACTTTGGAGCTCAGGTGTGATCGATGACGCCGCCATATTAGGACACGTCAGTTCGATTTCAGATCAGTCTGGACGTACCCACGTGCTCTACTATGATGCATCACAGAACGTTCTGAAGCTGGCCTCATTGGTGGTGACACCAGGGCAGGCGTCCGGACTCACTGCGCTGGCAGGTGACGGGATGGTCCAACTGAGCTGGAGCGGTCCCACATTGGACGGTGGCTCGCCGATCTCGGGATATATGATCTTCCGTGGTTTCACATCCGACTCGATGGCCCCATACAAGTTGGTATCAGGGACCAACTTTGACGACACGGACCTCGACAACGGATTGACCTACTATTATTCCGTCAAAGCGGTCAACTCCGAAGGGGCAGGTCCTGGCTCCAACCAGGTCTCGGCCAGTCCTCAGGGCGAGGAGAGCAGCGACCCGATCGATTATACTCTGATCATCATCATCGCAATAGCAGCGGTGGTGTTAGTGGTAGCGATCGTCCTGGTACTGAGATATCGCCGCTGAGCGATCCGATCAAACCCATTCCCTCATTCCTTTTTTTATTGAACCCAACGCTCAATTATTTATGATGTCTTGACATTGAGTTGTCCAGCATGCACGACGATTGGACAGAGCTCTACCGGCCCAGCAACCTGAAGGAGGTGCTGGGCAACCCAAAGGCGGTGGCCGAGCTCAGGGACTGGGCCCTGGCCTGGGAGGCCGGACAGCCCCGGGACAAGGCAGTGGTCCTCATGGGCCCGCCCGGAATAGGGAAGACCAGCATGGCGCAGGCACTGGCGAAGGAGTTCTCCTGGGGCATGGTGGAGATGAACGCCTCGGACCAGAGGAACGCGGAGGCCATCAAGCGCATTGCCTTACGGGGGGCACTCTCGGACACATTCAATGATGAAGGGGAGTTCCTGTCCAGCAAGGAAGGGCGGCGAAAGCTGATCATCCTGGATGAGGCCGACAACATCTTCGGAAGGGAGGATGCGGGCGGGGTCCCGGCAATGGCGGACCTCATACGCAATACCAAGCAGCCGGTGATCCTCATAGTGAACGACTTCTACGAGCTCAGCCGGCGAAGCTCGGCGATCAAGTCGGAGACCAAGCAGATAAAGTTGGCCAGGCTCCAGGTGGCCACGGTCAAGGCCGCGCTCAAGCACATCGCCACGGACCAAAGGGTCAGCGTCGATGAGAAGGTCTTCGAGGCGATCGCGGAACGGTCCAAGGGCGATCTACGTGCTGCCATCCGGGACCTGCAGGCGGTGGCGCTGGGTCATGACCGGGTCCAGGAACATGACCTCCTCGGATTGGGGGACCGACTCTCCCAGAAGTCCATGTACGAGCTGATGGCGGACATTCTGGGCGGAACGAACCCCCGGAAGGCCCGCCAGACGATGATGGACACCGACGAGGACCCGGACTATGTCATGAAATGGTTGGATGAGAACGTCCCCCTGGTCTACAAAAGACCGGAGGACCTGGAGCGGGCCTACAGTTCGCTCTCGCGCGCCGATATCTTCCTTTCGAGGGTGAGACGGCGCCAGTACTATGGTTTCTGGGCATATGCCAGCGAGCACATGTCGTACGGGATCACCCTGGCCAAGGCCAAACCGTACCATGGCTATGTCCAATATCGTTTCCCGATGATGCTGCTCCGCCTCTCCCGCTCCAAGGAGGCCAGGGGGGTCAAGGCGACGGTCGCGCACAAGATCGGCACGGAATGCCACAGCTCCATCAAGGACACTGTGGAACAGATACTTCCCTACTTCCGGGAGCTATTCAAGAGGAATCAGGAATTCCGATTGAGCATGGCGATGCACCTGGCACTGGAACAGGAGGAGGTCGCCTTCCTAATGGAACAGAAGGTGGACGCCCCCACTGTCAAACATGTAATGGGCGAGATCGATGCGATCCGTCAACATGGGAAGGCCTCTGTCCAGGTCGGAGAAGATAGACGAGGTGGAGCCTCCTCCCAAGGTGGAGAGGAAGGGCGGTCGCAAGAAGAAGGTGGAACCGCTCCCAGAGCCTGAACCGGAGGAAAAACGTCCGGCACCCGAGCCCAAGGAAGAGAAGAAAGAGGAAAGGACCGAAGAGGTCGAGAAAGGAACGCAAAGGACGCTGTTCCAGTTCTGAGGGATGAGATGAAGGAGGACCTGAGGGGCATATTGGAGAAGCAGCAGTACAGGTTATGCGGAGAGCATGCGGCGGTCAAGCTGTGCCACTGGATGAAGGAGTCCATGCTTCGTGGCCGAACCTGCTACAAACAGGACTTCTACGGCATAAGGTCCCATCGCTGCCTGCAGATGACCCCGGTGGTGAACGACTGCACTCATAATTGCCAGTTCTGTTGGAGGGTGCGCGGCTTCGAGTCCTCCGTGACGAAATGGCAGGAGCCCGAGCTGGTGCTGGACACCTGCATCGAGCACCAAAGGAAGCTCGTCACCGGCTTCAAGGGCGACCCGCGCTGCTCCCGACAGATGTACGACGAGTCCAGGGAGCCCAAGCAGGTCGCCATTTCGCTGGCCGGGGAACCGACCATGTACCCGTACCTCAGCGACTTCATCGAGCTCTGCCATCGTAGGGGGATGACCACCTTCCTGGTGACCAATGGGACCTTCCCCGAGGTCTTGGAAGGAATGGACCATCTGCCCACCCAGACCTATGTGACCGTCGCCGCGCCCAACGAGGAGGTGTACCGCCGCGTCTGCGTGCCCCGCATCGCGGACGGGTGGGAGCGACTGATGCGGACCCTCGAGCTGTTCCCATCCTTGAGCACGAGGAGGGTCATCAGACACACGCTGGTGAAGGACTGGAACATGGGCTGGGAGCGGGACTATGCCAAGCTGGACGAGGTCGCCGAGCCCATGTTCATCGAGCCCAAGGGATACGTTTTCGTGGGCGGGTCGAGGGCCAGGATGTCCATGGACAACATGCCAGCACATCGTGATGTGATGGAGTTCGGGGCCCGGGTCGGGTCGGAGCTGGGCATGGAGGTCCTAAAGGACAAGCCGGACAGTCGGGTGTGCATGCTGGGCGCACCGGGCGCCATCACCACCATCCCTGGTCTGGAAGGATAGGTGGGGGCCCATCGGCAAGATTATTACACACTGGCCCCGTCCCGTTTAAGAAGGACCGAGGGAGCCACATGGAAGAGATGCGATGGGACCTTACCGAGCTCGTGAGGAGCGTCGAGCCCAGTGACATTGTGAAGGAGCTTGAAAGCGCGGTCGAGGAGGCCAAAGGCTTCTCCGAATCCTATAGGGGACGGATCGATGGCATGGACGCCAAGGCGCTGAAGGGCATGCTGGCACGGAACGATGCCATGGCGCTCGAGCACGAAGGGGTCATGATGTACTGCCATCTGCTCTTCTCCGCCAACACCGCCGACCCGATGGCCAACCAGCTCTACTCCGCCATGGTCTCAGCCAGCACTCGCATCGGCCAAAGCATGGCATTCATGGACGTCGAGCTCGGCAAGCTCTTGGTGGACAACGAGGCCTTGGTGGACGATCCCGCGCTGGTCGGCTACCGCCATTACCTGGAAAGGGAGCTGAGGCACGCCCCACACCTCCTCTCCGAGGCAGAGGAGAAGGTCATAATGTCCAAGGACAAGAACGGGATCGTCAACTGGTCCAAGCTCCAGAGCACCTGGCTCAGCTCTCGGACCTTCAAGGTCCTCAAGGATGGGGTGGACAGGTCCATGGCATATGGCGAGATATCCTCCTTCCAGTCCGATCCGGACAGGGCCTACCGCAGGGCCGCGTACCAGGCCATAGGCGATGTCCTCGCCAACGATGAGATGCTGTACGCCGAGGCCCTCCGCTCCATCTGGAACGACCATCTGGAGATGTGCTCCCTTCGCCATTACCCATCCCCTCTCGGATCGTCCCTGATCATCAACGATGTGGAGGCTGGCACGATATCCGCCATGATGGCATCGGTGGAGGCCCACAGCGACCTCTTCTTGGAGTATTATAGCATGAAGGCCAAGGTCATGGGGCTGGACAAGTTGGCCCTCTGGGACATCCTGGCGCCCATCCCAGGAGGGTCATCCAGGACCTTCACCTGGGAGGAGTCGAGGTCATTGGTGGTGTCGGCCTACCGGTCCTTCGACCCACAGTGGGCGGTATGGGCGGAGGAGATGTACGAAAGACGCCATCTGGACGGCGAGGTGAGGAAGGGGAAACGGGCAGGGGCCTTCTGCTCCGACTGGATGGCCGGCAGGAGCGCCTTCATCCTACAGAGCTTCAATGGTCGCATGAACGACGTCACCACCCAGGCCCACGAGATGGGCCACGCGGTCCACGCCTATCTGGTCAGCCGCAATCAGACGCCCAGCAATGCCCATGTGAGCTATTGCGTGGCCGAGTGTGGGAGCATCTTCGGCGAGCTGCTTTTGGCAGAGCAATTGCTGCGAGAGGCCAAGGACGATCAGGAGAGGCGAGCGGTCCTCATCGGTCTGTTGGACATGTTCTGCTACATCGTCTCCAACGTCGCCATCCGATACAATTTCGAGGAAAGCGTGTACAAGGTCTTCGCCACGGGGGAGAGCCCGGACGCCTCGAGCCTCAGTCGCCTATGGGTCGAGTCCAGGGACAGGACCTACCGGGACGGCCTGGAAGGGCTCCCGGGATCGACGAATGGACTGGGCCAGGATACCGCATCATTTCATGGCCGGCCTGCGCTTCTACAACTACCCCTACATCTTCGCTCAGCTGTTCGTGTTCGCGCTGTACCGACTGTACAAGGAGCAGGGACAGGACTTCGTCCCGAAGATGAACGCCCTTTTGGCAGCAGGTTCAAGTCTCTCCGCTGCCGAGCTGGGGCGAGCTGATGGGATTCGACATCGATCGCAGCGACTTCTGGGAGAAGGGGTTCGTCCAGGCGAGGGATCTGATGGATCAGCTGAAGAGGATTGTTTAGGGATGGCCGTTCTGGTCGGTCGATAAGGGCATGAATTCCGTAAAGGTAAGACAACTCACAATCGGTCAAGCACCTTCCGGACCGCTGACGTGAGACCGCGAGAAGGGACCTTCTTCTGACCGAAGTCCCATTCCCTCCAATCCATCCAGATGGCCTCTGGGGTATATCTTCCCTGGGCATCCGCCTTATCCCGGACCAGCATGGCCATCTCCAAAGTACGTTCATCGTCCCTGAACCGTTCAAAGCAAGATATGGTATCGAGGACACTGAGGATGTCGTACCAGATGGTGGGGAACTTCACCTTCCTGAAGTCCGTCCCCATGTAGAACAGGTAGGGGTGTACTTCCCTGCTCCTTCGCCATGAGATCGAGCAGGGACTCCGCCCCCAATTACCGCCTCTTCGCAACCGATGGTACTGGGCGAGCCTCCCAATAATCTTAACATGACCAGGGTCGCGTAGGGGCAAGGGTCGGTCTTCCTACCTGGCCCCCGGAACCGACCCAGGTCCGGAGATGTGACACACGGCCATCCGTTCTCGTGTACCATGCCCCGAAGCCTCATGGAGGCGTTCCTGACCTCCTTGCAATCCCCCAACCCGAGGTCGACAAGAGCACGGAGGACTATGGGGGCATCGCACAGGGCCCAGGCGAGGATCTCGGTCTCAGGACCACCATGTGCTTTCCCGATCCCGCATCGCCACCCGAGGGATTTCATCCATCCCGAAGTCTGAACGCAAGGCGCTCAGCCTACTCCTCGATCCCCATGTGAGTGGCGCTCAAGCCGGAGAGGGCGAGGAACGATAACGCATGGAGCGGATGGCCCGCGCTCTTATGACTGACCAGAGGGGGCCAGGGCATCCTGACCTTCCGGACCAAGGCATTGAACGGAGGATAGGCCAAAAGTTCGGAGCGGGCCTTATCGAGCAGCTCCCTGTCCTCTACGTTGCCAGCTCTCAGCACCTGGAGCCTGACCCAAGGGTCCCCCTGCATCAACCATGGGTCCAGAGATCACAAGGATCGACCATGTGGAACGGATACGCTCAGAACGGTTTAAACAGTGTGGAGCTATCGATGGGAGACGACACATTCAACAGCGAGGCGGTCAAGGTGAATGCCTTCACGGGTCACTTCACCCGGATGGTCTCCAGGTTCATCGGCGCCCTCGTCTCGATGCCGAACTTCTTGTAGATGGCCGAGGCCAGGTCGGTGCACTTGTGCTCCTCGCCGTGACAGATGATGATCCGCTCCGGCTTGGGCTCGAGGGTGGCGATGTAGTTTATCAGTTGACGCCGGTCGGAGTGACCGGAGAATCCGTCCACCGTCTCGGTGTTCATCTTGAAGTTGACCGTGATGGGCTTGCCCTTCTCCATCATGTTGAGCTCGGAGACCCCTTTTTTGTTCCTGCGGCCCATTGTGCCCTCGGCCTGGTACCCCACGAAGACCATGGAGTTGTTGGGCTCATCCGCCCAACATTTAACGTACTCAAGCACCGGTCCCCCGTTCATCATGCCGCCCGTGGCAAGCACGATGCAGGGCTCTGGATCGTTGCAGATCTTCTCTCTCATGTCCTGGGAGTCGACGCGCTTGAATATGTCGGAGAGGAACGGGTTCTGCCCCATCTGGAATATCTGCGTCCTCAGCTGGGAGTTCAGGTACTCCGGGTAGGCGGTGTGGATGGCGGTGGCCTCGAAGATCATCCCGTCCAGGTAGACGGTCGACCGGTCGATCTTACCGGACCTCATGAGCTCCTCGATGACCAGCATGACCTCCTGTGAACGGCCGACGGCGAACACCGGCACCACGACCTTGCCCTTCTTGGCGAAGGTGCGCTCGATGATGCCCTTGAGCTGAGTGGCCGCCTCCGTGCGCGACGGTTGGATGTCATGGTACCCACCATAGGTGGATTCGATGATCATCGTCTCCAGCCGGGGGAACTTGTTGGTGGTGGCATTGAAGAGCCAGGTCCTCTCGAACTTCATGTCGCCAGAGAAGGCTATGTTGTAAAGGCCATCCCCTATGTGGAAATGACAGACTGCGGAGCCAAGGATATGTCCTGCGTTCTGGAACGTGAGCCTGATGTCCGGGGTGATGTCGGTGGTCTCACCATACTTGAGCGTTATGCAGCGCTTCACCATCTCACGGACGTCGGATGAATCGAAGGGGACCTTCTTGTTCTCGCCGGCAGAGACCTTGATGGAGTCCAGCAACAGCAACGACATCAGGTCGCGGGTGGGCGCGGTGCAATATACCGGGCCGTCATAGCCGTACTTGTACAGTGCAGGCAACAGGCCGCAGTGATCTAGGTGGGCATGGGTGATGACGATGCAATCCAGACGCTCCAATGGTTGGATCTCTGGTGCGTCGAAGTAGGGCTTGCCGGAATCGGATGCATCGATGCCGCAATCGATGAGCACCTTGCTCTCCCTGGTGGAGAGCAGGGAGGCCGAGCGGCCCACCTCACGATAGCCGCCGAGGGCGGTCATGCGGATCCAGGCCTCCCCTTCTATCCGGGGGCGGGCCAATTTGCGACCGACCTTGCGCAGGAACTCCTTGCGCTCGTTCTGCACATGGCGAAGGTAGTTACGGATGTCGGATACGGTCTTGGAGGGGATGGGAGGGGCGCGGACCACCTTGGGGGCCCAACCCACCTCCTTCTTGATCTCATTGAGGACCGATCCCTGCTTGCCGATGACCAGGCCAGGGGCCATCGCCTCGATGGTCACCTCCCCGGTGTCCGGCTCGAAATAGATATCGGTGATCTGGGCCTCCTCCGGTATTATCTCGCGGATCCTCTTCTCCACGGAATCGGGGTCGCCCGAGCATCGATGGGTCGGGTCGGATGGCCACACGCTTGCGCAGACCTTGGGCCAGCTGCCTCACGATATCGTTGTTGGAGGCGAACGCCTCCATGTCCTGTGTGTAAATTACTACGATTGGGCCCTCGAAATCGATAGAAGTGATATTGATGTGGGATGGAACGATCTTCCGAACCTGTTCCCGGGCCTCGTCAAAAATGCGCTCGTTGCTCATGCACGTTCACTTGGGAATTTTTATTTAAATGATAGATAAAGATGGGGGTTTGGGAAAGGGGTTTCTTCACGGTCTGGGCACGTTGATGCCCATCCGCGAGGCCCTCTTGAGGATCTCGTCCTGGGATACCACGACGTAACCGTCCTTGGTGATGGTGACGACCTCCATCCCATCACCGCTGGCGGAGTCCCGCTTCATGGCCGCGTTCAAGGCGCGGATGGCGAGGTTGATGGCCTCGTCCAGCGAAACGTCCTTCTTGTAATGGTCCTCCAGCACACCGTAGGCGAAGAGCGAACCGGAGCCGACCGACACGTAATGGTCGCCGATGCAACCGCCCGCGGCGTCGATGCTGTAGACCTGACCACCGGTCCGGTCGTAACCGCCCACGATGAGGCCCACATAGAAGTAGCCTTGCGCGCCCCCTCCCCTCCTGAGGATATTGGAGAGCATGGTGGCCGCGGCCTTCACCTGCATGGGGGTCTGGCGCTTCAGATTGTAGAGCTCGACCTCTGCCTTCATGTACCTGGCCAGAAGCTGCGCGTCTCCCACGAGACCTGCGGTGGTTAGACCGAGGTTGTTATCGATCTTGAAGACCTTCTGCACTTCCTTGTGAGCGATGAAATTACCCATGGTGGCGCGGTGCTCAGTGGCCAGCACCACACCGTCAGCGTTGACGATGCCGATGGTGGTAGTACCTGTTTTTAGCTGCTCTGACATTATGACACCTCTAGAACAGTCAAAAGGATTAACAGTTTTGCCTGTTGTGCTCAAAATAGTAGATTCCATATATAAACGTTATCTAATCCATTCATCTGCGGATAGCACACCTCAAAGGCCGGCCAGAGGATTTTCATTCACGGTTCAGCGATGCCTTTGCCGTCAGGGAGGAGCACTTCCCGTGCCAGGATCGCCAGGAAGAACGCCAGTCCGATGCCTGCCAATATCCCTGTGATCGTTCGGAACAGGTTGTTGGACTCGTAGTCGGTCAGCGATTGCAGCCCACCGTCGATCGCCATGGGGATGACGAGCAGCACCACCATGTAGAACCGCGGTCTGAACGGCCATGCCACGGTGAGGGCCAGGCCGGCCACCAGACCTACGAAGATGCCCAGGTCGCGGGCGCATACCGGCAGTTGGTTGCCGTTGAGGTAATAGGAACGGGCGGCCATCTGATGGCAATTGGCGTCCCCGAACCAGTAGATGGCCTGGGCCAATGGGTTCATGCCCACGATCTGGTCGGAGTTGTCCACCTCCCCGATGCTACCGGAGAGGTCGGTGACGCTCCCGGCGGGAAGGGTGTAAGGGACCAGGATGACCAGTAACAGCAGGCCGAGGAAGATCAGTGTCAGGACCAGGCGCACGTTGCGCAATCGTCCCTCAAGGTCGGCCATCGGCGCTGATTAGCCTAGCCCGCTAGATAACCGTTTCTGCCTCTCGTCCTGAGCTGCCGGGCCAATTTTGATATGCATGCTACTGCCTTGACCGTTCGTGCAGACCGAAGTGCCCCCCGAACTGAAGGCCCTCTCCCAGTTCCATGGCCATCTGGGACCTTATGTGGTCATCGGGTATCGCATGGGATTGTTGGCCAAGTCCGAGCTCCAGGGAAAGCTTAGCGCCAAGGTGCTCTCCGGTCTCAGACCGCCGCTCTCCTGTCTGGCCGACGGGGTGCAGTTCTCCTCGGGCTGCACGTTGGGGAAGGGGAACATCGTGGTCCAGGACCAGGGTCTGGCCAGGTCGGAGTTCTTCTGCGCGGACAGGGTCCTCGTCATCACGCTGAAAGAGGATGTGCGCCGCGACATCGACACGAACATGCGCAGGGAGAACGAGGTCCACCTGGCCATGAGCATCTTCCGGGCCGACCTCGAATCACTTTTCGATATCAAGCGATCATGGTGAGGCCCTCCTGGGCCACCATGAACGTCACCACATATACCGAGATGGCGATTGGCGCCCTTCTGGCGAATCGATAGACCGCCCCTCGGGGGTCGGTCCCGCCTATCATCATGTGATTGAAGTAGGTGACCACCGCGCAAAGCTCTAGGGTATAGATCCCACCGATCAACATCAGCCCTTCTTGGCCCTCTCCCGAGCCAGTGAGGACGGAGACGACCTGGAAGAGGCTCGCCGTCACGGCCAGGACGATGGGCGCGAAGAAGGTGGCCGTATAGCTCATCATGTCCACCACGCCCTGCAGGCGCTCGCGGACCTTGGACTCGGTGGACTGGAGGTCGCTCAGGTACTGTGCCAGGTTCAGGGCCGTTCGGGTCGCCGCCCGAGGGTCCACCAAGGCGCATTCCACCACGGTCGAGAACGCCTGTCGGAGCGTCGGCGAAACGGAGAGCAGGAGCGCGTCCTCCTCCACCATCTTAGGTACCCGCTCCCGGTCGCATCGCACGAGGTGCAGCAACCGTCTGCACAGGTCTCGGGACGTACCCTCCTTTCCCTGCGCCAGCGCTGTCAAGGCGGTCTCGAACGAACCGCCGCTGGCCAGATGGTTCCCGATGAGGAACAATGCCAGGACGAGCTCCCGTTCCGCCCTCGGCCTTTTTCGCTCCTCCTCGTTCCATCGGTGCAGTCGCAGGATGAACCAGGCCGAGACACCATAGGCCAACAGCAGGAGCGCGGGAACGACACCCAGGTCGGTCCAGAGGAAAGGTAGGGCAATGGCGACGGCGACAAGGATGCCGACCACCAAGAGGTCCGAGGCGAAGAGGGCGTTCCCGGTGGAATTCACCCCCAAGGGATGCCTACGCAGGATGCCTTGGGCGTAAGCGAACGTGCATGCAGGGAAGATGACCAGCATGAGCAGGCCCACCACCGGGATGGACATGGGCGGAGGGGCGAGACCAGCGGGTCCGGTCCCGGCGCTCACCGACAGGAGGGGCATCAGCGAGAACAGCATCACCGGGAGCAGCACCCCGAAGGCGAACAGCACCATGGTGGGCACGGACAACGATGAGACGTACCGGTCCCCCTTCTCCCGGACGCCCTCGAGGACCAACCAGTTGGCCCGGTCCAGGAGACGGTCGATCCCGGCCCGCGTGCCCTGCTTGGTGGAGGCGATGGTGAGGACCAGCGCTTGGCGCAGACCTTCGTTCAGCTCGCCCACGGAGGAGGCCAGGTCCATGACCGCGCTCTCCAGCGACACCGCGCGACCGGACATGGACTCCCACCAGCTGGCCCGAAGCCTATGGTTGAGCAGGCCATCGCCCCGGGCGGCCATGGAGACCGCCCCTTCCAATGAAGGCCTGACGTTGATGCTCATGCTCAAGGTCCCGATCACGGAAGGGGAGTCCCGAAGGATGGCACGTTGCTCATCGAGCACACGTTGACGGGGGAAGGATAACAATGATGTCGGTGCCAGGGCAGGTAGTGTGACAAGGGCGAGGCACGCGAAGGCCAGTTGGTCCAATGGGAGCATCATCCCCAGGACCACCGCCAGAACGAGGCTCAGAGCCGCCAATATTACAAGCGCGGTGAAGGCGGCGGAACGAAGATCGTTCTCGTCGATGTCGTTCCTGCCCATCCATGCCAGGGTCGATTGCTGGTCCGGTCTTCCACCGGATGCGAACCAGGAGGGAGGGCGCAATCGGGCCAGGCGTCTCACCCGGTCACGGAACACCGCCACCTTGTCCGCCTTCATTCAGGCCATCCCCTTCAATCGCTCCCGGAAGTCCTCCAGGACCGCCTCCGGGTCCGTTCGGGATCGCTCGACCCTCTCCCAGAGGAATTCGTTGCAGGCGCAGACGGCCCCCGGCCCCAGCAGGTCCGCCGCGCTATGGAGCTGGGCCTCGACCATCATCTGGCGCATCCTTCCCCTGAGCAAGATGTTCCCCACCGCCTCCTCGTAACCGATGCCCCAGGAGCGGGCCACCCGTTCCACGATCCGGACCTTGTCCTCCGGTGGCCCTTCACCGGAGAACGAATCCATGATCTGGTCGAACTCACCTGGCCCTCGTTCCTTCGCAAGGGCGGCCACCTCCGCCAATCTCCTCTCCTGCCTATGGGAACCATGCGGTCTGATCAATGCGATGCTCAAGATCACATCCGTGGCCCCGAACGCCTCCGGGGCGATGCCCATGTCATGCACCACGCGCTCATAGACCGAGCGCGCGGAATCACCGTGTATGGTCCCAAGGACGGCCGAGCCAGCCTTTCCGGTGCGCATGCTCTCATAGAGCGTGACCGCCTCCTTGCCTCTGACCTCCCCCATGACCAGCGCGGACTCGCCCAATCGGAGGGAGACCCGCAATGCATCCTCGGCCGCATCGTCCACCCCTCGGTCCAGACCACCTTCGACGAGCAGGGACTGGGCCCTGTAACCGAGCTCCTGCATCTTGCGGACAGGTAGCTCGAGGGTGTCCTCGATGGTCAGGATGCGCTGTGAGGGTGGGAACTCGAACATCATGGCCGCTAGAAGGGACGACTTCCCCGCACCGCGGGGACCGCAGACCAGCATGCTGCATCGACCGTCCACCAGGAATGATATCAGTCCTGCGGCCATGGCGGACAGGGTCCCGTTCTGCACCAGGCGAAGGAGGGTCCAAGCCCTGCGTGAGTGGCGGCGCAGGGCCAGAGCTGGCCCGTGTGGGCTGAGGGGCTGGCCTACCAAGGTGGCCCTGGATTCGAAGCCAGGTACGTCCGTCTCTAATACGGGGAAGGCCTCGGAGAACGGCCTCCTACTGTAGTAACGCAAACGGGTGATGATCGCCTGCAGCTCCTGGTCGGACAGATAGATGTTGGTCTCGGCCCGGATGGTGGAGCTCGAACCAGAGACCCCACCTATTGTCACATGCACAGGGACCGAGCCGCAGGGAGCGTCGATGTAGACGTCCTCCACCCTGTCATCCTGGAGAAGGTGCTCTAGGACACCGAATCCGGTGGTATATCGGGCCACCACCTCGGCCAGTTGGTCGATGGTCGCCAAGGTCTGACCTTCAATCGTCCTCCCCTTACCTCCTGGTGACCGTAAGGCGAGCGCTTTCTTCGTCAGGTCGACCACATAAGCATGCAGGGCGTCATAACCATCCACCTCCGGAGGAGGGGTGAGCCGCACCATCTTCATGGCCTCGATCACACGGACGATATCCTTTGGGCCGAGGGATCTCTCCCAGGGGTCGAGATGATAGATGGTCCTGGTGCCTCCCAAGGAATAGGTCCTGACCCGCCCCCCTCTCATGTGCCGGTCCTCCATCGGTTCCATCGCTATCGGCGGTCGGTCGATCGTCCAGACCAATGAGAATGGGCACTGGGACCTGGGACGGTCCTGATGGTTGCTGATGGCCTTGACGTTCGGCGGAGCTATGCAGATGCGGGCCGGAGACCTCGACACATTTCGTTCGTGATCCTCGATCCGGTCCAGGGACTCTGTTTCAAGATGGAGCTTACTCATGTGACCCCCATCCTTCCATGCCTCTGGCATGTTTAAAGGTCAGAACTAATTGTATACTACGTCCATTTGCGACATTATATAAACAGGACATCTATCCAGGGGCCATGGAGCTCCTAGCCCCCGTGGGTGGAAATGAGACCTTGAAGGCCGCGATACAAGGTGGAGCGGACGCTGTCTATCTGGCTGGGAAGGACTTCGGTGCGCGTCGCATGGCCCAGAACTTCACCGATGGGGAGCTCAAGGCGGCCATCGGGTATGCCCACCAGAACAAGGTGAAGGTCTATGTGGCGGTGAACACACTGATCAAACAGAGTGAGCTACCGGCCGCCGCCTCCTTCGTCGACATGATCAGTTCCATGGAGGCTGACGCGGTGATCGTCCAGGACCGGGGGCTGATGCGCTTCATCCTGGACAATTTCGATGTGCCCGTCCATGCCTCCACCCAGATGGGCATCCACGACCGTTATTCCGCGCTCTGGGCGGAGAAGGAGGGTCTGAGACGCGCCATACTCTCCCGGGAGCTGACCTTGGACCAGATCAAGGCGATCAAAAAGGACACCCGCATCGGCCTGGAGGTGTTCGTACACGGGGCTCTCTGCTACTGCTTCTCCGGAGGATGTCTCTTCTCCAGCATGTTGGGCGGGCGCAGCGGGAATCGAGGTCTATGCGCCCAGCCCTGTCGAAAGAGGTACAAGCTCGGAGAGAAGCAAGGCTATCTTCTCAGCACTGCCGACACCTTCGGGGTGGACTCGGTACCAGAGCTCTTGAGCATCGGTGTGGAGTCGCTCAAGATCGAAGGGCGGATGCGGGGTCCCCTCTACGTTTACCTCGCCTCCAAGATCTATCGCTCCGTGATCGATAGGGCGAAGCGGGGCGAGCTGGAGATCATAACCGAAAGGGAAAGGGAGCTGTTGGAAACGGTCTTCAACCGGGGCTTCAGCCGAGGCTACCTGATGGACGAACAAGTGATGCAATCCAACTATCCCGATTCCCGCGGTCTGCCATTGGGCGAGGCGACGATACAGAGCAACCATCTCAAACTGCAGACCGACCGGTTGGAACCCGGGGATGGGATCACTCTCTACCGATGCGAGCAGAAGGTGGGGGGGTTCGAGGTCAGGTCGACCAAGGGGGCAAAGGGCGAGATGTCGCTCCGTTCACCCTTCCCCATCCCCGACGGCATCTATCAGGTCTACAAGACCAAGGACCGCGATTTCGAGGAGATCCAGAGGAGGATCGGCCCATTGGACCTGAGACCGGCACAATTGAGACGGAAGGACCTCGATCTGACCATACCGGACAGGAAGAGGCGGCACCGCGATCCCGAAATGGCCTTCTACGTCTCCGGTGTGAAGACGATGGAAGCGGTATTACCATTCGCCGATCGGATCTATTACGAGACATCTCCCTCGTTGGAGAAGGCGATGGAGATCTGCTCTGAACAAGGGGCGGAGATCGTCCCCCTGTTGCCCCGCATCACCCCGGAGGTGCCGGAGGTCGTTGGCGATCCCTTGATGGTCTGCACACTCGGTCAGGCGGAGAGATATCGGGACCGAAGGCTGTACGGTCACAGTTCCTTGAACTACTTCAACTCCTATACCGTCCCTGAGCTATACCAGTACACCATGTCGGTGGAGCTTTCCCGTGAGGACATCTCCGAGATCGCCCAGGCTACGAACGCACGTCTGGAGGTCATGGTCTTCGGCAGGGCCGAGCTCATGGTGTCCAAGGACCCCTGTCTCATCGATGGTTCATTGGTAGATGAGAGGGGCGCTCGTTTTCCAGGTCTATCATGACGCCACCGGTTACGTTCACATCCTCAACTCCGCAGACACATTCCTGTTGGACCATCTTGACGAGTTGGAGGGCATGGGGGTGGACTCCTTCGGCCTGGACCTGAGGAGGCGACATCCAGACGTGGCCCGGTTGGTGGCCGAGGTCTTCTCACAGAGGGATGTCAGGAGGAAGTCAGCACTGCGCAAGAAGTGCGGACCGATAACCTCGGCGCATTTCGAGAGAGGGGTCCCCTGAGAGGGAAAGTATAGATGTAACAGTCTCCGCGAAGGCCCACCACTGACATCCTTCATCGGGACGATAATGGGCTTCAATAAGGACATAAATGGGATCGGGGGCTTCACCGAATCCCTGCTGGCTATAATGATCGTCACCGTCGCGGTGGTCCTATTCACGATCACGATGTCCGTGAACATGGCAGGGTTGGGCGACAAGGACCTTTCGAAGGACGTGCAAACAGGATGTGGAGAGCTGGTGGATCGCATTGTCCATCAATGCTCATCCGTAGATGGCGTGGCATTGTCGAGGTCCAGCCTGGAGCAGACGGTCCTACGACCATTCCCCGTGCCAGAGATGGCGAATGGTTATCTGGTCGTGGTGAAGGACCTGAGCCTAGACCAGGAGGTCATGAACATGGGACAGGGACCGACACCTGAAGAAGGTGCTCCGGTCGAGTACGTAAAGGTCCCGGTGAACATCGAGCTCAACGATGGCAGGTTGCATGTTGGGCTCTTGGAGGTGAGCTGTTGGTGAAGAGGATAGCTGACCGTTCCGGTCTGGCAGTTCTTTTTGATGCGATGATGTTCCTTACCGTTATGACCATTGTTTCCGTGTCCCTGCTCAGCGTCCTCACCGTTGATGTTGGTGAGACCAACAGGGATCGAGGACTTCGTGGAGGGGGTCCATTCTGTGATGCTCAGGAACACTTTGGAGCTCGGGACCGGACCACCCCAGACCCTGGGCGATGCGATCGAGAATTTCCTGAGATGGAACGACTCCGGGTTGGGGGGATCGATCGGACATCACGTCAGCGGCGTGCTCGACTCCTACTTCGGTCCTAGATATCATTATCTGTGGTGCATCGAGAGGGGGGATGTAACCCTCGAAGTGTCCAGTGAAGGTTACCAAGTAAGGGGGAAGGCGGAGGTCCTTGTCTCCCAGGTGATCTGGGATGGAGATGATGGCTCGATGAGATCTTGTCTCAAGGTCATTTATCGGTAGGGTCAGACCCGGGGGCGTTTGAGGGGGTCCTGCACCATCTCCTCAGCCACCTTCTGTGCCCTTCCCAACTCCACGAACATCATGGCGAAGGCCAGTATGATGAAGAGCAGGAAGATGTAAACGATATTTTCCCCCATGAACGTATCGTAATCGGAGACATACAAGCCAACAAGGACCAGTGACGCGATGGCGGTTATCGTTGCCAAATAACCGATCAAGCTGGACTTGACCTTGAGGACGACAGCTTCCCCTTGACAGATGGTGCAACGCTTGGACACATACCAACGACGGGGCTGCATCTGCTTGCATTCAGGGCAGTAGAGGAATTGCATAGCCAGGGATTCCTTGCGGCCGATTTAAGGGTTTGTCCCCTCGACCGTCTCACCACGTGTCGACCAGACACCTTCTGGCAAGGAAAGGTATATGTCCTTCTCAGACGCCATCGGCCGTCCCTCGATGACGCGCTCCATGGCATCCCTATTGAGGTTCCAATAGAAGATGCGCCAGGTCATCCCAGATAGCAACTGGGCCTCCTCCCCGTGCGTGCTGAGCACATGAAGGTCCTGTAGGAAGTAGAACAGGCGCCTATCTTCAGCGTCCAATACGTTATCTATGATCTCCTCGGAGAACCCGAAGAGGTTCAGAACCCGTAAACATACTTCCGAGGCGACCGCTTCGCTGAAGTTGCCCTCTTTCATCAAGGTCCGCCGGATCAATTCGAACCAAGGTAATCCTATTACCTCCCTCTGCATGACTCCTCTAAACAGGACTTTACTTGGTGATACCCCTTTATAAACTCTCTTGCGCCCATCGATGTGAATGTTAGGAGATCGCATTGGATTTTCGTAACGATTTTTTCAATGATGACAATCAATCATTGGCCGTCTGGACACGATATTGTTAACATTCTTGAGAATTTGCGAACATCCTTTATTAACGTTCATGCCCCTCTTATATGAAGATGTCAAAGGGAAAGGCCTCAGGCAGGTTCGCGGCGATCGTCATCTTGGTCATTTTGGCATTATGCACCATCCCATTCCCTGCCCATGCGGCTGTGGACCAATCCCCTCCCCAGGGACCGGTCAAGCTCATCTTCATACATCACTCCACTGGGCAGAACTGGCTGGCGGATGGTAATGGAGGTCTTGGGCTCGAACTTCGGGACAACAACTACTTCGTCAGTGATACGAACTACGGTTGGGGCCCTGATTCCATCGGTGACAGGACCGACATCGGCAACTGGTGGGAATGGTTCCGTGGCACGGATAGCGCCACATACCTATCGGCACTATACAACGAGAGCGAGCAGCACTCCTCCTATTCCAGACTGACGGCGGACCCGGGCGGCGAGAACGAAGTGATCATGTTCAAGTCCTGCTTCCCCAACTCCCAGCTAGGAGGGGGTGCGGATGACCCTGTTCCGACGATCGGTGAAAACCCACTGAGAGGGCAATCTTGCGGCTCGCAATATCATACTGTTGCCAATGCCAAAGGCATCTATATCGATCTGTTGGACTATTTCCAGACCAGGCAGGACAAGCTCTTCGTAGTGATCGTGACACCGCCTGTGCAGGACCCAGGGAACAGTGCCAACGCCCGAGCGTTGAGCGAGTGGCTCGTGAACGATTGGCTCAAGGACTATCCATTTTCCAACGTATTCGTCTTCGATCTCTATAACGTTCTCACCACGAACGGGGGAGATGCCGACACCAACGACCTTGGGTCCCAGGGTGGGAACCACCATCGCATCTGGAACGGGACGGTGCAGCACAAATGCGATGCGGGCTCCAACATACTGGCCTATCCCTCGTCAGGTGGCGATGACCACCCCAGTCGCTCAGGGAACCTCAAGGCCACAGCGGAGTTCGTCCCTCTACTGAATTACGCCTATCATCGATGGTCGAACGACTCTCTTCCGCTCGACCTGTCACTATGGTCTAAAAAGATAGGATGCACAAGCGTTGAGGTCGCGTGGAACGATGTTGAGGCATCTGGATACCAGCTTTATTATGCTGAGGAAGGCCAGCCCTCGATCTCATATGGGGATGCGGTGGATGGAGATACGTTTGGGATGGTCCTGACCGATCTGAAGAATGGGACGGACTATGAGCTTAGGTTGGAGGCCTTGGATGGGGCCGATGTGATCGATAGCGCTGAAATGGAGGTGAGGACATCCGAGGTCTATATGGGTTCCTTGGACTGGGACCTGGAGGATTGTGGCAACCAGACCGGTCATATCCTCGTGACCTTCGAGCCTGGAGGGGAGTGGGACCAGATAGACAACTACATCATCTATCGCAGTAAGGACAACTCCTCTTTCGTCAAGATCTTACAGACCAATGTCACTACATTCTCTGACTACGTCGCTATGGATCGATTCGCGAACTATGAGTATAGGATCAATGCCAATGTCTCGGGTCAGGAGGTGTATCTCGACGAGATCGCCATAAACGTCGGACCATCTGAGGGTACGGAAGGCCCTGACTATACATGGGTATATGTGATACTATTGCTAGCGGTCTCATCCATCGCATTGATCGCGGTGTTCATCTGGTTACGAAGGGGTTGACCGAGAGAGGCTCAGTCGGATCATCATCTGGTAATGTATGAGGTCAAGTGCGTTCCGTTTTCCTCGTGGCAGATCCCCATCCAATCATCGGAAGATGATGGATCGTTTCGTATCTTGACTCCTGGCTTCGTCCTTCCTATGGCATTTCTATGTCCGTTCGAGCCTATCTTACACCTCAGAGCTCTATCTCATATCTGTGGCTGTAGACCATATCGTCTTCCCCGCGATAGTCGAACGAGATCCAATACCCCATTCCATCATCTGGGACCGGCATCTGATCGCCGACCACCCCAATGCAGATCGGATATTCTGGAGGCAATTCTCGGATGTCCTTGACGATATCAGCCTCTATCCACAACCGACTTTCCACCAACGAGGACGGAATGTTGGTCTGGATATGCACATCCTTCGCCTTTCGCTTGCCGATGTTGTTTGCGTAAAGCCAAACAAGGCGTCCGGTGCTTTTCGTCTCCTCGTTCGTAGCCTTCGTCCTGAACTCGAATTCCGGCCTAAGCATGCACGAGACCACCTGAGGTCCCGACCCTGATTCAACTGATCCTTCAATTGATCCCATAGCGCATCCCATCACTACTGCGATATCATAGGGCCAAGCATATTTATAAAGACATTCATCTAAAAATATTTTATCGAAAAAGATATTCCTTTTCAGGCGTTTTTCTCCGATCTATCGATCATATAGTTACGAGAGTTCGAAGTCAATGTTTGGCGATGGGGAACTCGGCATGAATACTCACATCGTTGAGACGAAAAGCTTGGCTCTCAATATCTGGAGCGAGAAGACCGATCGATATCTCCCTCAATATTCTGAGCATTGATATCCCATGAGCCTCCGTCGAGAAAAAGGATGTGAAGGGGAAAATAGCATCAGAACGCCATGTTTAACCCATACAAGGGCATTCATTCAACCTAGTATTCCTGAGCTTTCCTATGGTTTATTTCGTCCTCTTATTGTAATTTAAGGGCATCCAAATAAATACTAGTGACTTCATGGCATCCTCTATCCCACTTCTGTAAGGGAGCGGGAAATAACCAACGTAGGTAGTTTAGTAATGTACGGAAACAACAGAGGGGGCAGCTACGGGCGCCCCAGGAATGATGGGCCACGCGAGATGCACGATGTAAAATGCTCCGATTGCGGATGCCAGACCCAAGTCCCTTTCAAGCCGACTGAGGGCAGGCCTGTTTATTGCAGGGACTGCTACGCCAAGCACAAGCCTAAGGACAGGTATTGAGCTGGCCAGTCTTAAACCTCTTAGGGGCGCGAGCCCCGTTAAATCCATTCCAGATGTGTTTTGAAAAATAAGGTGAATGGCTAGGCCATGGATCCTCAGATAGGTTTTGGCACATTATCCAGGCATTCACTCTTAGGATCCACCTAATAATAATGAGATAATAATTTCATGACTTTTTCCTTATGGGTGAGGTTCGGGTCTAGGATGATACAAGACCCTTCGCTTTAGAATGCGAGGGCAAAGACGTCGGTTTCGAACCGGACAAATCTATCAATAACGATAATTGATGATAATTTTATGATATCGGTCGGTCAATGAATGCTCATACTCGATCCAAACGGATCGGAGGTTCGGGGGCGTGCTTCAATGGGCAAAGGGATCCAAGACACCTGTCATATCCACGATCTTCGTGTTATTCTTGTTATTGGGACGCTTCCACTCGTCATCGTCCCAGATATCGGTGTCCGCAGATCCCACCGTTCCCTCGGCCCCGACCGGATTGACGGCCACCCCCGGCGATAGACAGGTGTTCCTGACCTGGAACGCACCCTCCGATGATGGCGGAAGCCCGATCACCAGTTATAACATGTGGCGTGGAACGACCCCGGGTGGGGAGGTCCTGATCACATCAGTGGGTAACGCCCTGACATTCACCTGCACCGGTCGCACCAACGGCGTGACCTATTACTTCAAGATCACCGCGGTGAACGCCATTGGTGATGGACCGCCGTCCAATGAGGCCTCGGCCACTCCCATGGCGGTACCTAACGCACCGACCGGATTGACCGCCACGCCGGGCAATGCCAAGGTGGTCCTGAAATGGAACGCGCCCTCTAACGATGGTGGAAGCGACATCACGCAATACAATGTGTATCGGAGTACGCTACCAAATAAGGAGACATTGATCAAAGAATTGGGCAATGTCCTGACCTTCAACGACCTCGGTCTTGTCAATGGTGTGACCTATTATTACCAGGTCAGCGCGGTGAATGTCAAGGGCATTGGTCCGCGATCGAACGAGGCCTTCGCCACCCCCGCCAATGTTCCGTCGGCCCCCACCCTCACCTCCGCCACACCCGGTGACGCACATGTGGTACTGTCTTGGACCGCTCCATCGAATGGCGGGACGGCCATCACAAATTATTCGGTTTATCGTGGCACGACCTCGGGCGGGGAGACGCTGTTCATCACCCTCGGGGACGTCCTGAATTACACCGATAGCGGTCTCACCAATGGCCTGATGTATTATTACAAGGTCAAAGCTGTGAACTCGGTCGGCGAGGGAGCACTTTCCAATGGGCTTGGTGCGAGACCGGGCGGGTCGCCGGCAGGCCCCCAGGGTCTTCTGGCAATGCCTGGTGACACCTATGTGGATCTCACCTGGCAGACCCCATCCAACGATGGCGGCAGCGCGATCACCAAATATAATGTATGGAGGGGCACGACATCTGGCAATGAGACGTTCCACGCTGACGCTGGTCTCAACCTCTGGTTCAAAGACACCGGTCTGACCAACGGGGAGATCTACTACTACCATGTGACCGCAGTAAACTCGATAGGGGAGGGGGCGCCATCTAACGAGGTATCATCCACACCAGTCACCGTTCCATCGGTTATCCGAGATCTAGAGGCTGAGGTTGGCGATGAGGTGCTAAACCTTAGCTGGACGATGCCCACCTACGTCGGTCCCGGCAACATCACCTACCACCTGTTCCGTGATGGCTCAGAGATATGGAGTGGGACCGAGATGACCTACAGCGATTCTCCCGTGACCAATGAGGTCACATACTCCTACAAGGTCGCAGCGCAGAACTCCATCGGCTGGGGTCCGAACTGCACCGCCATCCTCGCCACCCCCCATTCAAGTGATGCCGTTCCGACCGCCCCGACCGGGTTGGTGGTCAAATCAGGTGACCAGTTCGTCGACCTGAGCTGGACGCCTCCCTCCTACGCCGGACCCGGGACCTTAGTTTACCACCTTTTCCGAGATGGGGCGCAGATCTGGAGCGGAGCAGGCCTGAGTTATAATGATACCACGGTCACCAACGACATCACCTATTCGTACAAGGTCGCAGCGCAGAACTCCATCGGCTGGGGTCCGAACTGCACCGCCATTTTCGCCACCCCGATCTCCGTGGGGATGGTCCCGTCGATGCCTGAAGGTCTGAAGGCGACCGATGGCAATGAGTTGGTCGATCTGGAATGGACGGTCCCTGCATATGAGGGACCGGGCATGATCACATACCACCTGTTCCGTGATGATACCGAGGTCTGGAGCGGCACGACGACGACCTATACGGATAGCAAGGTGACCAAGGGCGATCAGTACTCCTACAAGGTCGCAGCGCAGAACTCCATAGGCTGGGGTCCTAACTGCACCGTTGTGTTCGCATCCCCGTTCGGTGTACCCGACGTCCCCTGGGGTCTCAGTGTAGATCAAGGTGATGGTCAGACATCTATGAGCTGGAACGCCGTGAACTACTCTGGGCCGGGACCGCTGACATACCATCTGTTCCGCGGTGGGGTGGAGGTATACAACGGGACCTCGACCTCCTATGACGATGCGGGACTTGAGAACGGTATTACTTTCGTATACAATGTGGCTGCGTCCAACTCCATTGGATGGAGCGACAACTCATCGAGCGTCAGTGGGACACCGCAAGGACCGCCTACCGCCCCACAAGGGCTTGATGCCGAACCCGGTGATGGTTTCGTCCTATTGAACTGGACCACGCCCACTTATGGCGGTCCTGGAACATTGACATTCCATCTGTTCCGTAACGGCACCTCAACTCTGGTCTGGCACATCGCTCAATTACAATGACACGTCGGTGGTCAACGAGATCAGCTACACCTATTCGGTGGCCGCATTGAACGATGTGGGGTGGGGTACCAACAGCAGTACAGTCTCCGTCACCCCGAGCAGCGTCCCGGTCATCCCCCCTGGTATGCCGGTCGGGCTCGAGGTCGAGGCTAAGGATGGCAATGTCACGTTGAAATGGAGCGCGCCAGGTAATTCGGGCAGCGCGGAGATCACCGGTTATAAGATCTACCGTTCCACCAACCCCGCGAGTTCCTTTGCATTCATTGGATCGTCCTCAGGATCGACCTTCACGGACACATACCTCACCATCGGCCAGACCTATTGGTACAAGGTAAGCGCTGTTACCGCACAGTGCGAGGGAGATCGATGTGCCGCGGTCTCCGTGACATTGTTACAACCGATGGTAACAGTGATCGGAAAGGTGGTCAACATCGATGGAGATGGGGTTTCCAATATTACGGTCGCTTTGGAAAATGGCACCTCGGTGCAGACCGATGGGCAGGGTAATTTCGTGATCATGGCGTCAATCGGCGAACATACCTTGACGATCAGTGGTGAGGGCATCGAGACCAGGACCATTATCGCTAATGTGACGAGCTCTGGTCTGGAGATGGACGATATCACGACCACGGGGACTCAGGACGATTCCTCGAACGATCTCCAACCATGATCTATCCTTGGTATTGGTGGTTGGTGTCTTCGCAGCGATATTGGCGGCGGTGCTGTTGATAATGCGCCGTAGAAGGAGCAAATGAGCGAAAAATGGAGAAGGATCCAATCGAAAATACCGAAGTTACTCTAATACCCAGACCGAGGGTGAAATGAGAATGATGATTCATTGAACTTTAGAAAATATTTCCCACCCCCTTCTCAGATGCGTCTATTTCGTTCACTCAAAGACCATTTCGAGGGGGTGATCGATGGTTTTTCAATGCCATCTAACGCACTTTTACGTTCGATGATCGTTAGAAAGGTGCCAGGCCCGTCTGATGGCCTCGGTCACCTCCTCGGTCTTGGTGAACATCGGCATGTGCCCTGTGTTTGGGAGGGAAATGATAACGGACGATGGAACCTCCTTGCTAAGTCGAATGCTTTGTTCTTCAGGAGGGACGTTTTGATCCGACTCTCCATATACGATGATCAATGGCACCCTTATCTTTGGATAATCAGCCTCTACGGCCATGAGAGTCGGTTCCACACAAGCTAGGTCATTTGCCTCCGCCCTCACGCTTTTTGGTCTCAATGCCAAGGCAATGCCTAATTTCCTGTAGACTTCCGGCACAGGGTCAGGGGCGAAGGTGAACTTGACCAACCAGTTGCCGATCAATCCCCCTAGTGGAATGATCAAAGTCCACATCAAAAGAGAGCCAATGTACTTTCTTGAGATGGTTCGATAGAGCCCCTTGACCGGGACCTTTTCCAACCCTGATGAATGAACGACCCCGGAGATCAAGACGATGGCATTGACCTCATCCGGTCTATTTACCGCAACGTCCATTAGAACCGCACCAGCTGATGAATGACCTACCAATATCGGCCTCTGGATACCTATCTTCTTCCACCCTTCTATCACAAGGTCCCCATGCGATGTACGGCCCCCCTCATCGAAGTGCGTTTCGCTATGCCCATGTCCCGGTCTATCAAAGGCAACGGTCCTGAAATCCTGCGACAGCCCGTCCATGATGGATAGCTTGAAATCTTGGAGGGAGCCGTTGCTACCATGAATGAACACTATTGGAGGTCCAGTTCCCTTTTCGAAATAATGCAACTTGATACCCTGCGACTCGACGAAATGATAGGGCGGTGGGATCTTCTTGCCGTTCAGATAGAGAACAAGGAAAGAGATGAGAACAAGGATGCCAATGATGATGAGCAATGCGATTATCAGCTCAATGAGCATGAGGACACCAGAGAAGTCTTGGTCATAAATATATTGGTAGTATCTTTGAGCATATCGACCTGATATGGACTCGAACAATCAGGTCCTCCAGATGTAAAATGAGAAAAAGCGGTGTTTATGCATCGCACACTGGCAGTTATTCTGACAACGGTCCCTTTTTCACCCTTTTTTACCCGCACCATTGTTCTGTTTTCAATTGGTAATTTCAATTCAGAGTGTTGATCATGATACCAAGGATGACCACATCATTATCAGTGAGGTATTTGTTGAAGCATCAGCAACATTTTAGAACGTACCGTGAGCGGTGACGTATCCGTTGGACTGAACGCCACCGAGGTCGTGAACGCCAAAAAGAGATAATCGGCATATCTAGGACGCCAGTTCGAGAATTGTACAATTCGGGTTATTGGTTCCTCTATCCATCCCTGACCTCGATGGCCTCTAACATCACCTGATAGTCCATGGCAGTTGGTCAAAGATAAGATGATTCAATCGCAAAACAGCTTGGTGCTCAAGTATTTCTCACCACGGTCAGGTAAGATGGTTACAATAACACCGGACTTTATTTGCTTGGCTATCTCGATGGCAGCGTACATAGCGGCACCGCTGCTCATGCCAACGAAGATCCCTTCCTGTTTAACGATCTGTCGGGTCATCTCATAAGCTATTTCCGTCTCGACCATGATGGTGATGTCGATCTGGCTTGGGTCATATATCGCCGGGACAATAGCTTCCTCCATATTCTTTAATCCCTGGATATAGTGTCCTTTAACAGGGTGGGCGCTGACTATCTTTATCTGCGGATTATGTTCCTTCAACACCTTCCCAACACCCATTATCGTGCCGGAAGTGCCTAATGCAGATACAAAATAGTCTACTTTACCACCAGTTTGCTTCCAGATCTCATCCCCGGTCGTCTGATAATGTGCTATCTTGTTGAATTGATTGGAGAATTGGTCCGGCATGAAGTACTTATGAGGATTTGCCTTGACCAGTTCCCTTGCCATTCTAATAGCGCCGTCTGTGCCGTATTTCCCTTCGCTTAAGGTGACGATTCCGCCGAAAGCTTTGATCATCTGCCGTCTCTCTATGGAAACGGAGTCGCTCATAACGATCTCTACATCGTAACCTTTAACCGCCCCAATCATCGCCAAAGCTACCCCAGTGTTTCCCGATGTTGGTTCGATGATTGTTTTACCTTTGGTCAGAGTGCCATCATCTTCAGCCTGCTGGATCATGCTCAATGCAATCCTGTCTTTGATGCTGCCTGTGGGATTTGATCCCTCAACTTTAGCGAAAATCGTCGTGTCATTGTTCGGATTAAGCTTGTTTATCCTGACCAAAGGGGTATTGCCGATCGTCTGAAGGATATTCTCATTAAAATCAGCTGATGGCGTTTTCATGTTATATTCACCCGGGAAAAGGAAAGAGCATTTATAAGAATTATATCACAACTGAGGAACATCGGCGACAAGGTCGGTTGATGTGATGGACAATCTAGCACTCAAGGTGATGCCCAATCATCGAGACCGTTTGATCGTAAATAGTCCCCATGTCAACTCCTAAACACGGTTATGATTTCGTGACCGATAAAGAAATCCTGGACCATCTTGATTTTTGTCCTCGATCTCTAATAAACATTAATTTTAAAAACCCTCGGTAATGTAATTATTCACATGTCCAAGCCGAACACGAAAGGGACAGGAGCAAAAGATAATCCCTGGATGTTGAAAACGCCATCGGGGGAATCGGATTTCACGGCTTATCGGGATGATGGGTCGGACCCACCGTCAATTGTGGTCATCGTCGGTAAAACAGAGCTCAGGTACCATCTTCGGTGCCTTGAAGACCTTCATGAAATGCTCAAGGCACATGGAGACTGGATGCCATTGGGCAATGCAGATGAACAAAAACCCGTCAAGGAAGGAACGGTGGAGGAATGGGCTCGATCTCCAAATAATCCCGTAGGGGGTTGGTATGGTCTCAAGAAAGGATTGAGAGGGCGTTTTGCCACATACATCCCACCGATCATGGAGACCCTTGGATTAGCTGAAGTGGAGCATAACCCGAGAAATAATCGGATGCGAGCGCTTTAAAGAATGGCATTATAACATGTCAAGATATAGGAAAATAAATAATAATGTCTAAATAATACTCAAATCCAAAATTCCTTCCGACCAAAATAATCAGGAGCGAAGGAAGTGTTAACCTTCGTCACCTTCTTCCTCACAGTGTAATAGCAATGGTCGGCGGGCATGTTATCAACGGTCTGATGAGACCGATCAACCCTTCCTTCGACCTCGCCGCGGCTCTCCTGAGACATTCACATCCTTGATGGCTTAAATTTTCAATGAAATGGAATATTTAAGTGACACTTACAAATAGAATAATAACTAAAAAGATAATTGCTATCACGCGATGGATGAGGTAGACCTGCACATCTGCCAGCTCTTATGCGCAAATTCTAGAATTTCGCAGCGTGATATTGCGGCCGAAGTGGGGATCGGCGTCGCGGTCGTGCACAGAAGGATGCAGTCGTTGGTGGATCAGAATGTGATAAGGGAGTTCACGGCGAACATCTCGCGTAGCTACCTGCGGGCTGTATGGGCACAGGTTGACGGCGTCTGTGATTGTCATTCGGTGGAAGCCTCCCTCGACCGATTAGGAAAGATCGGTTCAGTGGCCTCAGTGCTCACCTCTGCAGCAAACCTCACGTCACTAACGATACTCTTGAAAAGAATCGAGGATCTAGGACCCGCAGTGGAACAGGTTCGGGAAATACTCAGGATGCCCCAACCAAGGGTTACGATATCCATGAGAATATACGTCGGTACAAAGCCCCTAGACATGGATCTCACCAGTGACCGCGAGCTGAGCAGAATAGACTACCGCATCATCAATTCCCTTCACCATAATTCACGGAAACCGATCATCGACTTGGCAGATGAGATCGGCATCACCCCCAAGACAGCCAGATATCGCTTGGAATTGATGGAGAAGGAGGGCTCCATCGAATATGGTCTTATTTGGGACCCGGCTCGGACAGCAGGAGCGAGTTTCATCATCAGGATCGATCTGAGGCCTGGGTCGACAGGAGCGAGTTCATCAACCTGATCAACCGACGCTTCGGTGTAGGTTCATTTTCACTTTTGTTCATTGCAACGATCTTGACTACATCTGTGCCTATTGTTGGGCCCCTACCGTCGCACTGCATAATGACCTCATTGGGGCGATTAGGTCGGATGTTATGGTATCAGGCGTCAGGTCGGGTATAGTCCAGGACCAATGGTCACTCGAGACTTGGAGGGACCGGTTGCTGAAGGAGAGAGCGTCGAAGATGTGACGAGCTCAAAGAGCAATAATTTGATTCCAGCAGCCTAGCGATCAAGTTCATAGTACCCTTTTCTTTCACCTCATGATCAAAAAAGGGTAATTTTCTCAGTCATTATTACTCGTTTCCTCGTAACTGCGGAGCACGCCCATAAATCTCGAATCGAGGATTGGCCCGATATAGCGCAATGATGCGCTGTTTGAGAGGTGCATAATATGAAGGAAACCAAAGGCTCCCAACAGGGGGAGAAGATGAAGGGATCGATACATCACCAAAGATGGCGTCGTGATGTCGACGGAACCTATCGGTACATTGGTGTATGTCCATTCAACAGATCCGTATGCAGGCTGATCAATGCCTTCACCCAAATGAAGGCGGGGCGAATGGGGGGATGAGAGATGGAGGATGAGGAATTGATCATACGTGCCAGGAAGAGGGCGGAGGCCAAGATTACCTTCTACTCCGACTTAACGTTGTACTTGATCGTAAATGTCCTACTCATTGCAGTCTGGTGGTATTATGGGGGCGGATTCCCTTGGTTCCTATTCGTGGTGTTTTTCTGGGGACTAGGGGTCATCTCGCACTGGCTAGTCCTCTTTCGGCAGTCCGACAGGTTCGACAGAATGGCGGATGCTGAGTACCAGAAGATGCTAAAGCGGGTCTATTGAGGGAGGAGACCCGCACTGTTCTGTGAGAGGATCGGCAGCTTGTATGCGAACCTGAGTTGAAAGTGGGAGGGGACGATTATGTTTGAAAAGAAAGGAAAGGGAAAAAGCCCGGAGGTTGCCCATGCGCCTAGCGACACCGTATTTGTAAAGACACGGGCTCGAACCCTGATCATGATCGGTCTGAGCCTAGGGATGCTCATGGCCAGTTTGGACCAGACCGTGGTGGGCACGAGCCTCCCAAAGATCGTGGGCGAGCTTGGGGGCATGAGCCTGTTCTCATGGCTATTCACCGCTTACATGCTGGCCGAGATCATCACCATCCCCATCGCGGGAAAGATGAGCGACCGCGTCGGGAGGAGACCGGTCTTCCTGGCAGGCATGGGCCTATTTCTAGTAGGATCCGTTTTGGCAGGCTTTTCCAACTCGATGGAGATGCTGGTCGCATCCCGATTCATCCAAGGTTTGGGCGGCGGGGTGCTCATCCCAGTGACCATGGCCTCTGTGGCAGACCTTTACGAACCAAAGGAACGTGGAAAGATCCAGGGCATGGTAGGAGCAGTGTTCGCCCTGGGAAGCGTGATCGGTCCGTTCCTTGGAGGGTTCATCGTGGACAACATGGATTGGAGATGGGTGTTCTTCGTGAACATACCAGTGGGCATCGTGGCCATCGCCGTCACCATGGTGGAGTTCCCGCGAGCGAACAAAGTAGTTACGAAGCAGCTCGATTACCTGGGCGTATTCGCATTGATCGGGACGCTGATGCCGGCCCTACTCGTTATGACCTGGGGTGGAAGCACTTATGCCTGGGACAGTAGTGAGATAATCTTCCTGGCCGTACTATCATCGATCTTCTTTGTCGCCCTCATCATCATTGAGAAAAGAGCGGAGGACCCAGTCCTCCCCCCGCATCTCTTCAGGGAGCCGATCTTCGCTCTCGGAAGTCTCGGTCTGCTCATCATTGCCATGGGTCTCTTCGGGGTGATCGCCTACATCCCCTTGTTCCTTCAAGCGGTCATTGGGATGAGTGCCACCAACAGCGGCATCACACTGATCCCCCTGATGGTGGGTCTGATGCTAACCCTAATGATAAGCGGGATTTTAGTTAGACGCACTGGCTATAAGATATGGCTATTGATCGGTCCTCCATTGACGGCGTTCGGTCTCATCATGTTATCCTCCTTGAACTCGGACAGTTCTCAGGAGGAGGCCATCATCTATCTGATAATCGCGGGTGCAGGGATGGGTGCCGTGTTTTCTAACTACATTCTCGCAGCACAGAACGTCGCAAGCAAGGATGAGATCGGGGTCGTAACATCATCGATGAGCCTGTTCCGCAGCATAGGTGGCACGATCGGGGTCACAGTGTTCGGAGCGATTCTGAGCAGTCGGATGGTCCTCGAGCTTGATGAAAATCTTCCACAAGGTTCATCGGCATTTTTACCTGGTGGAGATGCGATGAGCCTTGGTGGCTTATTGATCACTGCGTCAGAATCGTCATCACTATCCGAACCATTGATCGAGGCCATCAGGTTATCCCTGTGCAACAGCATCACATACATCTTCATGATCGCAGCGATAATCTCCATTATCGCATTGATACCTAGCGTTTTCATAGGGGGTGCCCCGTTGAATATGACCGATGACCATATTCAGCTGGCGACCCATGAGGAGGCCGATTAAAATCTTTGACGAACTTTCATCACGCTCAGTGAATCCCTAAAAGGGATCGACCAGTTTGAACCCCACCAAGGCACCAAGCCAAACCCCCGCTAGACGTTTCCTAGGATCCCCTTCGTGCCGTCATTGCATGAAGATCAGGATGGAGACTAGACTGAAGGACACATAAAATTTTCAAGCCAAAGGACGACATGGATTCAACACCTTTATCTGGGACGATACCAATAATTGCCGATGGGAGGATCGTGCTTAAAAGATCATTATTACTCACAGGCGTCGGGTTCGGTATTATCGGAGGCCTTGTGGGCACGATACTAATGGATATCGTGATGATGCTGACGTTTTTGATCGCGGGTCAGCCCGCAGACACGTTCTTCTCGATGGTCGGGGAAAAATTTGGATATGGGGCCTGGTTGGGGATCCTAGTTCACAATCTGGTCGGTATCACTGGGGGGATAGTCTTTTCCTTGCTGGTACTGAACATCAAGGCACTTCGCATTGATAGCATGAGGAAAGGATTGTTGCTGGGTATTGGCGCTGGAGCCGTGACCATACCGCTTGGTTGCATCCCGCTTGCGATATGGCTTGGCGAGCCGATACTCGTCGTGATCGGCTTCTCACTCTTGCCTCACCTTGTTTGGGGGACCGTGGTCGGATGGACGGTCGCATATGGGCTGCTTCACCATGGGCGTAGTCATGAAACCACTTCGTAACACGAAGCGAGTGCAAGGAGCTCAAGGAATGCTCAGCGGGCTCAGAAATTCGGTTGCTACGCACGGACCACTAAGGATAGGATTCTAAGTCCTAACTTAAGCATTGACACACTCTAGCGACTAGCTGACGTCGTCTTCACAAATCTCTAAAAATGAATACATTCCTAATTCCTTTGTTGATTATGGGGTTTTTGGTTGGCATAGTTGGAATGAGCTTATAGGGCGGGATATGTAGTGTCGCATAACCAAGGATTGATTATCCAGAAGCCAGAAAGGTAAAAATATCCAATAAATACCAGTATGAATAGGGTTATTATGAATGAGAAAGAGAACATCGAAACCGTCCAGAAATTTTACGCTGCTATCGGGCAAGGAGATATGGTTACGGCAAAAGATCTGCTAGCAGATTTTGTTGAATGGCAATCCCCTGTAACCAGAACAGACCACGTGGGCATCACTTGGTATCGACCACGCATCGGAAGGGACGATGTTCTAGGTTTCTTTAAAGAGCTCTCTCAGAATGCTATGATAGAACCGTTCGAGGACCTAAAATTCATTGCGCAAAACGACCGTGTAGTTGTCGAAGGTAAGAATCGTGGTTCTGCATTAACCACGGGACGCTCATATGAACATAGCTGGGTCATGATTTTCGTTCTCCGAAATGGAAAGATATTGGAGCAACGACATTATTACGATACAGCAGACATCGAGCCAGCATTCTTGAAAGATTGACCATGAAACGGTGAAATCAGGTGCATGGGGTGCGATTTGAACGCACGGACCAGTAAGGATAATCCTTAGTCCTAATTGATGTATTGATCATTCTAGTGACAAGCTGGCTCATTCAATCCACTATTGTTTAGTGGGATATTTTTATAAATTTTGAGAGGAAGAATCATATTGCATGTTGATGTGCTCCGTTAATATCTCGTTGAATACAACGTTACCATCTATTGTTGGACTTCTATCAACAATCAGAGACTCGTTGGTTGTGTTATACCGAACGGATGTCGACATCTCCCCTTTAAATACAAGTGTGGTATTGCATAATCTTCCCACGATCGAAAGTGAGTGGAAAATAAACCAAATAGGTAGTTAAATTATGATTGGTATAACAGGAAGTTTGAGTGCGGGTTACCGCGCCAAGGGCGAGAAGAGCGATGCACCACGTGGGATGTCCAATGCCCCACGTGAAATGACCAATGTTACTTGCACGGATTGCGGTCAGCAGACCCAGGTCCCCTTCAAGCCATCTGCCGGCAGGCCTGTTTTCTGCAGGGACTGCTTCTCAAAGCACAAGCCAAAAGACAAGTTCTGAATTGGTTTGTTTTTTACCTTTGTGCGTAAACCCCTTATAATCCCTTCCATTTCATATTATTATGTTTAACTATATATTTTATTCTCCATCGGTGTCGCCATTATACATCTTATGTAAAATGATAATGTGCTGGGTGCGATTTGAACGCACGGAACGATGAGATTGGAACCAATATTCCAGATTTCAGCATCTATCGTAATCCTCGATTATCTGGCCTATGCAGTTCACATCTGTAAAAGGAATTTCTTATTTTTATAACGTTACTACGATACAAATTAAATTCAACTAGAATGTCCGACCCATCGACCTTGCCTTCTCCAACAGTTCCTCATCGTCCTTCGCAGCATCGTGGTTGAAGAATGTCATGAAAACGATCCTTCCGACGGGCTCGAAGAAGAAGTGCTGCTCAATGGTCTTCTCCAGCCTTATCGAGACCTTCTCTGCCGAATCCTTGTCCAGGCCGCAGGTCACGATGGTCACCAGTTTCTTCCCTTTGGGGATCGTGGTGGAGAAGTTCATGTCCATGAAACTGAAGAACCGATTCTGGAACATCCTGTAAAGTCCGTTCTCCACATTGAAGCTGATCGGCGTCGATTGGATCAGGCCTTCGCAGTCGCGGATCTCTCCCATGATCTCGGCTATCGGATCGTCGAGAACGCATTTCCCAGTCTTCCGGCACGAGCCGCAGTTCTGACATTCCCTGAGCGGTCCGAGTTCGTTCAGGTTGAATATCTTGACCTCCTTTCCGTTCTCCCTCGCACCATCCACCACCGCGTTCAGGATTGCCTCTCCTGACCCTTTCTTGTGCGTGCTTGCGTTCACTGCGATTATCATTTTCTCATGGATGAAATGATAGGTCAGATTATAAAATTGTAATCAGGAAAGACCATGATTTTTTTGTTTAGTGAAGCAGGTTCGATTTGAACGCACGGACCACTAAGGATAGGATCCTAAGTCCTAACTTAAGCATTGATATACTCTAGCGACTATCTGGCTAATATAGTTCACTGTTGTTTAGACGGGATAATTTATATAAATAATGAAGAGAAGAGTCTTATTGCATGTTGGGATAATGATAAATAAATAATAACGATTGAATATTATCCTAAATGTCCGCATCCATTGACTGTTCAAACAAAAGACAAAATCATTAAAACTAGTTAGATTTCCTTTTAATCAACCAATGACAGGTTCTATCTCCCTTCGAAATCATACGATATACTGGAAGCTCCAGTTCTGGATTAATGACTTCCAACATTCCTTGAATAAAAGATTCATACTGATACAGAACTCCTTTGTCCAAGTCTGGAAAGAACATGAAAACACTTCTTTCTCAACAATCAAGTTAGAAGGAAGATTGCATGTTCCCTGTTGAATCATGCTCTCACCTAATGCATTAATCAGATGGACCGTTTTTTCATCATTTTTATAATAAAATCCGTTAGCATCAATAATTTCATTACCAATTTCCCGACCGATTTTCCTTGCGTTTTGGTTCAATATTTTTCTTGTTTCCTCGTTTCCATGGAGATCGATGAATGCTGATGTAATAATATCGATGCCTTTTGATGCGCCAACCAAATGCAACCCATACCTCTGTTCTTTTCGGGAAGTACGATCTGAGGTAGGGTGGCTAATGTTACACCCGGATCATCCAATACCGAACTTGGGGAGGATTTTTTCTTAAAAATTACTCTGCAATATGGATCGCCATTTGATAAATGATGGGTGAAAACACATTCATATTCGGGGTTTACCAGATTACAGATGGCTTCAGAATATAGATGAGAAATATATACACACCAATCGGACGATTCCTGCGAAAACGGGCATTTTAATACCGTTTCAACACCGGCTTTTTCTTTAACCTCACAAATGAGTCCATCGGTAGGTATTATCGTTGATTGGGTAAGTTGCCACAGGAAAAGAAGAACATCAGGCCCATTGCCCTTTAAGGGAATGGTGTCCTTGATCTGTTGATAGGAAGCACTCATTACGGCTTTTGTATATGGTTTGAGTGCATTAATTGCCTCAACATTTCCAGATTTCTTGACCAGTTCATAGAATGATGAGGTGTAAAGACGATCCAATGCACTGATCAATATCCTACTTGCTGAAGCATCCAGTTCATTATCGGGTATAAACCATTCGAACTTTATTTTGATTCCCCCCCTTAATATTATAGCTACAGGCAGATTATTAATTAGTATGATAGGGAAACTTCAAATATAAGGCTTAAATGGTCTTATCTCAAAAATATGGATTATTATCAAACTGCCTAACGTTTTTCTGATTAAGTTCCATCTAATTTTATTATAAATAAACTAGAATAGTGTCTGGATATATCATTTATCATATAAATCCAACAATGCGTACGATCCTAAGTCCTAACTTAAGCATTGATATACTCTAGCGACTATCTGGCTGTTATAGTTCACTATTGTTTAGAGGGAAATTTTTATAAGTAATGAGGAGAAGAGTCTTATTGCATATTGGGATAATAGAAAATAAATAATAAATGGTTTAGATGATATTATTTGCAGCAATATTCGCGATATATTTGCTAAATTCCTCCAAACTAACTGAACCATAACTTCCAGGGTAAATTTGGATCAACACCAAAACATTCCCTTTATAGAAATATCCTTCCCGATTGTCGTAAATAATTGTTCTATAATAAACCTCATATCCCGCGTCTAATGGATCAATGCCATAAGAAGCACTCACTGTATCCTTCTGAGCTAAGAACGCTGCTAAAAACAATCAGAATAATTCGAATATTGATAATATGTCAATTTTAGTGTAATACCAACTCCTTGCTCAATATTCGAATATTGGGCAGTAATCGAATCATTAGAACCGAGGATGCCTGGACCATTATTGCCAACGCCCATCGAGTTCCAAGAACCTGGTAATTGACTAGGCTCTAGGACCATTGCAGATAACGGACTTGTAAACGTTTGGTTTTTATCAATGGGTTTACCGACAACTTCTAAACGATTTTTCCCCGATGCCCTTTGCATTCACAGCAGCGATTTGATAATAATAATTAACTCCATTTACCAAACCAATGTTGTCAGTGTATGTAGTATTATTGACATAAGCAACTGGTATGTTCCCTTCACCGTCTGAACTTGTTCCTCTATAGATATTGTATCCAATAATCGATGAACCTCTATCATCCGATGGAACACCCCAGCTTAGTATAACTGATTGATTTTCACCGGATAAAAATAACGTTTAGCGGTGCAGTAGGCAAATAAATCGGATCGAGTAGGATATTTGGGTTGTAATCGACATATTTATCATTTAATCCGGTATAATTAATATAACCAGTGTTTATCGCAATTGGGACATCGTACAATATTTGCCAGGTAACATCTCCACCAACTGAAATGGTCACAGATATGTAATCAATGTCAGCGGGAGATGTATCAGAACTTTTTGAGTAGGTAACACCCTGTGCTTTCAAATCCCAATCATATGAATTCGTTGTAACATCTATAGATCGATTATTAACCAAACGAATTGTTGCAAGTAGGTAATGGTTTCCGGGAAGTAGGAAATAAGGTGTACCCAGATGTTGATTCAATTGAATCCATTGAAGTAAGATAATAGCCATATTCGCATTTATTTGGATCATCGGGTGTAGCAGATACCTCCACAGATTTTTTTCCAGTGCCCACCGAATTGTATGCCGCTATTTGATATAGAAATAGGTCTGACGATTGACAAGACCGGAATTCGTCATACCAGTTGAGTCCTACTGTTCCACTCGGAGTCGATCCTTCACCTCCAGAATATGTTGCTCGATAGATGTGATAACCAATTATCGGGGAACCACCATTAGAGCTAGGTGCATCCCAATATATGGTCACATTTGCATTTCCGACGATTACTTCTAAATTAGTTGGAGCACCAGGAACGGTGGCAGGGGGAACTGGGTTAGGTATCCTGAGTGCTTCTGGCAAATATATGTCATCTTCGAGATCAGTATATGACTTATCATTTTTAGTAAAGATGACCTTTGCAGATAAATAATCTCCATTATAAGTCTTGTCAATCTCAGTAAAATCGATTACCCATCTATAAGCTATTGTGCCTTCTCCATATATTTGATATTCTTTAAAATCAGATTTTTCTATTGAAAAGTTATCTCTATACAATATCGTATTAACCTCATCTAGTAATTCCATATCAATATTACCAGATGATGAAATCAGATCACCACTTTGGTCTTCCAGGGCTAAAAAAACATTCGAATCGCGATGAATGATCATCAACGTAAAATTGTGATATTGCAGCAGGTTGAGGTCCACAATTATTATCTGAACCAGAAGATAATGCTAAAGCTGCCATAATTGCGACAGCAATAATAACGACTATAACAATTACTACAATCATTAGCCTTTTCTTTTTTTTCTTGTCACTTTGTTGTTGTTGGACGTACTGTGGCGTTGTTTTAATCGGAACCGTTTCAGGAACAATCATTGTTCCCCCAAAGTTCATTCCACAACTCGTACAGAAATTAGCATCATCTGGCAATGCAATTCCACATTTTGGGCAGATCATCTATTACCTCCCCACCTTTTTTTGCATAATAACCAAAACATTTGGTTATTAATTCAGTGTAATAAGTGTGGTGATTAAATAGATTATTCAAGTTTTCATGAAACGATATTAGTAAATGAGATATCCTCACCTTCGCCCACCCCTCCCACTCCACCCTTAGAACCCCCACCAAGTATCAATCATCATGATCCCCACCAACGTCGCAACCATATTACCCGTGCCGTAGAATGCCCTTCCTGTCACCGTAGCACGAGATGAGGATGGAGACCGGTCTACTACAGTGCGAATGGACCTGCCCCTCCTGCGGGCAAGAGAACCATTACGAGAACAATGAAGCCTTGACGGTGATGGGGACGATGAGGGCGGAGGACTTGAGGAAGTAAGTAATTGATAATTTATCGAAATATATGATTATTCATTTGTTAAAAAAGAACATAATCTCGATTTCAATCGAAAAATAGATAAATCACCTCATCCAAAATTTTCTTCATGACTGCAAATCTCTACGCTAGAATGACCGTCTGGAAGTTCAAGCCAGGAAAGCGAGACGAGGCGATTAGGATAGTTGAAGGTTTCCAGGAGGATATTGGAGAGAGCGAGGGGTTTCGGGGGCTAATTATACTCCGATCCGTTGATGACCCTAATGAAGCTAGATTCCTAGCTTTATGGGACTCAGAGGAGTCCTTGAAAGCGTCTGAGAAGGGGGTCTACCAGAAAGTATCTGGCAATGCGATGTCCCTTGCCGAGAAGCCACCGGAGCTCAAAAACTTTGAGATTCCCAGTGCGCTCCTGGCACTTATCTAATACATTAATCGACCGGCGAGTGAACCCTTTCTCCTTTATATAAATCAGTATTTCCCTTAACAGGTGGTATTTAAGTCTTTATACATTAACCTAGATTGTTCTTTCAGTCCTAATCTAAAGACCGCATCAAATCGAGTTTCCGTCGTCCAAGATTAAGTAATTGATAATTTGAGGAAATCAGCATAATTTCTCAATCTAATGTAGCTGTTTCAGATTCCGTTGGTATCAATCAATAATCAAATAATAAAGAAGATCTAATCTATCCCCTATGGGTGGCATTGAGGTTAACGAAGACATATATTTTATCACTAGGAAAGGTCTGGATAAATCCTCTGACCGAATCCACCTCACCTATGACGAAGCCAAGGATTGCGTGGCAAAGGATCGCGAGGAATGCTTGAGGAAGGGGGTGAAGTCCAACCTATCCTTATCACCCATGTCAATGTCGATAAGCACTATCAATCAGTCAGAAAGCTAATCGATGACTATTATAAGTCCACCAGACAAGTCAAGGACCCAATGGTCGTACTATTTCTCTCAAACTAAGCAGTATGCCATCATGCCCAATGAGGCCTGACCCCGGCCTTGTGGTTGGAGAGGCCTTATGTTGTTTATGGGCGGTGGAAGATTGTGATGCCTCAGAATGATAATTTGAGGTTGAACTTTATGGTTGATTGCAGTTCCTACCTATGCGGCAAGGTGAGCTTATCTTCATTCGACTCACAGAAGGATTGCGGAGGAGGTCATTCTGAGACTAAATGCACCCTCTTCAAGATATGAGATGTCTAGGTTAATGGAGGGGGTCATAGCTCCAGATGTCGAGGAGGTCCCGTCACCATTATGATAATTCTTATCTGACGAATCGTGAGTTACAAGAAGCCAGATCGCACTTTCTTCGAGATGACCTCCAAATGCTTATTACCATCTGGGCAGAGCTCTCCACTACATACAAGATTCATATGTCGCATGTCCACCTTTCATTCCTCCTGGAAAATATAATAATTTTGATAAGGAACGGCAAAGACAAGGGGATATGCATGGTAAACGCGAACTTAGCATTGACAATTCCTATTTTGAATCCAGCACTTCCGACATTGGCAGTTTGGTCCAAAGGAAATGTGATAACGAATTTGTAAGGATGAAATGCGATAGAATTGTACAAGAACTATCGGGAGATATCCAAGGACGAAGCGATACTTTCAGGATCGCTGACTTGAATAAGGGGATGATTTCCATCCCTGGAGAGGTCCTTGGCCTCCACCCTTCGTTGATTTCAACCTCGGATTTTTAGCTAGCTATGTTGCCGCCAAATCCGTTTTAAGTCCAAAATGCTGCCCATCGGTGGATAGCCATTTTCAGATTTTACTAACAACCTATGAGACCCAACTAAGACAATCTGAAAGGGAATGGTCAGACGATATTATCGGGTCAATTCAAAATAGAAATCAACTCCTTGAGAAAATGGATCCAAATAACGGTATTGTCGCTAAAATAAAGAATTGGTTGACTGGTAGGAAGATTAGGTCAGCTGACAAGGCTCTATTTTCAAAGAGAGGTTACTATCATCAGGTTCACATCTTGAAGAAGTTGGGGAATCGTTTCAATGAGGAAGTTAATAGAATAAAGGCTCAACACGACGGCTGGTATATTTATCAATCCCCTTACTCAATACAAAAGCTATTCCAAAACAACTTTTAGAAATAAATACGGTCACAAAGACACTAGGCATTGACTATGGAAAAATGAAAAAAATGGCTAGCGATTACCACTCCTCAACATATCTCATTGGAGACTGGGAGTTCCTAGATAGATCAAACCTTGATAGTCTCCTATCAATAACTCCAGTCAATGGATTTTTAAGTATCCATGATGATTAGATTAGAGGAACGTCTCATGAAACTCATCGAATGGAACATCCGTCATGGCGGCTCCAAGCGGATCCCCCAATCATCGACAGCCTCGCCCATCATAACCCCGACCTCGTTGTCCTGACCGAGTATCGTAGCGATTACCTAGCCGATCTTGAACAAGGCTTGAAGAAGATCGGTCTCCCCCACGTCATCACCACCAACCCCCTTCCCAAGGTCAACGGCATCCTTGTGGCTTCTAGGGAGCCTCTACCGTCCTGCCATCACTGCCGCCCCTAAGGGCCTAGAACACCGTTGGTTGGAGCTCTCCCTACCTGAGTTTCAAGCTCGCCTCCTATGTGTGCATATTCCCACTGCCGGAGATAAGGATGGCAAGCTCGCCTTCTGGAACGCTGTGAACGCCTATGCCCGGAATCTTAAGGATGAGCGGGCCTTATCGTGGGGACTTCAACACCGGTCTACCGGTCGATGCTGAAGGCACTCCTTTCGTCTACTCGGAGAAGATGGCCGAGCTCCAAGATATCGGATGGATCGATGCCTGGAGGCAGAGGAATCCCGAAGGTAAGGAATATACCTGGTACAGCAACGCTGATAAGGGATTTCGGTTGGACTATTCCTTCGCCTCACCGAAAATGAATGGGATCGTTAAGGAGGTCTATCACTCTCATCGGGAGAGGGAGGAAGGGATTTCGGACCATTCGATGGTAGTTGTGACATTGGGATTAGATTAAAGTACTGGTCAGTGGAGCCAAAAATATTACATTAATAAAAAATATATTATTCATAATATATTCATTTTGTTAAAGGGTCGGCATTAGCATTTTCATCAAGTTCATCTCCCAATCAGAGGCGAGGCGCAGCACGTCCAAATACCTCTGTTATCTTCTTCTGATTATAGTGCCAATAGCGGCGGGTCATTTCGATCTCACTGTGTCCCATCACGATCTGGAGGGTGAACACATCGCCCCCGTTTTCGACCCAAGCCGAAGCAAACGAATGGCGTAGCATGTGAGGATGGACATACATTTCGGTCCTCCTTCCCACCCTGCGTATGATCTCCCCGAGCCACTTGTCGCTCACTGACCGCCTCCCCGCGTTGTGAACACCGGCCTGGAGGGAGCTTGGGCCTCGGGAGGGAGGCGAGCGATATAGGCTCGGAGGACCCGCTCCAGGGTCGGGTCCATGGGGATGAACCGTTCCTTGTCCATCTTCCCGTGCCGGATATGGACTTTTTTTCTGGACGAAGTCCAGATCCTTGATGTCCAGGTACCGGACCTCATTGAGCCTCGCCCCTGTGTAGATAAAGGTGGACAGAATGGCGAATTCCCGGTAATCCTTGGTTGCCCGGATGAGGGATTGAAGCTGCTCCTGATCCAGGTAGTTGGCCACTCGCTCGCCCCCTCTAGGTTTGTGCTCGAACCTCACTCCAACGCCGAGGTACTCCATGTAGCTCTCGATCGTCATAGAGATAGGCTCGCTTAGTGGACTTGGCGAGCTGTTCGTTCGTCATCACTCGAGCACCAGCGGCGAGGGCATCCTCCCTGGTCTGAATGGGACCGGACTTGGAGATGGCCGCGATACGATAGGCCGCGAGCTTCCCATTGTGGGGCTGGTAGCACTTCACCGCCACAAGCCAGTTGGCGAACGAGCGGTCATATTGAGCGGGGGGTCGAGCTCCGCCCCGCTGTCCTACGCCTTTTACCGGGTTATACCCCGAAAGTAGGCTGAAATCTACTGTCTCATGTTCCATCTGGGCCCTTTTTGTTTGTTCCAAAACGCCCTATGGATCCTACGCCTTAACGGCGTTTTCTATTACATGTACACTATAAAAATGATAGGCCAGATGGTGCAG
>CAVVVD010000003.1:0-16398 GCA_963751645.1 Methanomassiliicoccaceae archaeon | reverse complement strand
TTATTTTTCACCACTAAACATTCATCGTATTGCTCGTTTGATAGTTGCTCATCTATTGGTGTTGAATACGCCAGAAGGGCCGATTCTGGGTGGGCATCTGGAACAACAAAACCTCTGAACAGGTTGGTCTTTTTTACAAAAGGGGTCGCACCAAGTTTGGCAGCCTGATGAATTGCATAAGAAGAAGTTGGCCTGCTTCAACCTTAAACCTCTCTTTGAAAACACAACTGCTCCACTGTCGCATATTTGTCATCTACAAATCTCGTTTTCAGACTTCGAGCGAGACTCGACCCTTGATAGGTTGTAATCCGGTTGTGTAGGATCACTCCACTTATCCATCCTCAAAATCGTCGTACCAATTAACCTTCCATTGAAGACCTCCCTTCCTGGGGAATGACTTCGACCGATTGGCTCATCCTCTCCATCAGGTTTGAAAGCCATTGGCCGTATTTCGTTTGATTGCCACGAGTCGTAGACGATACAGACGCACCTCCCCCGGGGGCTAGGTCAATTAATGCCTTAGCGATGAAGTATACGTATAAATTGGAGGTGCCAGGAACAGTGAGTTTGTATCGTTCTTTGAACTCTTTGAAGTAATACTTTTTATCCAGCCATTCATGCCTCACATAAGGTGGGTTCATTATAATACAGTCGAATCTGTTGTCGAACCTCTTCTCTAAGTAATCCATTCTACTAATGGCTGAACCGGGTGAGCTCGTCTAGGAGGACTTGCGTGCAAAGCCGGGTGCTCAGTCAATGTGGGTCGTGAAAAGAGTGTCTTGGTCTCCCAACAGGCCTGAACGTAAAGGACCACGGGGGAACGCACCTCGGCCAACACAAGGGTCGAGGAGTTGAAGTGGGCTTTTATTCCAACCGTCAAGAAGCAACCTAGCCATCCTTTCAGCTACGATTGCAGGAGTCTCAACTTGACCCATCAACTCTGATTTTAACACAGGGCGTCGGGCGGTAGACCGTGGGTATCCAGAGCAAAGTACTTCAACAGAAGATTTTGAAGTCATCTAGACACCGCCCATTATCATCTACCAAGACCAATGAAATGAAAAACAATATTTAAACAAGTGTAGGACCTAAATGAAAGTTAAGAATGGGATCGTCAGAATCTTGAAAAAGGAACCGACAAAATAGCGTCTCGGGGTAACTGTGGGCGTCATCTAAGCGGTTAAGGTTTGGTGGCAAGGTCCATGAAGGCGCAAATTTTCTCTATATCGACTTTAGCCCCAACTGTCGTCGAGTGGATAACTAGTGAGCCGCCCTTCTTTGATAGATTTCATCAACTACTTCAAATGTTACTTGCTGATGTCGTAGATATGGTTTCATTGGCTTGAGGACCAAGGTGAATAATAAAAAACCTCTAAGACGATGGTCGTCGAGAGGGTAGCCATCGAACATATTCATCCTCAACGACACCTATAACCTTTGACGTGTTCAACTTAATGAAATCTCTGAGATTTTTATCTTTGACTTACGATTAAGTTCATCGGCGTGACCGTTTTTTATTGATGCAATTGCCACAAATATAACCCTCCTCCTTTTGCCAATTGATAATAGAGGGTGCTTTCAGGGAACAACCCAACTGGACCAAACACTTCTTCACATGTAAAGAAAATCTTAGTACATTAACGCTGGCTTTTCTGGTACCCCGCATCAATATGCCTTTTTAATTTCTTCATCCTAAGACTTTTCCCTCTGATCCTCCAAATTCACTTGTTCTGTGAAGAAGTCACATAGGTATCTGGGACTTCTGGATTTCCCTCCCTCTCCACCATTACATTGACCTTGTCTAATATCTCCCTAGGGAGGTGGAAACTAACGATCGGATTATTCTCATTATCTTCTTTTGATGGCGGGGACTTCGTTTGTTCTTCATTTTATAACCATCATAACATAGGTATGATTATCGATATAATTTCTTCCATATGGAGGTGGGGATTAACTAGGGATTATTGTGGGGATTATCCCTAGTACTTATTCATTAATATTATTATTTATAAAATTAGTGAATATATTTTCAATAACCTATTATATAATATTATAATATATTATTATAATGAATTTATTATAGTTCTAATAATTACATCATACTGGTAACCATCTGGTCTGATGCTTTCCTTTATATTCTCTCAAATACATCGTACGAACGGCCTTCTAAAGAAGGCATGACTGTGACAACGCGAGGAAAAACCTCCTGTCGCGGGAGGGGGATAAAGATGGAGTTCAACACCGGAAGGGAAGAAATATCGAACCCGTCATCTGCGGATGATTGACAGGTCTGGCAAACCGCGTGGTGCGCCAGCTCTAGTGGCCACGTCATGCAATGCCACCGTTCGACTACGGTTTCTAGTCTCAGCGGATTCAGGATTCGCTGAGTTTGGTCCCTCAGGAGGATACATCGAGTCTGGATGTTCAGGACTCTGAGTATGTTTCAACCTGCATCAACCGGGACCCTGACCTCTGGCTCTATCGGATCATCGAGGGTCCTGGATAGAAGTGACGTGGATCGTCTCCATGGAGAGCGTCTCTGCGGATCAATCCAAGGTTGCAGGGAGATTAGACAGAACTTTACACCGTGCCGGAAACCTCCTCGAAGGAGGTCCCGTTCATGAAGGTCGAGACCTCCAAAAAAGGGACTGTTAAAGAGGTATCTGGTAGGGCCGAAAAGTTTACGTCTTCCGCCTCCCTAGATTCCTCCGAGGACGACCCTCATGAGACCCCAAAAAGGGGGAGGCGTCCCAAGAAGGAACGTCGTGGTGGGTTCCGGAGGGCGGCGATGAAGTACCCTCTCCGGACCATCATGGCGAGATATCTGGAGAAGAGAGAGGTCCAGGTGGGGAAGAGCACATTGGCCAACGAGAGGCGCATGCTCGCCCATCTGATAGGTGAGATCGAGAGCGGAGCGGTGAAGAACTTGACGTCCAAGAACCCATACAACATGAGCAAGAAGGATGTCAGGGCCATCATCGACCATCTCCGAGGCAGGGACCTGGAGAACGAGACCATCGAGCGCTACCTGCGCTACCTGAACAGCTTGCTGGTCCATTGCGACAACCATGCCTTGGAGGAGCTGAAGCGGGAGGCGCCGCACCTGTTCCCGAAAAGGGCGAGAAAGCCCATCCATTACCTGACGGAGAAGCAGGTGCGGATCCTCATCGATACCGCACAGGGTATGAAGGGCTGGAACGGGGCGGTGACGAGGCTCATGACCGTGCTCTACCCGGGCACCGGTCTGAGGGTGTCCGAACTGCTCCGTGCCCATATGGAGGACCTGGACATCGGCACTTGGACCATGAAGGTCCGGGACCCCAAGGGCAAGGGCTCCTACGGTCAGAAGCGGACCGTGACCGTGATGCCTCCGTTCCGGTCGGGCGTTCTCGCCTATCTCGAGGAGCGCAGGAAGCACCTGGAGGAGCTGGGCATGGGCTCGGTCTACCTCATCCCCGCGTTGGTGGACGGTAAGGATGTCCCTTACTCGACCAACCATCTCAGGGAGCTGAAGTACCAGCTGGAGAGGGGATCGGGCATCAAGTTCAAGCTCAAGGACTTCCGGGCCACATTTGCCAGCCTCACCGTGCAGATGGACCCCAACCTCTTACCAGATGTCTCCAAACAATTGGGACACTCCAGCGTCGTAGTCACGGAGACGTTCTACGCCGCCACGGAAGCCTATGACTCCGGTCGTAGATTGGAGGAGGCGTGGATGCAAAAGGCCGAAATGACCGATAGTGTCGAAAAATCACAAAAAGACGGGGACACGAAAAAGTCAAAAACCGTTTTGATAAAACCAGAAAAATATATGTCTGGATACGCGTAAAGGTGCTCCCGCCGGGATTTGAACCCGGGTCGTTGACTCGAAAGGCCAACATGATTGGCCGGACTACACTACGGGAGCGTTGGGCGAGGATATTGGCCGATGATACTTAAACATAGCGAGCCGAACGTTCATGGGTCCTCATGTTCGAAAACATAGACCGTGCCAGCCTCATGACCGCCATTAATGAAGGCAGGCCTTCACTCCATCGCCCCAGCGCTGAGCAGAAATTATATACTCCTTTGTTTTATGACGGACCTGAACCATCCGGAGGCATTTGATTGAATCAGTACGTGGAGGATTCGCAGGGCGAAGAGGTCATCAAGCTACGCTATCCCAACAGGAAGGAAGGAGAGATATTCGGCATAGCGGACCAGCTGCTCGGCGGTTCCCGTATCAAGTGTCATGTGCGCGGACGGCAAGGCCCGCATGGGCCGCATCTCCGGCAAGATCCGCAAGCGCATGTGGATCCGCGAGGGCGACCTGGTCATCGTCACCCCCTGGGAGTTCCAGGACGACAAGTGCGAGATCTCCCACCGCTACACCAAGACCGAGGCCTCCATCCTGGCCCGCAAGCGCGTCCTGCCCAAGGCCTTCGAGAACATGTTCTGAGGTAGGAGGCTGACATGGCCCGACCGGACAAGGACCTTTCTAAGCTGGAACATCAGGTCGAATCTTTGCGCCTGCGACGCTCCGAGAACGCCCAGGACGATGCCCGCAAGGTCCTGGACGAGGTGTTCGACCGACGCACCATGATGGCCATCTACAAGTTCATGAAGGCCGAGCGTCATCGACACCGTCGACTTCCCCATCTCCACCGGCAAGGAAGGCAACGTGTTCCGCGTCACCGACCCGGAAGGCGACTTCATCGCCATGAAGATCTATCGCGTCTCCAATTCCACGTTCCATAACATCGCCAAGTACATCGAGGGCGACCCGCGCTTCAAGGGCATGCAGGGCTCGCACTTCAGACTGATCATGGCCTGGGCCACCAAGGAGTTCAAGAACCTCATGCGGTTCAAGGAGGCCGGCGTGCGCGTGCCCGAGGCCATCGACTTCCACCAGAACATCCTGCTCATGGAATATCTGGGCGATGAGGAGATGCCCGCCCCCCAGATCAGGAACGTGCAGCTGGAGGACCCGGAGGCGGTCTACACGCGAGATCCTGAAGTTCATGCGCCTCGGCTACAGGAAGGCCCACCTGGTGCACGCGGACCTGAGCGAGTACAACATCCTCTGGTACGACGAGAAGCCCTGGATCATCGATTGCGGCCAGGCCATGGTCGTCGACCACCCCAACCACATGGAGTTCCTGAGGAGGGACATCGCCAACATCAACCGCTATTTCCGCTCGCTCGACGTAAAGATAAAGAGCGAGGAGGAAATCCTCCGTCTCGTCGTAGGTGTGAAGAAATGAAGGCCGTGCGCATCCCCCAGGACCGGGTCGGTGTCCTCATCGGCAAGGAGGGCGAGACGAAGGCCTTCATCGAGAGGAGGGCCAAGGTGCGCCTGATCGATCGACAAGGAGGGCGAGGTGACCATCGATGAGGCGAACATCGAGGACCCGCTCATGCAGCTCAAGATCGTCGACATCGTGCGCGCCATCGGCCGGGGGTTCTCACCGCAGCATGCCTTCCGCCTGTTCGATGACGACGAGTACCTCGAGCTCATCGACATCCACGATTACATCGGGAAGCGGTCGGAGCAGGTGAGGCGGGTCCGGGCCCGCGTCATCGGCTCCGGTGGCAAGACCAGGCGCATCATCGAGGACATGACCGGCGCCAACATGTCCGTGTATGGCGAGACGGTCGGCCTGATCGGCAATTCGGCGCAGATGCCGGTGGCGAGGACCGCGGTGGACATGCTCCTCCGGGGAAGCGAGCACGCCACGGTGTACCGGTTCCTGGAGAGGAAGCGCGCGGAGCTGCGCATCTCCGAGATGGGTTTCAGCTGAGCCATCTTGTTCGGTACCTCTCTTTTTATAAGATCTTCGGACCGCTCCACCCCAGGGGCGATCGAAGGCAAATTATTAATGCGGAGGGGGATTAGGCCGTTCAGATGAACGAGCTGTTGGAAAAGGCCCAGAAGGTGCTGTCGGAGCATGACCTGTGCGACCACTGCCTGGGCCGCATCTTCTCCCGGGTCTCGACCGGCCTGAGCAACCAGCAGCGAGGCGAGTCCGTCCGTCTGGGTCTGAACCTGCAAAGGAGCCTGGACGACCAGGACCTCTTCGTTCATCAACGGTGCTTCATCTGCGAGGACATCTTCGACAACGTCGACCGTTACGCGGAGGCGGTGCGACAGGCACTTTCCACCTGGGAATATCACAACTTCCTGATCGGGACCAGGGTCGACCCGCTCATCGTGGAACGGGAGGAGAGGGTCTGGTCCATCAGCGGCAAGGAGACGGTCGAACCGATCAAGGCCGAGCTCAACCAGGAGATCGGCAAGAGGGCGGAGGTCCTGCTCGGCAAGATAGTGGAGTTCCACTCCCCGGAGATCGTGGCCTTGGTGGACACCAGGTTCGCGCACGTCGACCTGGATGTCGCACCGCTCTTCATCTACGGCCGTTACAACAAGTACTCCCGCGAGATCCCCCAGACCATATGGCCCTGCCGGCAGTGCCGGGGCAAGGGCTGCCCACGCTGCGATGGCACCGGTAAGATGTACCAGCTCAGCGTGCAGGAGCTCATCGGAGGACCCTTGTTGGAGATGGCCCAGGGCAAGGAGCACTTCCTGCACGGCATGGGGCGGGAGGACATCGACGCCAGGATGCTGGGGACGGGGAGACCGTTCGTTATCGAAGCGTCCGAACCGAGGAGGAGGGACCTGGACCTGGTCGCCCTGAGGGACCGGATCAACGCCGAGGCGAACGGCCTCATCGAGGTCTCCGCGTTAAGACCTTCCACACGTCAGGAGGTCCGTTCGGTGAAGGACGCGGCGCCAGACAAGGCCTATCGGGTGACTGTGTCCCATCACGGCAAAGTTAATAAGGACAAAGTAATTGAGGTTCTTCGCGAGTTCAACCGCACCTGCATTAGCCAGCAGACTCCAAACCGGGTGAAGCACCGACGCGCGGACCTGGAAAGGGATAAGGTCATCGTAATGGCCGAGCTTGAGGAGTTCGGACCGGAGTCGATGACGATATTCCTCCGGACCCAATCGGGCACCTATGTGAAGGAGTTCGTGCACGGGGACGACGGGCGTACCAAGCCCTCCCTTGCCGAGCTGCTCCAGACACCGTTGGAGGTGTTGGCTCTTGATGTGGTCGAGATCAGCGACATCATCGAGGTATAGATATGGTAAGACCATCACATGGATTGAGGCGCCGGGGAAGGAACATCTTGAGGAGAGTCCCCCGCAACCGCGGCCTATCCCCCATCACGCATGAGTTCCAAGTATTCGAGAGCGGCGAGAAGGCCCACATCTTCATCGACCCCAGTATACACAAGGGCGCCCCGCACCTCCGTTTCCACGGCAAGACCGGGACGGTGGTCGGACAGAAGGGCCGAGCCTTCGTACTGGAAGTGAAGGACGGTAACAAGATCAAGATCGTCGTCGCCCGGCCAGATCACCTTAGGAAGGTCAGATTGTAAGGTGCTTCGATGAGCGACGACCGTTACGTCACCTTGGCCGAGGTCAAGGAGATGCTGGATGCCCAGGCGGAGAAGAGAGAGCTCAGCCCGGAGCAGAAGATCTCGTTGGACCAGGCCAACAAGAACGTCAAGGTGAGCGCGGAGAAGGCCAAGAAGCTCGTCAAGGAGCTGCGTGAGCTCGGCTTCGTGTCCGAGGCCCATGCCGCCAAGATAACCGACCTCATGCCAACGCACATCGATGACATCAGGGTCCTCTTTGCCAAAGAGCGGACGGCCGTCGACAAGAAGCAATTAGAGCAGGTTATTAAACTGGTCGAGCAGTATCTGTAGCGTTGGTGTTACGGTGGAAGACTACGCGCACGTCCTCGACTACCTCCCGCAGGGACTGTCCTCGGAAAAGAACTTCCGCAGGGAGCCTGTGGCCTATGCACTGGGCAGTATGGAGTTCAAGCTCTTCGAGCTGGTGCCCAAACCCGACTCCATCATCACCATCGGAGAGAGGGTCTACATAGGGAAGGAGGGGGAGAAGCGCGATAAGATAATCCACGTCAAGAGACGGGTATCCTACCCGGAGCTCACCGCCGCGGCTCAGTCGGAGATGCCGTACGTCATCGCGGAGATCGTGAAGCTCGAGGAGCCCCGCTTCGTGAGGTTCTTCAACGACTCGCAGCCCATCACCATCCGCCAGCACATGCTCGAGCTCCTGCCCGGTCTGGGGAAGAAGACCATGATGGCCATCCTGGACGAGCGCAAGAAGGGGCCGTTCAAGGACTTTGCGGACATCGCCACCCGCGTCCCGTCGCTCAAGCACCCGGAGAAGGTCGTGGTGAACCGCATCCAGATCGAGCTCAGCGACCCCCATCAGAAGTATCACATCTTCGTCTCCAGGTAAGGGCATGCGCCCCACCGAGATCAAGTCTATTTTGAACGACCTGCAGGTGGTCCCGACCAAGGGGAAGGGGCAGAACTTCCTCACGGACGATGAGGTGGCACGGCGCGAGGTCGACGCCCTCGATATCGTCCCGGGCGAATCCGTCCTGGAGGTCGGCCCCGGGCTGGGCGTCCTCACCCATCTCTTGGTGGAACGCTCCGACCGGGTCGTCCTCATCGAGCTCGACCATAGGATGGCATCGTTCATCGCCGCTCATTATTCTGGCAAGGCAGAGCTGATCCAGGGCGACGCCCTCAAGGTCGAATGGCCTAAGTTCGACAAGTTCATCTCCAACGTCCCCTACAACATCTCCTCCCCGTTGATCTTCAAGTTGCTGGACCATGATTTCCAGAGCGCCGTCATCATGGTGCAGAAGGAGTTCGCCGACCGCATGGTGGCCGAGCCAGATTCGGATGACTATTCGCGGCTGACCGTGAACGTCCACTATCGGGCCGAGTGCGAGAGATTGGAGCACGTCCCCCGCAACCGGTTCTGGCCCGAGCCAGAGGTCGATTCCTCGGTGATCAGGCTGGTCCCTCGTCCCCCACCCTTCGCCGTCCATGACGAACGGTTGTTCTTCCGCCTGGTGGAGATGCTCTTCCAGCAAAGAAGGAAGAAGATAAGGACGGTCCTGAAACGCTCGGGAATGGTCGACCCTGAAAAATTGGCACCAATGCCGTTCATGGACGATAGGGTCGAGACCCTGTCACCAGAAGAGATCGGTGAACTTTCGAACATCATCTTTGAGAGTAAATAAAAAAGGCCTCCGGACGACCGATTCCGGTGAGTCCGGATCGTTCCCCATCTAAACAGTGTTTGAGATCACCCGGTTATCGCCGTGATGTTCGTGTCTGTCAAGGTCATCGTTGTGGTGATTCCCGTAGCGACTTGGACGGATTTGAGCAATATCCCGTCTTTGACCCAGAAGTCCGTGGTGATCGTCAGACCAGGTGTTTCCTCATCCACGACAGTATAATGGTGCGCAGAGATCGAACCCCACTTGGTCGAGATCGATTGCGTCCCTTCATCCGTATAGGTCACACCATCCGGCAGATCGGTAAGGTCATAGCTCGACCCCATGGTACCATTTCGAGCTTCAGTTTGTTCTATCGAGGAGGACCCAAAACTCGAGCTGATGGTCGTATTGATCGTTACAGTGTCCGCGGTGACGGCTTTGATCTCGATACGCATGGTCATGCTGAATCCCCCACCAGAGGCTGTCCACTCCATGTAGTCCCCTGCTTTTTGTTCATAAATTGTGGCTCCGTCATTGCCATCGTCATTGCCATCGTCCCCATCGTCACTGCTGTTCAACATCCCTGTGCCCAGAACGACGGCTGCGATGAGGACGACTGCCACCACCGCCACCACGGCGATGATCATCCAGGTCTTCATTGGAGCCTTTGGTTTCTCAGGCGTCGGCGGTACCGCCGGCGCTTTGTAGGTTGCGATTGTTCCATATTTCTTCCCCCTATAAATGCTCATAATTCATGAGTGTTAAAAAATGATATTGTTACCTTTATAATCCTATCGTGAACGATACACGAAATCGCATTATTGAAGAAGGAGGGATGGTGGACAACGAAGTTTATCCTTGGAAGATATCAATTTCCGAGAGATCCGGTTGGGGATATTATGGTTAAAATTCGTCCTTGTCATTACCCTCTGCGAACTTCTTGCCCCTTTCGACAAGGTAATAGGCACCAGCGATCGCCACGATCACGCCACCCAGAGCGGCGACCATGGCCGCCTCCGTAGTCTTGATGTCGATCACGATCATCTCTCGAACGATGGCGGTCATGCCGACCAGGAGGACCACCTCGACCCTGAGGTGGTGGGAGATGGAATAGGAGAAGACCGTCTCGACGAGCTCGAGGCAGATGATGATGAGAAGGACTGAGCCGATGAAATCCAGGATGAGACCTTTCTCGATGGTGTTCAGATCTGTTTCCAAAACGAGTTGGATGAATCCATAGGTGTCGAGGATGGTCAGATATATCGCGACAGCGAGGAGGAGACCGACGATGATGATCCCGATGACGGAAGTCACTCTCACGACCAGTTTCTTCGGGTCCCGCATCATGCGGTAATCCCCTTGGACATTAAAAATCATGCGCCTCCCTGCCAGTGAAAAATCATTATATGCTACATGCTATCACCCATCATACCCGGGTCGGGGGCCCAGAGCCCTTGCCCCAGCATGGTGGCTGGTCAACGTGGCTGTATGGAACCCCAAGATCGAGTTCATGCCCAACCATGAGTTGGATGAGCTCCAATTGAAACTGCTCAAGACGATGGTCTACCGATTGTACAACTTCTCACCTTTCTACAAGGAGAGGATGAAGGTCGCCGGGGTCACGCCCGATGACATCCACACGCTGGCCGATGTCACCAAGCTGCCCTTCATGACCAAGAAGGACCTTCGCGAATACTATCCCGATCATCTCTTCACGGTCCCCCGACGCGAGATCGTCAGATACCACGCCTCATCTGGGACCACCGGGAAACCCACCATCGTCGCCTACACCCGCTCCGACATCGAGATGTGGTCCGAGTCCTTGGCACGGGCACTGACATCCATAGGGCTGGGGCCCGACGACATCGTCCAGGTGGCCAACACCTACGGTCTCTTCACCGGAGGCCTGGGATTCCACTACGCCGCCGAGAAGATCGGTGCCGCGGTGGTGCCAGCGAGCACCGGCAACACCGAGCGACAGATACAGATGATCCAGGACCTCGGTGTCACGGCCATGGCCGCCACCCCTTCGTACATGATGTACCTTGGCGAGGTGGCGGACAAGATGGGTATCAGCATCAAGAACGACACCACCCTGCGCTATGGCCTGCTCGGTGCGGAACCGTGGTCCGACAAGATGCGGGACCGCATCCAGGAATGGCTAGGGGTCACGGGCATCAACTGCTTCGGTGCCTCCGAGCTCGCCGGCCCGCTGTGGTCGGAGTGCGCCTGTCAAAGTGGGATCCATATCTGGCGCGACATCTGCCTTCTGGAGATCATCGACCCGAGCACGGGCGAGCAGGTCGCACCGGGAGAGCGCGGGGAGATGGTGCTCACCATGCTGCAGAAGGAGGCGTTCCCCATCGTCCGTTATCGCATGGGGGACCTCACCACCATGGATACGGAGACCTGTGCGTGCGGTCGTACCCATCCCAGGATATCCCGCATCACCGGCCGGGTGGACGACATGCTGATCATCCGTGGCATAAATGTGTTCCCGTCGCAGGTGGAACACTGCCTGCACACCAATCCAGAGGTCGGGAACGAGTTCCAGATCCTGGTGGACCGCAAGGGCTACATGGACGAGATGATGGTGAAGGTGGAACTGAAGCCTGAGGCGTTCACCGACAACATCATCGAGCTCAACGCATTGAGGGAGCGCATCGGTTCCCGACTGAAGACCTCGTTGAACGTGGGGGCGAGGGTGGAGCTGGTGGCCCCTGGCTCGTTGCCGCGCTTCGAGGGAAAGGCCAAGCGTGTGGTGGATAGGAGGGAGATCTGATGAGCGAGGACCTGAGCAAGTACCGCATCAAGCAACTGTCCATATTCTCTGAGAACAAACCAGGTCGTCTGGCGGCCGTCTCGAAGGCGTTGATGGAGGAGAGGATCAACATCCTGGCCTTCAGCATCGCCGAGGGTGCGGGGTATGGCGTCATACGCGTCATCGTGGACAAGCCGGAGATGGGCTTGGAAAAGCTACTACCATGCTGGTTTCATGGTCCGCTTCACTGATGTGATGGCGGTGGAGATGAGGGACAGGCCAGGCGGGCTGTACGAACTGACCCAGATGCTCTCCGATGCGGGAGTGAACATCGAGTACGCCTACGGTTATCGCAACAAGCCCTGCGCCGTCCTGATCATCCGGGTAGATGACGTGGACCAAGGGATCGAGAAGGTCCTGGCCCATGGGGCCAAGCTATTGGACACCGACCATTTCCAGCTGGACTCATGTAGTAACTGATGTTGACGAACTACCATCAATGCTACATGTTAGCAGGATACGGATTAGCATATAACATTTTATAATTTGAAAGTTAATCCCCAGGAATATCGGATTTAGGGGGATAAACAATGGAAGTTCTAGGGATACCTGACCCATGGGTCTGGGGGGGATATGTCATCGCCATCGGCTTGACCGTGATCTGTGTGGCCTACGGGCTGTGGAAATGGAACAAGGACGAGGATTAAGATGGTCTCGCAGACCTTGTTCTGGGGGGCTGTGACCGTCTATATGGTCATCACCCTCTATCTAGCTTATTTAGGTTGGAAGAAGACGAAGAAGGGGGAGGACTTCCTACTTGCTGGAAGGGACGTCAATCCGATAATCATCGGTTTGTCCTATGGCTCGACGTTCATCAGCACATCCGCCATCGTAGGATTCGGAGGAGTGGCCGGTCTTTGGGGCATGGGAATCCTCTGGTTGGTCGTCCTCAACATCGGTGTGGGGATACTGATCGCCTTCATCGTCTACGGCCCTAGGATCAGACGATTGGGTTTCAAGTTGAAGGCAGTGACCTTCCCTGACTTCATTGGGAAGGTATACAATTCCAGGTTGCTAAGGATCTCCACGGCCATCTTGGTCCTGGTGGGGATGCCGTTGTACGCAGCTGCCGTCATCATCGGGGCGTCCCGTTTTGTCGAGACGGTGCTTGAGGTGGACTATACCTATGCCCTGATAGGGTTCACCGCCTTGACCGCCGTCTATGTCATCTTCGGAGGGCTGATCGCGGTCATGTACACCGATGCCTTCCAGGGTGCCTTGATGATCTTCGGGATGAGCGCCATCCTGATCATCACCTTCTGGTTGTTGGGTGGGGTCGTTGAGGCCAATCAGGCCCTGACCAACCTGGCGACAGACCCGGGCATACCATCGACCTATCCGTACGCGAACGCTGGTTTCACTGGCTGGACCACTTTCCCGACGTTGGATTCGCCTTTATGGTACATCATGGTGACCCAGATCATCATGGGGGTCGGTATCGGTGTCCTGGCCCAGCCCCAGCTGATCGTGCGCTACATGACCGCCAAGAACTCGAAGGCGTTGAACCGTGCGATCCCGATCGGGGGTCTGTTCATCTTCCTGACCACGGGTGTCGCCTATACGGTGGGAGCGCTGTCCAACGTCTGGTTCTACCAGGAAAAGGGGATGCTGGCCATCCAATATGCCAAGAACCGGGACCTGATCATGCCCGAATATATCAACGGGGCGATGCCAGACCTCGTCATCGTACTCTTCCTGCTTACCCTGCTCGCCGCTGCGATGTCGACCCTCAGCTCGCTATTCCATACGTTGGGCTCGGCCGCGGGCACGGACCTGTGGTGCCAGATAAAGGGGAGATTTTACACTAAGGCGCAGTGCCCCAATCCAGACGAACCGACGCTCAAGGCCAACCGGATCGCGACGCTCATCATCATCCTGATAACACTGGCCTTGGCGTTCGAGCTTCCGAACGACATCATAGCGATCGCGACGGCCATGTTCATGGGCTATTGCGCAGCGTCGTTCCTGCCCATGCTGACCTACGGGATATTCGCCAAGAGGCCTTCCAAGGTGGCAGCGATAAGCAGTCTGATCGTGGGTGCCGTGGTCTGGTTCTTCTGGGCCGCCTTCGTCTACGCGAAAGATTCCGTCGTCTTCGGGCTATGTGAGGCCATCTTCGGGAAGGTCAGCCTTCTCCAGGAGCCCTGGTTGAACATCGACCCATTGATCATAGCCGTGCCCGCCTCGATCTTGGCACTGATCATTGGATGGCTGCTCGACCCCGCCCGTAAGAGCAAGAAGGAAGAGACCGCACAGAAGACCAGTGGTTGATATGGAGAAGGAACAATGGTAGACAGCACGATCTTCTGGGGCGCCACGATAGTGTATCTGGGGATAACGCTCTTCCTGGCGTACATAGCATACAAACAGACGAAGAAGGGGGAGGTGTTCCTCCTGGGCAACCGTAAGGTGCACCCCTTCATCATCGGCCTGTCGTATGGTTCGACGTTCATCAGCACAGCGGCCATCGTGGGATTCGGCGGTGTGGCCGCCCAGCTGGGCGAGGGCCTGATCTGGCTGACGGTCCTCAATATCGGTGTGGGCATACTGATCGCCTTCGTCATCTACGGTAAGCAGGTGCGAAAGTTAGGGAAGAAATTGAAGGCCTTGACCTTCCCAGACCTGATGGGGAAGCGGTTCAACTCGCCCTTCCTGCAATATTCGACCGCGTTCCTGATCGTGTTAATGATGCCGATATACGCGGCCGCGGTCCTCATCGGAGGTGCGATATTCATCGAGGAGACCTTGGGGATCGATTATAATACGGCCCTCATCGGTTTCGCGATACTGACCGCAGTGTACGTCCTATTCGGAGGACTCCTGGCCGTGATGTACACGGATGCGTTCCAGGCCTCTGTCATGCTCTTCGGCATGACCGCCGTGCTAATCATCACCCTGTCCCTGGTGGGAGGCTTCACTGCTGGAAATGAGACGCTCAACCTCATGGCATCAGACCCGACCATAAGCGCCAAGTTCCCACCGGGCATGACCGGTTGGACCAGCTTCCCCGAGCTGGGCTCGAACCTCTGGTTCACCATGGTCACCACCATCATCATGGGTGTCGGTATCGGTGTCCTGGCCCAACCCCAGCTCGTGGTCAGGTTCATGACGGCGAAGGACGGGAAGGCCCTGAACCGCGCCGTCGTGATCGGCGGGATATTCATCCTGATGATGACCGGGGTGGCGTTCACCATCGGTGCCATGACCAACGCATATTTCTGGAACGAGGACGGCACGACCGCCTTGGCCGCAGCAGGAGGTGTGGACAATGTCATTCCATTCTACATCAATCAGGCCATGCCGGAGTGGTTGATCGTCATCTTCATGCTGACGTTGTTGGCGGCGGCGATGTCCACTCTAAGCGCGCTGTTGCATACCATGGGCTCCGCGGCCGGTCACGACCTCTGGTGCCATTTTGCGCCTTCGCGTCTGATGCCTAAGAACTGGCGCAAGGACATCACCGAGTGCTCGCTTAACGCGAACCGTTATGGTACCATGATCATGATCGTGGCGAGCGTGGGCGTGGCCCTATTGCTTCCAGACGACATTATCGCACGTGCGACCGCCATGTTCATGGGCCTCTGTGCTTCCGCCTTCCTCCCCATGTTCACCTATGGCATATTCAGCAAGAGGCCCTCCGCCCTGGCGGGGAAGCTCAGCCTGGTGGTCGGTGCGAGCGTATGGTTCTTCTGGACGGCGTTCGTCCACATCAAGGAGTCTGGCCCGCTCGGTCTGTGCGATGCCATCTTCGGAAAGCCCGCCCTTCTGGAGATGCCCTGGCAGGTCATCGACCCGTTGATCATCGCCATGCCATTGGCGATATTGGCATTGGTCATCGGATGGTATTTCGACCCGGCCAGAAGAGATGCTCCGACCGTCAGCGGCCGAGCCAGCCTAAACCCCTTTACCAAACCTATTTTCTTTTCTCTTATTTTTAGAATGAATCAACTGCTGTGAGGGTCAGATGCCGTCGGTCTCCTCCCCGGCATAAGGCAAGATCCTTGCTCTCCTTCTTGGCATCACCGGTGACCATCTCCGGACTGTAGCTCTTGTTCCACTTCTTACAGATCCAGCGTTGCAATGTGTCGATGTCGTCCTTGCTCATGTGCCGGAAGCGCCCTTGCAACTTCAGGTAGTTCTCCACCGGCAGCATCTCCTTCGGGCGGTAGGTGATCTTCGTCTCCCCCTGCTCGATCTCGTACAGGGTCCACATGCCTGTCTCCACCGCCAATCTCGCCAGCTCGTAGGTGACGGCGGGGTCGGTCTTCCAACCGGAGGTGCACGGGGTCATGATGTGCAGGAAGCGGAACCCGGTCAATGCTTTCGCCTTCTCCACCTTCCTCACGAAATCGTTCATGTGGGCGATCGAGAGGGTGGCGGCATAGGCCACGTCCTGTGATGACACCACGGACATGAGGTCCTTCTTGAACTGCCTCTTCCCCTGGACCTTGGACCCCACCGGTGTGGTGGTGGTCCAGGCACCGAAGG
>CAVVVD010000002.1:0-6653 GCA_963751645.1 Methanomassiliicoccaceae archaeon | reverse complement strand
CAACGGGCTGTTCACATAGACGGTCGCACCCGTGTCGATGCTGAAGTGACAGTTCAGACCATCCTTGCGCATCTCCTTGACCTCGAGGATGACCTTGACGGTCTCCGGGCGCCACAGGAACAACTGGTCTATGCCGGTCATGGTAATCCCGTGAAGAAGGAGCGTGTCCAGTTCGGCGAGCTCACCGATGCGGAAGATATCCTTCTCCCTTATGGCCGACTCCATCTTTGGGATGGCCTCCTTGACATACTCGATGCGCGCCTTGAAGAATGGCGAGCTTGCCACCGCGCTGTGCGCTGCCTCGGTGGACTTATAGATAGGGACCAGCACCCCGAGGATCCCCATGTCCAGGTCCTTGGAGGATGCCAGCCTGCGGGCATGACTGCTTCGGTCGTCCTTCCCCTGGTACCATATCGAGAAGCCACCTGTGACGGCCCGAGAAGCCGACCCCGCCCCCCGTCTCGCATATACAGAGATCTCCTCCAGGCCCAAGTCCATGCCGAGCGACCGGGAGGTCGCGACCGCCAACGCGGCGAAACCAGAGGCACTCGCCCCCAGGCCTATGTTAGAGGGGAAGTTGTTCTTGGAGACCATTCGAAAACCAGAGGTCTCCTCCGCTCTCTGACGCAAAGGTTCGACCACCTGAAGTATGCGCTCCATGGCCCTTCCCTGGGCCCTTTTACCATCGAACTCCGCCTGATCATACTCATGGCCGAACTCTATGGTGGTGTGGGTCATCAGCGGTGCGGTGCATACCGATATCGAGTCGTGGTATGGGAGCCTAAGGGATTCGTCCTTGAGGCCGTGGTATTTGATCAGACCTTGTATGGGGTATGCGATTGCGGAGGCTTTCATTGTCTACCTCAGATGTCGAAGAGCACCGTGACCGATGGGGCTTCCAAATCGATCGACATCATATGATAGGTGATGGCCTTTATCTCTTTCTTTGGGCCATGCCTCTGAAGGTCGATGCGCTCTCCTCGAGCCTGACATTGGACCTTCAGACCTTCGATGGCAACATCGAACTCGTTGAAAACCAAGCGCGTGGTGTCATGAATGAAAAGGAACTCCGAAAGGAAGTTCAACAGTAGTGATTCCAGATCGAAACCGTCCACTTCGAACACGTGGACGACCTTTGGTACGATGCTCTCGGCATCGACCATCTGGTCGAACAACGCGTAGGCGGCGTTCGCGAAACAATCCTCCAAGGAGTCACCTGTGGTCCTGATCATCACGTCCGCCGTGTGTTCCAGGACCTCATAGCGCATGTCACTGCCTATGGTCACGATATCATTAATGCATTTGCCCGAAGTTCGCAAATGGGCATCCCCGGTCCGATCACATGAGTGTTAGATCGGGTCGATGCGACCATTTGCAGGGAAGGACCAGTGCACCCTATAGGGCATTGGCGCCCGCCCATTCCAGCAAGGTATCCGCTGCCCCCTCCCACCCCTCGTCCAACATGATATCATGTCCCGACCCAGGAAGGATCACCTCCATGCCATGGCACTGGCAGGCGCAATTATGCACACTGTTCTTTGAGACCAGCTCATCATGGTCCAGTCCGATGACCAGTACAGGTGGGTCGTGACACATGGCCAGGGTCCCGACCCCGTTCACGCATTGTCTTATCGCGGTCATCGACTCCCCCTGGAACCTACAATAATAACGACAGACCGCATTGGCCGAGAGGGAACTGGAAAAGAACAGTTTCTTCACCAATCCCTCATCATCGACAAAGCGACCAGCATTGCCGGTCATCTCCGCCATGAAGGTCACCCACGGATGGTCCTTGAACAACCGTTTGGCGTCCTCCTTATATCCCAAGGTGGGTATGGGACATAGCAATACCATGCCCTCCACCTCATGTTCCGAGGCGAACATCTGGGAGATGGTGGCTCCCATCGAATGACCTACAAGTATGGGACATTGATCGACCTCCTCCACCATCTGGACCAGGTCGGCGACATAATCGGTCAACGTCCATTTGTTCAACTTCTCCCCTCCATCACTGCCACCATGCCCCCTAAGGTCCAACGTGACGCATAGGAAGCCTTGACGACGGAAGTAGGGAACGAACTTCTCTTCCCAACACCACGCACCGTGCCACTCACCGTGGACAAAGACCAAGGGATGCGGGTGCCGGTCGCTCAACACTCCGAACCGATGGATCTCTAGCTTCATGATACGACCTTCTGCGTCGGTCACCTTATGAAGCATTGTACTGTCTGGAATATTGTACCCTAGGGTGGAATAATCACCTCGACCCCAATGAGGACGATGAGGATTTTATGTTACACAGTTCGGGAATTATCACCACTTTATGCCAAACGACTGAGGTCGCTATCGTTAAATCCATCCTCGTAGTTTGCATTCAACCATGAGGCTGCTTATCATCGGATGCGGCGCCATCGGACAGACCTTGGCCAAGGTCATAGACACCATGGACGAGGTCGACCTCTTCTATATGACAGACAAGAGCGACGAGAAGGCGCAGCAGATGGTCAAGGAGTACCGAAAGGCGAAGTACATCGCCAACACCGATGAGAGCATCAGGGCCCATCTCAAGCATCTGGACCTGGTCGTCGAGGCTGCCAGCCAGGAGGCAGTGGCCCATTATGTCCCATTCATCCTCGGTTTCGGAAAGGACGTCCTGGTGATGAGCGTGGGGGCGTTCGTCGATGACGTCCTGAGAGAGAAATGCTTCAATCTCGCCAAGAAGAAGGGTGGGCGCCTCTACGTCCCTTCCGGGGCGGTCTGCGGTACCGATGGACTGCACTCGGCATCTGTGGACAAGATCGACTCCGTCGAGCTGATTAGTACCAAGGGACCGAAGAGCTTCAAGGACGTTCCATATCTCAAGAGCAAGGGCATCGATGTCGACAGCCTGAAGGAGCGTACGGTCATCTATGATGGCCCGGCCCGAGAGGCCATAGTGCACTTCCCCAAGAACATCAACGTCTCAGCGACCATATCCCTACTGGGACTAGGGATGGACAAGACCATGGTCAAGCTGATATGCGACCCGCTCTGCGATTGCAACAGTCACCGGTCTCGTGGTCAAGGGGGTATTCGGTGAGATCGTGGCGGAAACGGACAACGTGCCTTTCCCCTCCAACCCCGCCACCAGCTATCTCGCGGCCCTCAGCGCCATCGCCGCCATCAAGCGCATCGCAGGGAATGTGTGGATAGGGGTCTGATGAACACTCGTTAAAATTATCGAAGGAAATTCTATTTAATCGATAACACCTTCTCGCTGGCATGGCCCATTCGACCTCCAAGCGCGTACAGCGCATCTTCAGAACATGGACCAGAAGGTGGACGCCGTCGTGCTGATGAACGATATCGAGCCCAATTTGGACACCATGTTCCCCTACTTGACAGGGACGACATCTGGCCTCTTCGAGAGCTGCCTGGCGATAGGGTGGCCCGATGGCAAGGTGGACCTCATCACAGTGGCATTGGAGGAGACCAGCGCGAGGTCCTCGGCCGAGGTCAAGGTCTTCAAGAACAAGCTGGACAAGTCCGAGCTGGTGAAGGGCACCTTGGGCAAGGCGAGGACCATCGGGGTCAATGGGCACGGATTGACCCTCAACAGCCTCAATGAGATCAAGCGCATCCTGCCCAAGGTGGAGGTCTTGGACGTCTACCCGGCGTTGGAACGGGCCAGAGCCATCAAGGACGCGGAGGAGGTGGAGCGTTTTCGCAACGCATGTCGTATCGCATCGGAGGTAGCGGAGGAGATCCCCTCTTTCGTAAGGCCAGGGATGGCGGAGTACGAGGCGGCCGCGGAGATCAACTATCGCATGCAAAGGAAGGGGGCCTCATCACCCAATTTCGAGACCAACGCTTCCTTCGGGCCGAACACGGCAGAGCCACACCACGAGGCCGGACCAGCCAGCTGCAAGAAGAGGGACATGGCCCTCTTCGATTTCGGAGCCAGGGACCTCAAGTACGGTTCCGACATCACTCGCACTTTTTTCGTAGGCAATGCCTGGAAATGGCAGAAGGAGATGTACCAGGTGGTCCTCGACGCCCAACTTGCGGCGTTGGACATGGTCCGGCCAGGGGTGAACGGCAAGGACGTGGACGCCGTCGCCCGGGGAATAATCGACGCCTCGCCTTACAAAGGCCTTTTCATCCACACGCTCGGTCACAGCATCGGGCTATCCGTGCATGACGGCCTACGCATGGGGCCAGGGGTGGACCTGGTCCTCGAGGAGGGAATGGTGCTCACAGTGGAGCCAGGGGTATATATCCGGGGCAAGGGCGGGGTACGGATAGAGGATGACATCGTGATCACCAAGAAGGGATGCGAACTGCTTACGACCGCGAACAAAGAACTGACAGTGATCTGAATGCAAGACATACTTAGCAAGGCGGTGGAGCGCATGCGCTCCTTGGGGGCGGAGTTCTGCGATGCGCGCTGGCAGACCATGGAGAAGACTCATGATCGTGGTGGTGGACGGGGGTGTGAGGACGCTCTCCGACGACCGCTTGGCCGGGGTCTGCCTGAGGGCTCGGGTGAACGGCTCCTGGGGCTACGCATCGGGGGTCGACCCCGGCAAGGACACGGTGCTGGACGCGGCCAACCGGGCGGTGCGAAGCGCCACTCTGGTAGCGCCACCGGTGCGCCCATACCAGAGCGGAAGGCCCGCCAGGCGAAGGTGAGGGCCACTCTGTGAACTCCACCCTTCCCAAGTGGCATTGGAGGATAAGCTGGCCCTAGTGTTTGACGCGGAGCGGTCGCAACGCGTCGGTCCCCAAGTGGTCAACAGCAACGCCATGTACCGGGAGGATGTGCGCAATAATCTGCTGTGCAACAGCCTGGGAGACGAATTGGAATGGGAGGAGGTCCGCCTGCGTCTGATGGGCCAGGCAATATCCTCCGACGGAGCGAACACCGAGATGTACTATGACGGCGTGGACGGCTCTGGAGGGTTCGAACTTATCAAGGCGGTGGATGTCAACGCCTTCGGCAAGCGCATCGGGGAGGAGGCGGTCAAGATGCTTCAGGCCCGGAAGGCTCCCTCCGGTCCGGTCACATGCATCAGCGACCCCATGATCAGCGGACTTCTGGCCCATGAGGTCATGGGGCATGCCAGCGAGGCCGACGAGATAGTGAAGCGTCGATCGTTCCTCACCGACGCGGTGGGGAAGAGGGTGGCCTCCGAAGGCATCACCATGGTGGACGACGGGACCTATTCTGGTGCTCATGGTTACATCCCGTTCGACGACGAGGGCACGCCCTCCTCCCGGACGGTCATCATCGAGGACGGCGTGTACAAAGGTTACATGCAGAGCCTGGAGACGGCGGCACAGATGGGCGTCCCGCCGACCGGCAACGGTCGGGCGGAATTTTTTGGGCGAAGGGTATGGGTGAGGATGACCAACACCTTCTTCGAAAAGGGAGACATGAAGCTGGAGGAGATGTTGGAGGACGTAAAGCACGGCGTCCTCTGCGACAAGATGGTCAGCGGCATGGAGGACCCGGTCGGTGGCGGTTTCGAGGCCAAGGCACTGCGTGGCTACCTGATCAAGGACGGGGAGATAGCCGGCCTGTTGCGCTCGTTCACCCTCACCGGCAAGGCCTTGGACATACTCCAGACGGTCGATGCCATTGGCGACAAGGTGGAGCTGGATGGCGGTACGTGCGGAAAGGGCATAGAGGATTGGATACCAGTATCATCAGGAGGCCCCTATTGCCGTTCCACCATCGTGCTCGGGGGTGGCTGAATGAGCCTCGAGCCTTTTGTCAAGAAGGCCTTAAGGGCCGCGCTGGCTGAAGGTGCATCGGACGCCGAGGTCTACGGTTCCCGCGCCCGTTCCCTCCTGCTCTATATGGATGACGGTAAAATCAAGAACGTCGAGGAGCGCATGGACCAGGGTCTGGCGGTCCGAGCCATCAAATCAAGAAGGTAGGGCAATCGTCCATCACGTTGGCCACGGTAAGGGATGCGCGAGCTATGCGCCCAGTCGGCGATTAAGCTGGCCAACGTGTCCGCCCCCGACCCGGTGTTCAAGCACTTTGCCCCATCCATCAAGGGCAACCCGGTCCCGATCACCTACGATAAGGACCTCGCGTAATTGAGCGAGGAGAGCATATGTTCCATTGCCACGGACACCGTCTAAGGCGCAAGGAAAGGGGAGGGGTCAAGGTCCCGAGCGGATTCATACGGGCCGCGGTCACGCAGACTATGGTCCTGAACACCTCCGGTGCCGAGACCGAGGGCCGAAGCACCATGCTGTACTCCACTTCACCGCGATGACCGAGGGGACCGAGCCAGGTGAGGGCGTGGGGTTCCACATTCCAACATGCTCCCCGACCTGGATGGCGCTTCTTTCGGGGTCGGGCTTAGGACGAGCGCGAAGGAGGCCCAGAGGGCCGAACACTTCCGGGGCAGGAGATTGTGACGGTTATAGTTCCGCCGCACGAGCTCTGCGAGCTGTTGATGAGCTCGGCCGTCTTCGCCTTGAGCGCAGAGAACGTGAACAAGCAGAGGAGCGCCTGGGCGAAGAGGATGGGCGAGAGGGTGGGCTCGGTCCAGCTCAACCTGGTGGACGATCCATTCGATGAGAGAGGTATGTGCAGCAGCGGTTATGACGACGAGGGGTCGCCGACCAAGCGAAAGGAGTTGGTGGACCGGGGCGTC
>CAVVVD010000001.1:0-148831 GCA_963751645.1 Methanomassiliicoccaceae archaeon | reverse complement strand
TGTCGTGACCGCCGCGGTGGACGCGGGCGGGGCCGCGGCGAGGGCACGGGGACCGGCGAGCGGCCCCGACAGGAGGGCGACGCCCGCGATGACCGCCAGCGCGACCTCGCGGCGACCCACGGAATTCATCCTCGCGATACGTCCTGCGCGCCCACCCCGGCGGGACGGGTCGCAGCCGAGCCCATCATACGCCCCGGCCACGGACGCCGGCCCCGCCCGCGTCATGCACGCATAGCAATACGTAGTCGTCAAGCAGGAACGATACGAACCTGCACGTCCTGATAAGCGAGCTGGAAGGGACGGGCATGAGGTTGAACACCCACCCTCCGGACATCGTCATCACCCGCAGGGAGCAGGGTGGCATCGATATCAAGACCACTTTGCCGCTCACCAAGATGACCGAGGAACTGGCCGAGGAGATCGTTTCGGAGTACGGTTACAACAGCGCCGATGTCGTCATCCGTGAGGACGTGACGGTCGATCAGCTGATAGACGCTTTGACCGGCAATCGCGTCTATAGCAAAGCCATCTTGGTCATCAACAAGGTGGACACCGCCGACAAGGACCACCTGAAGCAATTGAAGAAGGAGCTCAGACATTGGCACCCGATATTCATATCGGCAGCGAAAGAACAGGGTCTGGATGAGCTCAAGGAGGCAATTTTCACCCACATAGATCTGATCAGGATCTACCTCAAGAAGCAAGGCCAGGAGGCCGACCTGGAAGAGCCTCTCATCGTCCGCAAGGACAGCACCGTCGGTGACGTCTGCGATTCCTTGCATCGCGTCTTCCGGCAGAACTTCCGCTATTCCGTGGTGTGGGGCAAGAGCGCCAAGTTCCCTGGACAGATGGTCGGCCTGGACCATGTGTTGCTGGACGGGGACGTATTGAGCGTGATAATAAAGCGCACGGGCGAGTGAGTCCGTAGGGACGAATGTTTAATCATTTGGAATGGTTTTTTCAAGTCCATGAAGCCCAGCCATGGCCCCTCCACACGGGCGGTCCACGCAGGCGAGCTCGTGGGGATCACCGGCTCCGTGAACACGCCGATAATCCAGACCGCCACGTTCTATTATCCGACCGATAACGAGGCCACATGGAAGGGTGAACTGCCCGATGGGACCTATATCTACTCCAGGCATGGGAACCCCACGATCAGGGCGGCAGAGCAGAAGATAGCATCGCTTGAGGGGGCGGAGGAGGCCCTCGTGTTCGCATCTGGCATGGCCGCCACGTCCGCCATAGCGCTCTCATTGCTCAGCAAGGGGGATCGCATAGTCTCTATGGAGGACATCTATGGTGGCACTTACAATCTTTTCAAGAACGAACTGCCTCGCCTCGGAATAGACACCAACTTCGTGGCCTCCGTCAGGACAGAGGAGATATTGGCGGCGCTAGACAAGAGGACCAAGCTCCTCTGGCTAGAGAGCCCCACGAACCCATTGCTCAAACTGGTCGACGTGGCCGCATTGGCCAAAGGAGCCCACGAGATGGGCGTCCTTGTCGCCATCGATAACACCTTCGCCAGTCCAATAAACCAGAACCCCCTGACCATGGGGGCGGACCTGGTGATGCATTCCTGCACCAAGTACCTCAACGGGCACTCGGACCTGGTGGCCGGGGCGGTCGCGGGGCGAAAATCGTTGACGCAGGAGCTCTGGAAACGTCGTGTCACCCTTGGTGGCAACCTGGACCCCATGGGAGGCTTCCTCCTCATTCGAGGCATGAAGACCCTGGCCGTCCGAATGCAACGCCACAACGAGAACGGTATGGCCGTCGCCACCTTCCTGCAGAGCCATGAGAAGGTCCAGAAGGTCCATTATCCCGGTCTGCCCTCCCACCCACAATACGATCTGGCCAGGCGTTCCCTGCGTGGTTTCGGGGGCATGGTTTCGTTCGAGGTGAAGGGTGGTCAGAAGGCAGCGTTCAAGGTCATGCGCTCCCTGCGAATGATAGCACTGGCGCCCAGCCTGGGAGGGGTGGAGTCCCTGGCCAGCATGCCCCTGAACACCTCACATGTCGCCTTCTCCGCAGAGGAGAGGAAGCGTTTGGGGATCAACGACTCCCTCATCCGGGTGTCCGCGGGGATCGAGGACGCCGAGGATATAATCGAGGACCTCGATCGGGCGTTACTATCGAGCAAATGATGTTGCTGGATGGACAACTTGATCAACTTGGCCAAGGAAAAAGGTTAAGTCCGGCCAAAATATTGCTCGGCGGATGATCCAAAGGCCGCGCGGGACCAGGGACTTCGGCCCTTCCGAGATGGAGACCAGAAGATATTTCGAAAGCATGATGCGCTCCATCTGTCTGGCCCACGGGTTCCGCGAGGTGCAGACCCCTATATTCGAGCACACCGAGCTATTCACCACCAAGTCCGGACCGGGCATCGTCGAGGAGATCTATGCCTTCAAGGACAAGGGCGATAGGGAGATCTGCCTGCGTCCAGAGCTCACCGCACCGGTGATCCGCTTCTTCATCAACGACCTCACCAACTATCCCCGGCCTCTCAAGTTGTTCTACTTCGGCCCGTGCTTCCGGTATGAAAGGCCCCAGGCCGGCCGGTTCAGGGAGTTCTATCAGTTCGGTGCGGAGGTCATTGGGTCGCCCACCCCAGAGATGGACGCGGAGGTTATCGGTCTGGCCGCCTCGATGTTGGAGAGGACCGGTCTGCAGGACTATCGCATCCGCATCGGTCACATCGGCATTCTCAAATCACTGCTCCAGGAGTCCGGTGTGGAAGGGGACGCCGCCCTCCCCATCCTGCAAAAGCTCGACAAGAAGCTGTATGACGAGGCCATCCCTCTCATGAAACTGGCTGGCATGCCTGAGCAGGCCATCGAAAAGGTGGTCCAGACCACTAAGATCACTGGGCCGGTCTCTGTGTTAAAAGATTATGAGGGAGAGACGAGGAGATATCTCGAGGAGGTCTTCGAGATATTGCAGCACTATGGATTCCGGAACCTCCAGGTCGATCTGGGTGTGGTCCGGGGCCTAGCATACTACACTGGCATAGTGTTCGAGGTGGACGCACCGAAATTGGGGGCCGAGAAGCAGATATGCGGGGGAGGCGCATACTCCTTGAGCGAGCTGTTCGGCGGGGAGAAGGTGCACTCTACCGGCTTTGGCATCGGTTTCGACAGGACGCTCATCGCCCTGGAGAAGGAGGGCGCCTTGCCCAGAAAGGCCCGTCTCCAGGCATACGTGGTCCCAGTGGGGGATTCGACCAGGAGCAAGGCCTACGAGATCACCGCGATGTTGCGCAAGGGCGGCCTTTCGGCGGACATGGACCTGATGCGACGGAACATGGGCAAGAACTTCAAGTACGCCGATTCGGTGGGCGCCGAGAACGTCATCATTGTCGGTGAGAAGGAGCTCGAGACCGGCTCAGTCAATGTCCGGAACATGAGGACAGGGGAACAGGTCCTGGTCGGGATCCATGATCTTGTAAGATATCTATCTGGACAGAACGATATAAAAGATCATTGAGCGATGTGATCTAGAGATCAGAGTCGGCTTCAGTCGCCTTCTTGGCTTCTTCGAGCTCATCATCATCCATGTCATCAATGGACTTGCCATAGCGTTCCTCGATTTCCCTCTTCCGTTTATCGTCCAACACCATCAGCATCATCCATCTCCTGCGGGTCCGCCTCCGTGGTAATCCGCTCATCTCTGGACCAGGCATCGATTTTCACCCCGCAATCACATTTCCCTTTTTGAAGTCGAATATTACAGGCCATACTATCTCTTGAAGGTTGAGGCTTGGATGTTGGTCAAACGACATTGATATCAATAGGTCAATTTTGAGAAGTTGGTGCGAGGCCGATGTAGATGGGGGGGATAAACTAACTCTATAAGGAGGAGAGTTGAGCCACCGGCCCTCAGCACCGAAATTTACTCATCAGCCCCCCCTATAAATAATTACTCTTGAGACATTGACTTAATGACGAAGAAACGCCTTTATGGATCCACCAAGATCGATGCTGTAAATCTGGTCCTAATGTCGCAAGGTACAGATGTCCAGTTCTTGGTTTACGAGGGCATCCGCCTGTTTGATCATCGGATTCTCTCTAGGGACATGTCTGATCTTGTATGTCCTGAATCGGGAGAGGTCGGCCAACGCCTTTTCATAGAGTGGTCTGAGGTTCGCTGCCTTGACTGAATACCTACCAAGGATATGGTTCACGACCAGCTCACTGTCCATGACGATCTCCACCTCATCCGCCCCTAGCTGTTGGGTCGCCTCGATCCCTGCGAGGAGACCACAGTACTCCGCCTCATTGTTCGTCATCCGTCCGAGGTACCTCGCCCCCTTTTTGATGATGCTTCCTTCGGAATTACAGACAAGGTAGGCATAGGCCGCAGGTCCAGGATTGCCTCTCGATCCCCCATCAGAGAATATCGCTAGCTTCATAGGTCCTTCACGTACCGGTTCATCTCGTCTACAAAAATGACCTTTGGATGGATCGGATGGTCAGTTAATTCAAATGACATGATAATGACCTTGTGACCTTCCTTCACCAGATGCGCCGCGCCTCCGTTCACCGAGATAATGCCGGACCCGCGCTCTCCCTCGAAAACATAGGTTTCGAAACGCGAACCATTGTTGGCATCTGAGACCAGGACCTTCTCCCCCGGCCAGATATCTGTCTTTTCAAGGAGTAGTGGATCTATCACGATACTCCCCATATAATCTGGATGCCTCTCTGTGATAGTTGCCCGATGTATCTTACCCCGTCAGGACGAAGCGCATCATCCCCTCCATTCTCACCATAACCAAATATTTTTGCCTTGTACCATTCAACCGTCCCAATGGCTCAATATCCATCCTGGGACAATGATAGGAAATGTTCAGGATCGCCGCCTCTCTCAAATCGTTGGATTCAACCAACGAACAAGATATCATCTCACATACGTACAGGTTGAAGCACAGGACCATCCGGTTCATCGGTAGGTGTGATAACCTCCATACCATGACTCATAATCATTATTACATGGTCATATCCATTTAGATTCGAGGTTCGAACTTGGCAAAGGGTCTACTTAAAGAGAAAAGGTTCATTGGACTAAGAGCCCGTTTTGACGGCATCTTAGGTTCATTTTGGTTTACCCCTCTCTTCATGAGCGCAACATCGGTAATCCTTGCTTTACTGATATTTTGGCTCGATAAAAATGGATTTTTGGAGTGGTACGCCCATTCGGAACTCCGTTAACCCTGATTCGGTTCGGGGAAATATCATCACTATTACTGCGACCTTGATCAGTCTTTTCGGTGTGATGATGTCAGTGGCCTTGATCCCCTTCTCCCTGGCGGTGGGTCAGTATGGGCATACCGTCGTCGCAATCTACATGAAAGACAAGGGAATCCAGAACGTCACTGGTTGGTTCGGTGCCTCGATCTTCTATTGCGCTATCGTTCTTGTTCGTCATGCCAACCAAATTGGACAGAAACGAACATCCCTGATGTGAGGATTATGTTCAGTTGGGTTCTTCTTTATTGGGTCCCTGATAGTGGTGATCTATTTTTTCAACCATGTGGCGGGACTATTGTCTGCCATGACAGTTGCCAATATCATTTCCAAACAGACCATGGAGGAAATTGAGAATCAAAGACCCTACGACAGAGAATATACACTATGCACCAGAAATGGTGGAGGGATTTGAGGCCACCTTGGCAAGAATCAAGATCGATGGTTTAAATGTTCGTTCGCGTCGCTCCGGTTATGTTAGGGGTATCGACTATAATAAACTCGTAAGGAAAGCCCAGAGGAGGAACATAACCATCCTTGATAGCAAAGTCTCCAGGAGACTATGTTGCTGTCGGAGAGCCTCTGGTAAAATACATCGATGATAGGTCAGAAATCGTCAATCGGAAACGATTCTGGCAAAAGAAGAGGAAACGTTCCAAGCCCGAGAAGGTAAGGAGCGATCGGTGGTTGCTCAAACAGAGAAAGAAACTGAAAAAGAGGGAGCGCAACGAAGCACTATTATCGGATGGTCGATGAAAACGTCATCAGTCGATGGGTCAACAAATCATACAATCAAGGGATGCAACGTTCCCTGCTCCAAGACATAGATTATGGCCTACAGGAGCTCGTCGTGATGGCCTGTACGGCCCTGTCCCCAGCCATCAACGCGCCCATTGACCGCAATAATATGTGTCGATAGGCTTGGTCTGATACTAGGGGAGATATCTGCCAGACCGCCCCCATCCCCTTATAAGGTCAGTAGAAAGGAAGAACTGAGGGTAATTTCCGACCCCGGATACCTTCGAGAGACTGATGGACACTGGTTTCAACCAAATAAGACAATATGGGCACACACAATTCGAGGTCATGGAGCGGCAACTGAACGCCATCGAGGCGATCGCATATCGTACAACAACGCCTGGATATCTCAACATATTACAACATCATGCCGAGCTGGTACGAAACGAAGCAAATCAGTTCCATGCAACCGAATGGGGGAGAAATCAGGTCGAGACCGCATATCTATCTGCCGTTAAGGTGATCAATTCCAAGCGAAATGTATGAGGTTTCCATTATGGATCGAGATCAAGCCCTCGAACTCGCCAGGCAATATGTCCATAAGGAGTCTAACCTCAAGCACATGATCGCTGTGGGGGGTATCATGCGTGAACTGGCCGTCCGAATGGGACAGGGCGTCAAGGATTGGGAGGCGGTCGGGATCCTTCACGACATCGATTTTGAGACATGCACGGGTCCCCAGGACCACACCATCGTGGCGCAGAACATCCTATGCGACCAGCTTGACCAGACCTTCATCGAGGCCATCATGGCCCACAACCATGAGCACACCGGAGTTCCGGTCGACAACGATATCAAACGGGCATTGATATGTAGTGATGCTGTTTCTGGCCTCATAGTCGCGGCGACCCTCGTTCTCCCCAGCAAGAAGATCGCAGACGTCGAGCGCCAGGTCGTTGATGAAAAAATACAACTCCAAGGATTTTGCTAAAGGGGTGAGCCGGGAACGTATCGCCCTCTGCGGTGAGCTCGGGTTGAGCTTGGAGGAGTTCTTAGGAATAGCCCTTTCCGGCATGAGGGGAATAGCGGCAGAGATCGACCTTTGACTGGTATATGGATATGCATCAATCTAAATACGGTCTGGAACACATTCGAGGGAGCGATCATGAACAACGATACCATCGCCATAAGCGGAGATGATCATGGATTGGCTTGATGCCCTCGATCCCGGTCGGCTGCGTTTCCACAACGCATTGCGGTGCTACGATGGCCATGTTCGCGACCTGGATCATTGTTTATCTGGTCACTCAGGAAATAGGCTGGTATTTCCTAGGGATCGGTGTCTTCGCGTTATTGTCAAGCTTCATCTGCGACCTTGTGATGAACCAAGTCCCCCTGGACAGCAAGGCTATCGCACTGCCATTGGTTTTCATTCCGATGGCCCTCGCCATATTTATTGTGGCCTTGATCGAAAGGGATCCTTTCTGGACCGCCGTCGCGATCATCCTGACCTTTTACTTGGCCTACTTTTCGCGAAGGTTCGGAGTGATCCCATTCCTTCTGGGTTTCACCGCCGTGACCGTGTTCTATATCTCCTTTTTGCTTAGCGTCGATCAAGCCGTGATGGACAGTCTGGTATTCACCGTTGGCGTTGCCGTTTTGGTCAATTTCCTATTCTGGTTCATCATCATGCCTGCCCGACCTGGGATGGCATTTGTGAGGGGGGCGAGATCCTACAATCGGAGAAGTCACCGCATCCTGTTGGCCGCGAAACGGACCTTTGACGAAGGACACATGGACGCGAAGAGGAAGAAATATTTTGATCGCGACCTGAGGAGATTGACGGAATCAAGACGGGTGATAGAGATCCAGATGAACGACATCCTGAACACATATCCTTCCTTGTCCGATCTTTTCGAAATGATGAAGATGGACCTGTTCTCGGATGAGCGAGCGACGCGCCTATTGGTCAATGACATCGAGGACCTCTCCATCAAAGGATACGCGCCTCCCAAGGAGGTCCGAAAGGCACTATCCGACCTCATAGGGGCGTTGGCAGGTTGGGTGGAAAATCCCACATCTGAGGACCGGAGGAAGGACATCTCGGATCGATTGGACATATTGAAGGATCTGATCCATACCTATGAATCGGACCAATCGTCAAAGGCATGGATCGTTGGTTTGGGCATATTTTACATCGATGGCCGAATGCTGATGGAAAGTGTGACCAGGTTCATGGTAAATTTTAATAAGGTTTCGATCAAGGTCATGGAGAGGAAGGAGACAAGGACGAGAATAATACCTAAAATAAAACCCAGGTCCCCTCTGCCGATGGCCACCATATTCGGTCGATGGAAGATATCCGTCCCCAGCCTCATGGCCATCCAGGCGTTGACCGCGGCGTTCATCGCTCTGGGCACCGCGGAACTGATTGGCCTCTCCAGCATCGTTCAATCCTTTTGGTTCGCCCTCCTCACCGTCTCAGGTTCCCTGGGAGCGACAAAGGCAAATTCGCTATCCCGGGTCATCGGGACGGCCCTAGGCATCGGCGTCGGTTTGACCCTGGGGTTCGTCGCCGGTGGGTTCGCGTTCGTATCGATAGGTTTCATCCTGATCCTGTTCTTCATCATGGTTTTCACTCGGACCTTATCTTTGAACTGGTTCATCCTATGTATCGTCTCTATTAGCGTGGTGTCGCTGGCCATGCTCGGTGCCGATTTCATGGAAGTGGCCAAACTGTTGATGGTCAGTTGCCTGATCGGTGTGGGGGCCGCACTTCTTGCCACCACCGTACTCTTCCCGATCAGGGTCAGACAACGTTACATCATGGCATTCTCGGGTTATCTGGCCACGGCAGACCGCTACCTCCGGTCCTTCAACGAGCAGGTTAGGGCCGGTCAAAGCACGGCCACAATAGATGGGTCCAGCGAGCTCGACCAAAAACAAGCGGCGCTCGAGGCTTCATCGAAGGAGAACCTGTATGAAGCTAATCCCTTCTCCTCCGTGGACCGGGAGAGCAGCTATGACATGACCACCGCCCTCCAAACCTTGCACTCGGCGTTGGTGGGTCTAAGGCATAAGCAGCAGGAGGGAACGATCGACGAATCCCGACTGGAAATCATCAGCTCCCTTATCGGCGTCATTCCAGGAACATCGCGGCGACGTGCAACGTCCTGGAATCCAAAGTCGTGCATGGATTCCGATGTGATTTTGGACGATGGCAAAGATATCATGCATGCCTTGGAGGGGCCGGAATCAAATGGAGCGCCGATGTAGGCGTCACCCTTTTCGCTCCTATCTGAAGGACCTGCTCCAGGTGCATGGGATCATCCTTGAGCTGGGCCAAGGGATCGTGAAGGAAAGGTCTTAGAACCAGTTCTCGATGATCGGCCATGACCGGCGATTGGGGATAAACATGATGTATCAGCATGCCCGTCCTGATTCGGTGGTATTATCACATCTCGAGTGAGAGTGGACGCTCCGATATGCGATCATGAGACCATCGTCGAGGCGGAGCGGTCTGGTGAGGAGACCTTGATAAAGATCATATCAGATTGTAAGTCCGTGCAGGGCTACGCCGAACGAATGAAGGTGGTCTCGATGAGCGACCTGATGGACCTGGAAGGCTCCAAGATAATCAAGATGGCCAGTGAATCCGGGCTCACACCCACATGTCTCGTGCCGGTCGCAGTTTACAATGCTTGTTGGATGGAGCATGGTCTGATCTCGAAGAGGCTCGCCATCCAGAAAAAAAACATCTGCATCGAGTTCCTTGACTAGTTGGTCGGCTGGAACATATTATTATGGTTTGAACGTCGTTCCCCCAGAGAGATAGGCGCTTCGATGTCTGGAACAACTGCTTTCTACTACAGCGACGCGATGTTGAAGTACTATTTCGGTCCGGACCATCCTTTTCAACCAGTGAGGTACCGCAAGATCAGGGACACGTTGGAAGAGATAGGGGCATTCGGACACACTTTGCAACTTATCGAACCCAAACCTGCGAAGATCGATTGCGTGAAGTTGGTCCATTCCCCCAATTATATCGATCAAGTAAGGGAGATGAGCGAGGCCGGCTCAGGGTATCTGGACCGAGGGGACACACCGGTCACCCCAACATTGTATCAGGGTTCCTTGGCGGTGACCGGAGGTACGTGGCCGCGGCGGAGGCTGTGGCCAAGGGCGTGTTCACTCATGGGCTCAATCCATCAGGGGGATGCACCACGCCCATCCGGACCGAGCGGCCGGGTTCTGCATTTTCAACGACCTAGCGATCGCGGCGCGTTTGCTGCAAAGGCGTCATGGGATCGAACGGATAGCCATCATCGACATCGATGGACACCATGGTGACGGAACCCAGCACATATTCTATGACGAGAAGGTGCTCACCATCTCCCTGCACAGATATGGGAGGGGATTCTATCCTGGGACTGGCTCGGAGAGGGAAATTGGTAGGGGGGAAGGCTATGGTTACTCCATCAATGTGCCTTTACCAGCCAACACCCCCGATGAGGCATACCTTCAGGCATTCAGGACGGTCGTGAAGGAGGCGCTGGATGCATATCAGCCCGAGTTCATTCTGCACCAGTTCGGGACGGACGCGCACTTCGGGGACAGTCTGGTGGACCTCAGCCTTACCACAAAGGCATACGAAAGCATCGCAGAGTTCACCCACGACCTGGCGCACAAACATTGTGACGGTCGGTATGTTGTGACCGGTGGTGGGGGCTACAACATAGACGCTGCGCGTCGCATATGGGCCATCGCCGCCTGTGCGATATCAGGCGCTTTTCCCTTATGAGCCGGAGGCATTGCACCATATGCAGGACAGCCTTATCCATGCCAGGCGTCATTTCTCAACGGAAGAGGTAGACGATAAGGTAGAGTATCTACAGAAGTTTGTCCTTCCACTCATCCAGTGATCCCGTCTTCCTTGGATGCCCCCTCATCATGCTGAGGCGACAGAGCTCCCCTTCCGAGTGAGGTTCACCGATTGCATCTGGCAAGGCGATTCCACCCGGATCATTCCCGACCTTTCAATGCCAGAGCACCCGCTTCACGTCCTCCCTGTTCGAACCGGTCGGTCTGATCCGGTCCATTCTCACCCCTGGACCTATCTGGGCGATGATCGAGCGCTGCTCCGTGCTCAATCTGCTCGAGCTAATGCTCACCCCTGCCAGCACTGGCAACCTGATCAGGATTCCGATCGACGTGCCATGCCTCCACGCCCAGGTTCATGGCGGTGAGAGGGCGGCCATGCTGAGGACGGGAACGCCTCCGCCGATGTCGATCCTCACCTCAGATGCTCAGCCGAGCAGTCTTCCGACCTTGCCATGCACAGCTGCCATGCTGACCAGTAGGTCGAACTTGTCCGTTATGACCAGCTCGACGGGGTCCCCAGCGCCCGCACAGCCTCTGGAAATCGCGTCGAACGAATCATGCTCCAGATTGTCTGCTCCCTGTGACGAGGACCAACCTATCGTGCTTTATGCTTCTCATGGCCAGGATGATCTTATGGGAATCGAACCCAAAGGTGCACAGCAGCACGCGCATCCCGATCGCCCCAGCAACAATTCCATGGAATCCTCCACCTTGATCAATTTGATGCGCGAGTCTTTAGGGCAAGGGACCAGATGGACCGCCCCTCGTCCGACCAGTTCCTTGATATGATGATTGATCGTTGCCTTGTGCAATCCGAAGGCCATGCCCACATCCCGTTGGGTGACATCTTCATCTCTGTGGTCCAACAGGAATCGGAGGATGCCCCTCTGCACCGGCGTGAGGATGTCAGAGTATCGGATCTGGAGCATGGGCAGGGGGATCTCCTCAAGCGTGTCATCGTGAACATATACGCAATTCACCCCTTCCAGTGTGCAGACCAATAGTGCGCAGGAGCTCATGATCCGTGTCCCCCCGGCCACGTTGAATACCTGCAGTGTTTCCCCTGAGTTGCGAATTTCGACGATGCGGGACTGGATCGCACGGGCCACCGTCATGAAATTGAAGGCGTCTGGTACCTCATGGTTCACAAAGGCAACGTCCATCTGCCCACAGAGGTCCCTTACCACCTCCACGGCTTCCCTTGACGGGGATGGTCACTATGGAACACGAAGACCTTTTGGAGGTCCTCGGTCGACCTTATGGTAGGTATGATCGTCTCAGGCCTGAATCCCAACGTCCCCATTATCGAAACCATATCCATCTCGAACAGACCATATGTGATCAACATCTTATGAATTTATTAATACCGTTTGAAAATTATTAATATTAATTCGATCACGATGTACCAACGAAAAGAAGGAAATGACAGAATGGCGCCCTGGTCGGGATTTGAACCCGAGTCGAAGCCTCGACAGGGCTTCATGATAGGCCGCTACACTACCAGGGCTTGTGAACACCCAAACATTGAACTCATATATATGGATTAAGGTCCGGCCGTTCGAGGACTGGCTCGCCCATAACGTCGGAGGGCGCCCATCCAGAAAGTTATTTATCCCAAGGTCACTTCAAAGGGCCGGTCGCTGTATAAACGGTCGTGCGTCATGACGGAAAGGAAGGCGAAGGTCGAGGATTATATCGTTCGCGAAGTGCAGTACATACCCCACACGTTCACGGTCCGTGAGGCGACCAAGAAGTTGATCTCCACAGAGTTCCACGGCATGCCCGTGTGCGAGGGGCCCAAGCTCGTCGGCTTCATAACGGCGAAAGAGCTGCTGCGGGCCGCCAATCACCCCGATGCCTGCGTCCTGGACGTCATCCGCCAGGGAACCTATACGGCCACTCTTAACATGGACCTCGACGATGCCGCCCGCATCCTCTTCCGTTATGGTCTCAGGAACCTTCCTGTCGTGGACGAGCAAGGTCACCTCGTGGGTGTCATCTCCAACCTGGACATCGTCCGTTCGCATATCGAGAGGGCCACGCCCAACAAGGTCGCCATGGTCAAGAGCTTCCTGGAGACCAAACATGGCATCACCATCACGGTACGCCGCAAGATCGTACCGGTGGAGCTGTTGAGGCCCACCCAGCGCGAGGTCTTCGCGGACGAGCTCCTCGGACGCATGGAGGAGATCAAACGCGGGTTGGTGGAGCCACTCATAGTGGTGGAGAAGAACGGTCATTACGTTCTCGTCGATGGCCACCACCGAGCCTTGGCATCCAAGCAGATGGGGGTCCGCCAGTTCTCCGCCTTCGTGCTCGAGCCCAGCCGCGACATCGAGCTGGGCATGGAGAAGCAGGCCGAGGACATGGGCCTGCGCACCCTGGACGACGTCAAGATCATCGAGGGTGCCCACCATCCCTTGATGGAGATAACCACCCGTTTCCTCAAGGACGAGGGAAAGAAGATCGAGGACCGGGTGTCCTAAAAAAAATGGATGGACGGACGTTAAGGTCCGCTGGTCCTTCTGGCCGCTTCCAGGAGTAACCTCTGCTCCGCCGAGGCGATGACCGATATGGTCTCGATGACAGTGTCCGGGTTCAGGCTTATGCTGTCTATCCCCGCCTTCACCAGGAACTCGCAGAACTCCGGATACACTGATGGGGCCTGGCCGCAAATACCGACGGTGCGTCCCTTCTTGTGGGCGGCATCGATGAGGAACTTGATGGCACGCTTTATGGCATCATTGCGCTCATCGAAGTATCCCATCCTGCCCAGGACCTCTGAGTCCCTGTCCGCGCCCATGGTTAGCTGGGTGAGGTCGTTGCTCCCGATGCTGAACCCGTCGCACCAATCAGAGAACTCATCCGCCATGAATATGTTGCACGGGATCTCGGCCATGAGATAGAGCTTGAAGTCGCGGTTGCGTTCCAGCCCGACCTCGTTCATCATCTCGGTGATCTTCTTTAGCTCCTCGATGGTGCGGACGAAGGGCAACATGACCATGACGTTCTTCAGGCCCATCTCATCCCGGACCTTCTTGATGGCCTTGAGCTCTAGCTTGAAGGCCTCGCGATAGGAATCGGAAACATAACGGGAGCAGCCGCGCCAACCGATCATGGGGTTCTGCTCCTTCGGTTCGAACTTCGCCCCGCCCTTCATGTCCCGGTACTCGTTGGTCTTGAAGTCCGATGTCCTAAGGATGACGGGCCTGGGATAGAATGCCTTTCCGACCATGGCAATCCCATCGGCAAGCTTCTCCACCAGCTCGTCCTGCCTTCCCTGCTCGATCAGGGCACAGGGGTGCTCCTGCACATATGACGTGAAGAGGAACTCGATGCGCATGAGCCCGACTCCCGAGGTCGGCAGCTTGGAATACTCCTCCGCCTTGTGGGGTACGCCGACGTTGATATAGACCCTGGTGCCGGTGATCGGGACGCTCCTTCCGACCGCATTCGGTGCGACCTTCGCCTCCTCCGACCTCTGTTCCGCACCCTCTGTAACCACGCCAGTGTTCCCATCGACGGTCACGACCATCCCTTCAACGAGCTTATGAGTGCCATTGGAGGTACCGACGATGCACGGTATGCCCAGTTCCCTGGCCACGATGGCCGCATGGCAGGTCATACCACCCTCGTCAGTGACGATCGCCGCCGCCCTGGTCATTGCAGGGACCATGTCCGGCGAGGTCATGGCGGTCACCATGACATCGCCTTTCTTGACGACGTCCAGGTTCATCTCCTCCGATACCATGCGCACCACTCCCGAGGCACGTCCTGGGCTGGCTGCGAGGCCTTTCACCAATATCTTGCCAGATTTCTTCAGTTCGCCCTCTACGGGGGTTTTGCCAATAGCCATATCCTCACCCTTCGCTGATTTTAGCGTGGTCACCGGTCTCGCCTGAACCACGAATATCTTGCCGTCCTCGACAGCCCACTCGATGTCCATGGGCTTGGTGTAATGTACCTCGATGTCATTGCCGATCTTGCCCAAGGCCAAGATCTGCTCGTCCATCATCTTCTGCACGGACTGGATGTTCTCTGGGATGTTCTCCCTGACCGTGTCCCCGCCGGTCCCGCGGGTATATTTCCAGGACTGCTTGGAGATCTTCTTGTTGATGATCTTGTTGTGGAACTTGTCGACCACATACGTATCGGGTGTGACCTTTCCGCTGACGATCGCCTCGCCTAGGCCATAACCAGCCTCGATGATGATGTGAGGCATCTCCGAGTTGGGGTCGACTGTGAACATAATTCCAGAAATGTCCGAGGCCACCATCTTCTGGACCACGACGGCCAATTTGACCTTGGAGTGCTCGAATCCCTTGGTGACACGATAGGAGATGGCACGAGGCGTGAACAATGATGACCAGCACTTCCTGCTCTTGTCGAGGAGGTCCTCTTCGCTTCCAACGTTAAGATAGGTGTCCTGTTGGCCGGCGAAACTGGCCGTAGGCAGGTCCTCCGCCGTGGCGCTGGAACGGACCGCAACGAATCCGGTCTTGCGTCCTTTCCACATCCTATGCCACTCCGCTTTGATCTGTTCGGCCAGGTCGGTTGGTATGGGCATCTCGTCAAAAAGGTTGCGAATGGACGATGAGGCGTTCTGCAGGGAGGCCTCGCTGTTGACATCGATACCATCGAGGATCCTCTGTACCCTTCCCTCGATATCGTTGGTCTTGACGAAGTAATCATAGGCGACAGTGGTCAGGACGAAGCCAGGAGGGACGTTGAACCCTGCTCCCACCAACTCCCCCAGGTTCGCGCCCTTGCCTCCGGCGATGGGAATGTCATCCTTGGTCAGATCGGAAATCTCCACTATCCTGTCGATCATTTATCATCCCTCAGAATATGGGTCCCGCCTGAAGATCCTTCCCTCTCCGCGGCCCTCACAATCGCACATCACCCTAAAAGTTATAAAGTTTTGTTCGACGGGTAGTTACATATATTAGTTGTAGGTAGCCAACGAATTAGTTCGAAGGCGGAAATCGTTAATGATAGGATGGCCAGGGTACCATCCAGTGCCTTGCTTGGCAGGAATTGCGCTTCCCATCTAGCATTTTCATAGCGGATTAGCTTATTATGATATTAAACCGATGAGTTACCCCGGTGTTTCGTAATATTATAATTGTCTTTCGTAAAGAAATTAATGGAATCCTTATATATCATGACCCTTTTCAGGAAGCACTGTACGGTGCTATACGTGACGACCATAGAGATACGTTGGCATGGGCGAGGAGGCCAAGGAGTGGTCACCGCGAACGAGCTGCTCGCAGGTGCCGCGCTCAAGGAAGGCAAGTACATCAAGGCCTTCCCTGAGTTCGGACCAGAGCGCATGGGTGCCCCGATCAGGGCGTTCACCCGATTGTCGGACCAGCCGATCATGGTCCATAGCCAGGTCTACTATCCTGACATGGTCGTCGTCCTGGACCCCACCCTGCTCAAGCAAGTAAAGGTCCTGGAAGGCATGAAGGAGACAGGCCATCTGGTGGCCAACTATGTCGACGGGACGGGGCATCTGAAGGAGATGCTGGCCACGAGTTCGAACGTACACGCGGTCAACGCAACGAAGATCGCGATGGAAGAGATCGGTCGGCCGACCGCCAACACGGCCATGTTGGGAGCGGTGGTCAAGATCCTGGACTTCGTTTCACTTGGTTCCGTCCTCGAGGAGCTCGAGGGCAAGTTCAGCGGTAAGTTCTCCAAGGAAGTCGTGGCCAAGAACATATGTGCAGTTCAGAGGGCCTATGAGGAGGTGGACTGAATGTCTGATAAGCGTTCAAAAGAGCTATCCCAAGGCGCCATGATCTGTGAGCCAGGCAATGCCGTGAACTATGAGACGGGAAGCTGGAGGTCCAAGCGCCCCGAGGTGAACAGTGAGAAGTGCACCCATTGCCTCACCTGCTGGATATATTGCCCCGACAATAGCATCATCGTCGAAGAAGGGAAGATGAAGGGATTCAAGTACTCCCATTGCAAAGGATGCGGCATATGCGCCGTGCAATGTCCGGCGAAGTGCATCACCATGAAAGAGGAGGGAACATAAATGGAATCGCAACTGGTGTTCAATGGCGACCAGGCCATCGCATTCTCATGGAAGCAGATCGATCCGGACGTGGTCGCGTCGTACCCGATCACCCCTCAGACCATCATCGTGGAGAACTTCTCCGATTTTGTGGCCAACGGTGAGGTCAACACCGAATATGTCTGCGCCGAGTCGGAGCACAGTGCCATGTCGATATGCATAGGCGCATGCCGCCGCGGGAGCTAGGGTCGCCACGGCGACCGCCTCAGCGGGTTTGGCATTCATGTGGGAGGTGCTCTACATCGCCTCGGCGATGCGTCTCCCCATCGTCATGTCGGTGGCCAACCGGGCATTGAGCGGACCTATCAACATCCATTGCGACCACAGCGATGCCATGGGCGCAAGGGACGCGGGGTGGATCCAGATGTTCGGTGAGAACGTGCAGGAGGCCTATGACGACTCCGTCATGTCCTTCAAGATCGCGGAGCACATGAACGTGCGCCTCCCGGTGATGAACTGCATCGACGGATTCATCGTCACCCACTCGTTGGAGAAGTTCGTCCCGCTGGACGACGCCACGATCAAGAAGTTCGTCGGGGACTTCAAGCCGGTGCGCCCGTTGCTGGACATCAAGAACCCCACCACCATGGGCCCGTTCTCGTTCACGGACTACTACTTCGAGCACAAATACCAATTGGTGGAGGCGATGAACAATGCGATGCCAGTCATCAAGGACACCTTCAAAGAGTTCGAGAAGATCAGCGGCCGCCACTATGAGGTGGCGGAGGGCTATCACCTGGACGACGCCGATTATGTGCTCATGGCCATGGGATCCACCGCTGGGACCATGAAATACGTCGTGGACCAGCTCCGCGCCGAGGGTCACAAGGTGGGCTCGTTGAAGTTGCGCCTGTTCAGACCCTTCCCCGCCAAGGAGATAGCTAAGATGCTTCATGGCAAGAAGGCCGTGGCGGTATTCGATCGGGCGATAAGCATGGGGTCCACCGGTCCGATGTTCCCCGAGGTGCGGTCCGCGCTATACGAATCCAAGGACCGGCCCAAGATCGTCAACTATGTCTACGGCCTTGGCGGTAGGGATGTCCGGCCTGAGGAGCTGCGGGATGTGTTCAAGAACCTCATGTCCGGGAACGTGGACGAGCTTAACTTCATGGGGGTGCGGATTTGAGCGCATCATTGAAGGACCTGTCCAAGCAGGAGACGAAGCTAACCGAGGGCCACCGCCTCTGCGCCGGTTGCACTGAACCGATCATCGCCAGGCAGATATTGATGGCCACCGAGAAGCCCATAGTGGTGTCTAACGCCACGGGATGCTTCGAGGTGTCCACCACCATCTACCCGTTCACGTCCTGGAAGGTACCATGGATACACAGCGCCTTCGAGAACGCCGCCCCCACCATCACCGGGGTGGAATCGGCATATCTGGCCCTGAAACGAAAGGGAAAGATCACCGAGGACATGCGCTTCATCAGCTTCGGAGGGGACGGTGCCACCTACGACATCGGTTTCCAGGCGCTCTCGGGCGCCATCGAGAGAGGCCACCGTTTCATGTATGTCTGTCTGAACAACGAGGCCTACATGAACACCGGCATCCAGCGCTCAGGTGCCACCGGAAGGGGTGCCCAGACCACCACCTGTCCGGCGGGGACGTGCGTCCCAGGCAAAAAGGAGTTCCCCAAGGACATGACCAAGATCATCATCGCCCACGACATACCCTATGCCGCTCAGTGTTCCCCACACAACTGGAAGGACATGATCGAGAAGGCATCCAAGGGGTTGGAGGCGAACGGTCCGGCCTTCTTGAACGTCATCGCCCCGTGTCCGCGCGGGTGGCGGTACGATCCTTCCCTGGGAATTGAGATGGCCAAGCTGGCCGTGGAGACCTGCGTGTGGCCGCTCTATGAGTACGAGAACGGCAAGTACGCCCTCACCGGGGACAGCAAGCGCATCGCCGAAGGGAGCAGGCAGAAACGCCCCATAAGCGACTGGTTGAAGTCACAGGGACGATTCAGCCATCTGCTCAAACCTCAGTGGGCCTCGGTGGCCGAGGAGATCCAGCAGAACGTCGACAAGAAATGGAACGAGCTGTTGAGGCTCTGTCAGATCTAAACCCCTTCGTTCTATCCTTTTTAGACGGGGTCATCGAAAACGGTGCGCACGCTGAAGGCGGCGAACAGATCGGCGATCTCTCTCAGGTCTTTCTTTGATATCTCGTAGGTCCCACCCCTTCCTGGTGTGTTAAGGTACACCATGTCAGGTGCGACCCGTTCGCAGACCTTGACGATCCGCTCCATCTCCCCGATGTTCTGATGTACCGCGGTCACCTGCACCCGGAAGCTTCCCCTATGGGACCGCCTGGCGCGGACTATGTACTCTATGAGCTTGTCGAAGTCCACGGAACAATGGGGCCGATCGATGCCAGCGAATGAGCTCTGGTCCGCACAATCGAGCTTGACGATGATAACATCAAAGGAATCCAGCTCACCCTGGACGTCAGGGCGCACGAACATGGACCCATTGGTGACCACGCACAGCGGGGCGTCCGTCAGGTCACGCAAACCCATGGCGATGTTGGCGAGGTTTTTGGCCAGGAATGGTTCACCGGTCCCTCGGAACTCGACAGCCTCGATCCTGTTCGATTTCAAAAGGTCCCTGGCCTCCTCGATGACGGAACGCTCGTCGACGAACTTTCCGCGCTCTGTGACCATGATCCCGCCGTGACCGAGCCTGCAGTAGATACATTTGAAGTTACAGACCTTCGGTTGCCTACAGATGGGGTCGATCCCCATGGCGATCCCCAGGCGCCACGACCTCAGCGGTCCGTAAACAGACTTCATTCATCCACCATCGGCACATCTGCTTCATCACAACATGGGCCAGTTGCACGCTCTGCTCACCTCGATCATTCAGGAAGCAATGCGGGTCGATGATATCGTGATCCGAAGCTTGTAGTGCATAGCCGTTCCTTTCAAGCTTATATTTTTTGTATTGCCCCGCACAGAACGAAGGGGGTTTCCCGATAATAAAGCGAAAAGTACGAATTACCTAGTTTTTCAGGATTCCGCGGAGGAATGGGCGAGCAGCTCTTCCCAAAGTTGGATCGTCTCCTTGGCCTCAGCCTCATCGATGACCTGAATGGCGAAACCGGCGTGCACGATCACATAATCGCCTACGTCCACCTCGACCATGGATATGTTGGCCTCGCGCATGACGCCACCAAAATCGATCTGAGCGTTCTTACCGTCGATCGCCACGATCTTACCGGGTACTGCTAGGCACATGTGAATGACCTCACGACGACATTATCTTGATGATGGCCTCGGCAGGTTGGCCATCGGTGTCCTTCAGGGCCTGGAGCGCCTTGTCGCGGCCGCATCCGGTCTGGTCCATGACCAATTGGACGTCCTCCTCAGGTATCGATGTGGTGACAGGGGCGGGCCTCTCCTGCTTCTTCGAGGCACCGGTGATCGCCCTCTCCTCGGGCTCACCGACGATCTGGAAGGTCTTCTGACCCTGGACGTTCATGATCGAGACCGACGCCTCCTTGAACACGTACTCCTTGTCCTTGGTGCGGATGACGATCTCCTCCACGTTGTCGAGCTCCTCGGTGGAGATGCCCATGCGCTTCATGGCCTGCTTCATTTGCCGGGGGTTCACTCCCCGCATACCTGGCATCATGACGGTCCTGTGAGTGATTACTCCACGTATATATAGCATTTTCAAAAAAAGGACGAAGGTCCGGTCGGACCAGGGAAAGGGGATATTGGAAAGGGTTTGTAGTGTCTCAGAGCACCGGGAGGTAACGGTTCACTTCCCAGTCGGTGACGTACTTGCGATATTCGTCCCACTCCTGTCCTTTGATGTACAGGTAGTTGTTGAATATGTGCTCGCCCAAGCACTCCTTCATGAGCTTGCTCTTCGACATGCATTCTAGGGCCTCGCCCAGGTTCATCGGCAGGGAGTCGATCCCCTGTCTCGCCCGCTCCGCCTTGTCCATGTGGTAGATGTCCTTCTCCACCGGCTCCGGAGGTTTGATATTCGACTTAATGCCATCCAGGCCCGCTGCGAGCATGACGGCGAACTGCAGGTAGGGATTTCCTGCGGGGTCCGGGTTTCGCAGCTCAGCCCGTGTCCTGCCGCCTCTACCGGCTGGGACGCGGATGAGCGCGCTCCTGTTCATATTCGCCCAGGATATGTAGCAGGGAGCTTCGTATCCCGGTACTAGGCGCTTGTACGAGTTGACATGGGAGGCCAAGATCCCGCAGTTGTCCCTTGCGTGCGCCAGCAGTCCGCCGATGTATTTCATCGCCATATCTGATAGACCATAAGCACCGTTGGGATCGTCGAAGGCGTTCTTGTCCTTGGTCGCCATCGACTGGTGCACATGCATGCCCGACCCGGCCAGCCCGAAGATCGGCTTGGGCATGAAGGTGGCGTAGAGCCCGTATTGCATGGCTATGGTCTTGATTCCGTACTTGAGGGTCAGAACGCGGTCGGCCATTGTGATGGCGTCCTGATAGCGCATGTCCACCTCGACCTGGCCTGGCGCCACCTCATGATGCGATGCCTCCATATCGTACTGGAGCTCGTCGAACATGAGCATGATGTGTTTCCGTGCCATCTCACCGGCGTCCATCGGCATCAGGTCGAAGTAACCGCCGGAGTCGGCGGGCTTGCGGACCGGTTTGCCCTCATCGTCCAATGGGAAGAGGAAGAACTCGAACTCAGGACCGACGTTGAAGTTGTACCCCATGTCCTTTACCTTGGCCACCATCTTCTCGAGGACCCATCTGGGATCGCCCTTGAAGCGGTTACCGCTGTGGTCGGATATGGTGCACATGAACCTCGCGGTCTTGAAGTTGGCCTCCTCGATCCAGGGGTATATCTGGAACGAATCGAGAATGGGTATCGCACGCATGTCGGACTCTTCGATGGTGGCATAGCCGAGGATAGAGGACCCGTCTATGTACACACCGTCGTCGATTACATGCTCGATCCTGGTCGTTGGTATCGATACGCTCTTCACCATGCCCAGGATGTCCGAGAACTGCATCTCGATGAACTTCACGTTCTCCTTTTTGACCCTCGATAGGATCTGCTCCTTCAACTCGTACTCTGATTGCGCCATGAATGGAACGTTAAAATGAGATTACTAATAAAACCTTTGCTTTAAGTTCAAATGTCTATTATTACATATATAATTAGATGAATGTATAAAAATATTAAAAATAAATGTTCGTTTAATATCTAGCTAGGGTTTTCATCCTCTCATCTTCGATGTCACATAGGCCCGGGTCCGCTCGAGGACATCCGCCGCCATATCAGTCCCATTCATACCGCCACTGGCAAAGGTCCTGTTCCCCCCGCCCTTCCCACCATGATCGCGCAACAGCTCCTGTAGGAGTCCGTTTGCATCCAGTTCAGTAAGGTCCTTCGACACCGCCACCACTAGAAGCAACTTGTCCGATTCATCCACAAGCACACAGGCCGTCCTTGGGGCCTGCGCTTTTCTCGTCGCCTCCTCGGTGAGGGTCTTCCGGTCCAATCCATTGGTGACGGCCTGGAACAACGAAATGGTTCCGATGGTCTCCGGTATCAGTGAGGCCAACCATTTCTTCGCATAGTGTCTGAGCGCCTCCTTGCTCCTCTCCGCCTCCTTGAACTGGTTCCTGAGCGCGCTCAAGAGGTCCTCGGGGTGTGCACCTACAAGATCCGAGACTTGCATGGTCATCGCGGAGAGCTGCAGGGCGCGCTGAACTGCCCTTTCTCCCACACTGAACTCGACCTCATGATCGCCAGTGGGTTTGGCCGAGGTGAGTTTCTCCACCAATAGGAGGTCGATCTCCCCCGTCCTCCTCACATGCACACCGGCGCATGCGGCCAGGTCGAAGTCCCCGATGCGGACCAAGCGGATCTGATCACCAGGGATGCGCTCCAACTTGACCCTCGACTCGGACACGAGGGGATCGTCCCTATGCACATGCAAGTCCTCGGTGGGGACATCGCTCAGGATGACATGGTTCACCATCGTCTCCGCCTGGAGCACTATTTCCCAGGTGAGGGCTCCCTTAACGATGAAGCTCTTCTTCGAGGGCGTGATCGCGATCTTGACCAGCTCCAGATCGGAACTAGCCGGTTGAGGGCCGAGAACAACAGATGCTCGCCCGTGTGCGCCCTCATGAGGTCCCAACGACGGGCCCAGTCAACCTCGCCCTCCACCTCCTGACCGATCTGGAACCCATGGCCGGGGACCTTATGGACGACCGAATCGCCCTTGCTTTGGACCTCGGTCACCTTCATTCCAGAGATCGTTCCAGCGTCCGGGTCCTGACCTCCCCCACCAGGATAGAAGGCCGTACGGTCGAGCATCAACCGGTCCCCGTCCACCTCCACTACCAGCGCCCTGAATTTGATTTGGTAAGGCTCCTTCTCGTAGATCCTCTCCGTGTGGGAGTTCATCGGTGATGAGATTGCCGCCGGTCTTAAAATAGTAGCGGGGTGCGATGGCAGGAGGGTACTGGCCCGTTCAATTAGATGAATGACTTATCATTTTTATAATGAAAAGGACATATGTCTAAACACATCATATGGATCCAGAACAATGGTGCGGGACAATATGAAGATAGACGACCTTGACAAGAAGATCGTACAGGCGATTTGCCAATCCAGCCAGGGTTCATATCGCCAGATCGCCAAGCGCCTCGGGATACACCCCACCACCCTAATACAGAGGGTGAAGCATCTGGAGGAGGAAGGGGTCATCAAGGGATACCGTGCCCAGGTCGACTACATGAAGCTGGGATACGAGTTCATGGCCATCGTCCACATCTATGTGGAGGGGGACCTCATGGACGTCGAGAAGAAGATAATGGACCTCAGCAACGTGGTGGCGGTGTTCGATGTCACGGGTGAATGCGATTCCATCGCATGGGTGGCCTGTAGGAGCAGAGAGGAGTTCAGCAGTGTGGTCAAGGGTATGTTGACCATACCTGGGGTGAAGAAGACCAACACCTACGTCATCCTGAACATGATCAAGGACCCGTTCAACTTCCTTCCCAACTTCGAGGATCCAGTGGATAGATGATCATCAATTTTAGTGGGACCTACCGACCTGGTAACGTTCGTTAAGAGTTCTCCATCATTTTATTACATAATTTATCCATTATAGATCACAATGTCAAGAAACAACAAATAAAATCATATTTTGACAATCTGAAACTATCCCCTTTAATTGGAAAAGGGTTTAATACGCTCAGGTCCTTTACTCCAAACATTACGAAGCTATCGTTACCCAGAGGCAAGGAACATGATGAAGACACAGGATTGCGGAAACCTTCGGGCCAAGGACATTGGCAAGAGGGTCAAGCTTGCTGGCTGGGTGCGCTTCTATCGGGACCATGGTGGGGTCAGGTTCTTCGACCTGGCCGATGCCATGGGCTCGACGCAGACCGTATATGACCCAGAAGCGTACCAGTCGAACGTTGACATCGTCGGTTTGGGCAAGATGCTGAATAATGTGGGAAGAGAGTATGTCGTCTCCGTGTCCGGAGTGGTCCGGGAAAGGGTCCCGGGCACCGAGGACGAGCGCAACCCCACCGGGAAGGTGGAGGTCCTCATCGAGGGGGCAGAGGTGCTAACAGCTCCAAGCCCATCCCGTTCGAGATCGCCGAGCAGAAGAACTCCATGCTGCCGGGGGAGGACCTGCGCCTGAAGTATCGCTATCTCGACCTGCGGCGTTCCGACATGGTATGCAATATCCGATTCAGACATTCACTGTTAGCGGCCATGAGGAGGCACCTGGACGCCCATGGGTTCATCGAGGTGGAGACTCCCACCCTGACCAGGAGCACCCAGGAGGGGGCGAGGGATTTCCTCGTGCCCTCGAGGATCATGCCTGGCACCTTCTATGCCCTGCCGCAGTCCCCCCAGCTCTACAAACAGATGCTGATGGTAGGAGGGGTGGAGAGGTACTTCCAGGTGGCCCGTTGCTATCAGGGATGAGGATGCCCGTGCGGACCGCCAGCCCGAGTTCACCCAGTTGGACATGGAGATGTCGTTCGTGGACCAGGAGGACATCTTCCGGACGGTGGAGGGGCTCTATTCCAAGGTCTGGAAGGAACTTTACGGCACCGATCTTCACATTCCGTTCCCGCGGATCCAATTGGAGGATGCGATGGGCCGTTACGGCACCGACGCCCCCGATGTTCGTTTCGGGCTAGAGCTGGTCGACGTTACCGACATAGCCTACAAGGCGCCAACTACGAGATCTTCCAGAAGGTCTTGCAGAAGAAAGGGACCATCATCGCGATAAACCTCAGATCGTCCTTGGTCAAGGAGAAGGCGCTGGACGCCAACGTTGGACGCAAGGAGGTGGACCGCCTCATCGAGTGGGCCAAGCAGCAGGGGATGGGCGGACTCACCTGGATGCGCATGACCGATGAAGGTCTGAGCTCGAACATCGTCAAGTACTTCGACAAGGATGTCCTGGACGAGCTGGCCGCACGCCTCCAGGCGGAATGCGGTGACATGTGCCTGTTCCTAGCCGGGACCACGCCATCAGACCCAGAAGGCGGCCGGGCAGCTCCGTCTGAAACTGGCCCAGGACAACGGTCTCCTGGAGGGTAAAGGCCACCAGTTCGTCTGGGTGGTGGACTGCCCGCTGTTCCAGGCAGACCAGATCACCGGAAAGCTGGCATCGTTCCACCATCCCTTCGTCAGGCCGGTGCTAGGGGACATCCCAGAAGGCTCGGACCTCCTGTCCCTGAAAGGATATTCCTACGACCTTGTGCTCAACGGCAGTGAGATAGGTTCCGGCTCCATCCGTAACCATAACGTCGAGGTGCAACGTAAGATGTTCAAGGCTCTCGGTATGAGCGAGGAGCGCATCGAGCGAGAGTTCGACTTCTTCCTGGAAGCGCTCTCGTACGGCGCCCCGCCCCATGGGGGGATAGGCATGGGCATGGACCGCCTCTGCGCCATCCTGCTCGGCTGCGAGAGCATCCGCGACGTCATTGCGTTCCCCAAGAACAAGAAGTTCCAGTCCTTGGTGGACGGATCGCCGAACCCGGTCGAGCAGTCCAAGATGGACGAGCTGCAGCTCATGTCCCTGGCGAATGAGGACGAAAAGAGCTGAAACCGCTTACCCTTCCAACCTTTTCTTTACCTCTGCATCGACGCAGGATACTATCTCCTTGGAGGAGTACTGGCCCTTAGTCTCCTTCATCAGATGTCCGATGACGCGATTGGCGGCCTTTGGGTTCTTCCGACAGTCCTCCAGGACATCGGGGTGGGCCTGGAAATACTGATCCACCAAGGACCCAAGGTCGGATCCAGGGGCACAGCTTTGGGCCGCGTCGCTCTCCGACCCTCCGATCAAGCGTAAGAGACGGAGGCGAGCTTCGTTGTCGTTTATGCTTCCCTCAGCGTCGGCCTTGACGATGTCACCGATCTCCGAGGAACGGCCATCCCGGACTAATGCCTCGAACTCCCCCCAGTTGGCCGAGATCGGCCCTAAAACCCAAGGTAGGACCTTCTCAGGAGGTATGGTGGAGCACAATTTTTCGAAAAGGTCGGCCAGGACCCAAGAGGTGCTGACTATCTGTCTTGCCTTCTGGTGTTCGATACCATATTGCTCTGCGATGCGGACAGAGCGCTTGTAGGGCGTCTCCGGGAGGACCAGCTCACGGGCCATGGGACCGATGGCGAACTCCCCCAGGTCCGGTTCACCGATGTAGCCATAGTCCTCCTCGAACTCCTTCTCGCGTGCAGGTAGCGTGACCTTGCGCTCCTCGTCATATCGACGGGTCTCTCGCGTCACCTTCTTGCCAGCCTCCAAGACCTTCGCCTGACGGTTGGCCTCATAGCGAAGAGCCCGTTCCAGGTTGCGTAGGCCTTGGATGTTCTTGACCTCCACCCGTTCCTCGCCCATGGAGATGTTGGCATCCACACGAACGGTCTGCTCATCCTGAATGGATAGACCGACGAGGTGCCTCAGTTCCGTGACCAGCCTGTCGATGTACTCCCTGGCCTCGTCGGGGGACCTCAGGTCGGGAGCGCTGACTATCTCCACCAATGGTATGCCTGAGCGATTGTAATCGATGAGGGAGACCTCCTCACCGCTCTTCCCCACCCTCTTGATGCGCCCTGGGTCCTCTTCCAGGTGGACCCTCCAGATGCCTATCCGGTGGTCGTTGAGGATGAAATGGCCGTCGGTCCCTAGAGGGGACTCGTATTGGGTGATCTGGAAGTCCTTGGGAAGATCAGGGTAGAAATAGGTCTTGCGCGAGAACCATACCTTCTCGTTGACCTTGCAATCCAGGAACTTGGTGATCATTAGCCCGAGCTGCAATGCCCGACGGTTCATCACCGGTCTGGACCCTGGGAATCCCAGGCAGGTGGGGCATATGGCCGTGTTAGGCTCGTCCGCCGTTGTCGGGCATGAGCAGAAAAGCTTCGATCGGGTGGGTAACTGTAAATGTATCTCCAGACCGATCTTCATAGCTGCACCTCCGGGAACCTGAAGGCATAGTGTCGTTCCCAGCTCTCTGCTATTTGGACCAGGGCGCCCTCGTCCCAATGTGGGGCGACCAATTGCATACCGATAGGTAGGCCTCGTGCGTAGGCGCAAGGTACTGATATATGGGGGAGCCCGGTCAGGTTGGGGGGTATGGTCAGGAAATCCGCCTGGTACATCTCGATCGGCCTCATGGAGGAGATCTCATCGAACCGTGGGGCCAGGAAAGGCATGGTCGGGGAGACGATGAAGGAGTGGTCCTCGAGGACCTTTTCATACTCCTCCAGGACCAGGTCCCTGACTCCCAAGGCCTTCAGGTAGTACTTGTTCCTGAACCCTACCATGCGGCAGAAGGTCCCCAGAAGTATGCGTCTCTTGGCCTCTGTTCCGAACTGTTCCGACCGCACGCCACTGAAGAAATCGTTGAAATGCTGGTGATATCCCTTCTCAGGGACGCCAAAGCGCATGCCGCAATATCTGGCCAGATTGGTGGACGCCTCGGTCGTTGCGATGACATAATAGGCGGGCATGGCAAAACGCAAGCTCGGCATGCTTACCGGGTGGACCTCCATGTTCAGGTGCGAACCGAGTTCCTCGGTCGCATCGATGAAACCCCGCTTAACCTCAGGTTGTAGTCCCTCAAGGCATTCCATTGGCATTGCCAGAGGCCCATGTCTGACCTTGGTCATGTCCAAACGAGGCTGCACGCAGGATGTGGGATCCTTCGGATCTGGTCCCGAGATAACTGGAAGGAATCTTTTTATGTCTTGCACGCTGCGAGAGAGCAGGCCCACCTTGTCCAGTGAGTTTCCGTAATCTATCAATCCATATCTAGAGACCCTACCATAAGTCGGGGTCATTCCGACCACACCGCAGAACGATGCTGGGCAGGATATGGAACCACCAGTGGAGACGCCCAGGGCGACATGACCCGGAATGGTGCATGCCGCAGCCGCCGCGCCTCCGCTGGAACCACCACAGGCCCGTTCCAGATCGTACGGGTTCCTAGGAATGCCAAAACCGGAGTTGGTACTAAAGGTCCCGAACCCGAACTCGTCCATGTTCGTCTTACCCAGGAGAAGTCCCCCGGCCTGACGCATTCGGTGCACCGGAGTGGCGTCGAAGGGCGGACGGTAACCCTCGAGGATGTGTGAGCCGGCCCGAGCCTGGAACTCCTTGGTGCAAAGGTTGTCCTTCGCGGAGAACGTGAATCGATGGTCTGGGAACGACCCATCTTCGATAAGTTGACAGAAGATGGAATATCTCTCGTTGAGGCGTTGCAACGCCTTGTGGTCGAGACGCGTCACGAGAGCTTAGGCCCCCTGACATACCCCTCGTAGGTGTCCATGCTGTCTCGCAATTTTTCTGGGTCGATGTCGCAGGCCACCTCGTCCTCGCGGGTGACGTCCTCGACCGGAACGGGATTGAATGAGTAGCTCTCACGTGATGGCGCCTGGTCCAGCACATCGAAGCTATTGAGGATCTCTTCCAGGTCCTGGGCATAACGCCCGAGCTCCTCTTCGCTAAGCCTCAACCTGGCCACCTTCGCGACCCTCTGCACCGTTGCCCTGTCCATGGGTATCACACCGTAGCGAGCGCTACGCGAGGAGGCAATGTGTAACTGGCATAGGAATCTTTCGCAGGTCGTTGGTTTGGAGGTCGGTCACTAATTAATTAAATTAATCTTATACTATATAATAATAAAAATAATATATATTATTTTAGACCCCAGGCATATAATTTATCTCGAAGGATAATTAATAAATTTTCATCTATGATAATGTATCCAGATGTCCTGGTTTTCATCGATTGAAATAAAAAATTATCTAATAAAATTCATAATAAACACAAAATATTAGTACATAGTAGCACACTAAAATTTATCCGAAAAGATAACGAGGCAGGCGCAGCGCCCTGTCGCATCTCACGGCGGACGTTGCCGTTCGATCAAGGGGAGGAGTAGAGGAGATGACCATTCGCAAATCACGGCTGAGCGCAAGCCACAGGGGGGAGACCGGGATAGGTTCAATGATCATATTGATGTCCCTTCTTCTGGTCTCTGGATCGGCGGCAAGCTTGATCGTTGACACCAATAACGACTATACACAACAGGCACAAGATACCGCCCAGGAAGCCATGGCCCAGGTGGCCACAGGGCTGGAGGTCGTCGACCTAGTAGGGCATTACCGAGACGGCAACATCTATTCCTTGGACATACTGGTAAGATTGGGACATGGAAGCGCCCCCATCAACCTGGAGCACGTGATGATCATCGTGGAGACCAGCTCCAGATCGTTGGATTACACCATGAACTCGACTTCTGCTGAGGCAAGGTTCGCAGCCAAGCAGGTTTGCATGGTATCCGGGCTCCCAGTGTGGACACCTGACAACCCGCCGATCATCGGCCAGGGGGACCTGGTGAAGATCACTCTGACCTGCCCACCGGTACCGGTCGGCCAATCGGCATCAATCAAACTGATCCCTGCGGAGGGACATGCCACGTTGGAGACGTTCACAGTGCCCGATAACATCGTGGGTACGATCGTTTCCCTGCACTAGACAAACCATTTTGCTGTCAAATCAGGAGGTCCAGCATCCCTGGGTTCATTCCTAGGGAGCGTTAACGGACTCAAAATCTTTATCAATCATCAGTACTTACTCGATTTCAGTGATCCGATGGCGGACGAGTTTGAGAAGTTGATGAAGCAGGGATTCCAGGCGATGGGCGAGGGCGAGTACCAACAGGCCCTTACCAAGTTCGACAAGGCTATCAAGCTCGACCCCAAGAACGCCGAGGCCTACTTAGCCAAGGCGGACGCGGCCGTGCTGGTGCCCAAGGTACCCCAGGAGGAGATCGTCGCCCTTTACAAGAAGGCGATCGAGCTGGAACCGGACAACCCGTTCATGTACCAGTCCTACGCGGCCTTCTGCATGGACATAGGGACATTCAACGAGGCCGAGACCGCATACAACAAGGCAGCAGAGGTGGACCCAGACAATTCCCCGTACTATTTCTCAGAGTTCGGGGTGGAGTACTACAAGAGGGCGCCGGCCGTCTTCGAGCAGCATCTCGATGATAATACCAGGGAGATCATCGTCAAGAAGGCCCTGAAATACCTGCTGAAGTCCATCAATCTGGACGAGGCCGCTGCGAAGAAATTGCTTTAGATCGTCACTTCAGCAGTTTGCTGATGTCACGGTCCGTTCTCTTTTCACCCATCCTTACTTTGAGGGCGCAGTTATAGCATAGCCCGCTCGCCTTGTCGAAGTGATCGTCACAGAACATCGCCCCGCAAAGGGAGCAAGAATGACGCGCGGGACGAGAACATATCTGGCACATACCAAAGGTTTCCATGGCGTATCTATTGGCCAAGGGATGATATACGCTTTTCCTTAAAGTATCCCGAGATGGCGCAGTCCCTCGGCCACGCCCTCCGCATGAACGGCATGGGTGACATGCTTGGCAGCGGACTTGGCCGCTGGGGATGCATTACCGACCGCGACCCCATAACCACATTGACCTAGCATTCGAACGTCGTTATCGGCATCACCGAACGCCACTACCTCGTCCGTGGTTATGCCCAACAGTTCACAGGCCTTGCGCACACCGTTCATCTTGGAATGTCCTCTCTCCATGAGGTGTATGGCGAAACCGGTCGCCTCGATCTCGAGGGCCCAACCCTTAAGGGCGTCCTGAACCTGCGACAGGTCCTGGTCCCTCCGCAGGCCGACCTCGGTGGTCCTCCAGTTGTCGGTGAAGAGCCGCTTGATCCCGGGGATGGCCGTCTGCAGATGCACATAGGCCCTCTCTGGCAGATCGCCAGATTGTAACTGGAATATCTCATCCTTGTAGGAGACCATGCCACCGTTCTCCGCGATCACCGGCCCCCGCAGACCGATGAAGGCCGACAGTCCATAGGCCACGGGCAGGACGTTACCGCTGGCGAGCATGACATGATAACCGTTCTCCTGCGCTTTACGGAGCACCTCGATGCCTCGGCATTGGATGTGCTTCATCTCGTCGGTGATGGTGCCGTCCACGTCGCACACCACCGCCCTGAACCGACCGACCATGGAGATCCCCTCAATCGCAGCAACGCAACTGTCCCAGGGTGGTGACGCGCTCAGCGAAGGCATTGTGCTTGTGGATCGACTCCTGGCTCTCGCTCCGCACTGTGATGATGGTGTCGTCCGGCAGGTTGGGGAACCGCTTCAATATGTGGGAGAGGTTGACCCTTACCACGTCCTCGACGAACTTGGGGTTGGCGTGGGCCACGATGACCACCTGCGCCTCCTCGGCCCGCTTCAATATCTCATAGGTGGGGCTGCTGAAGGAGCTCTCGGCGATGTCGATGAGGTCGTCCGCCTCCACGTCATAGGCCTCCGGCACCTCCATCATCAAAGTGGTGATGTTACGCTGGTTATGGGTGATGTTGGGTAGGTCGCACGATTTGTCCCTAAGATTACCTCTCTGAAGGTCCTGGACGGTCTCCATGGCACAGGGACAGGCGGTCATGCCGATGACCTCCACGCCTATCATCTTCTTCAGGCCGTTGTCCCTCCTGTCGGTGGCGCGGGCGAGCAACTTGTAAGACTCCATGGTCTTCCTACCACTGGGTACTGTGCGTTCCAGGAAGTACTCGGCAGTGACATGTGCCTCGGAGAACGTGGCATACTCATGGCGTTCCAGGAGGTCCTTGCTGATGATGGCGGCCAGTGCCTCGATGCCGGAGACGGGCTTGCTCAGGCTCTGTTCCACCGTCTCCGAGATGACCTCCAGGTTACGAGAGAGATGGGACCCCTTCTGGCTGGATGGGAGGTCGACGAACACATCCATCGTGCAGATCAAGGTGACGTTTCGGTCACCCCGGCAGACCTGGACCGGTTTCTTCACTCCGGTCACGCCCACCCGGGTCAACATGAAACCGCCGGTGAGGCGTCTTCCCTGGACATCGCTCAATTCTATGCTATCACCGCCCCTGCATTTCAGGATGTTTTATAAATACTGCCCGATTGACAATTTTATTAGTAGCTAATGGAGGAAATGGTTGCATCAGACCTTGACGAGATCGTACTTCCTCTCCCCCAGGCCTATGCTCTCCGCGTACTCCAATTGGACGGTCCAATCGAAGTCGTAAAGGGCCTTCCACTTATCGTCACCGGCACGCAATCCCTTCTTCAACTTCGTTCCTTTCAGACCGGTCGAGCCGTTCACCAGGTCCGCAGCGGCTTGATCGATGGCCACGATGTCCTTTGAGGCGAGTATCCCCAGGTTCGGCACGATGGTGGCGTCGTTGAAGGGAGCGCAATCGCAATAGGGCACCACATCCACCACGAAGGTGATGAAGCCGAAATGGTCCTCTCGCCCCTTCATGATCCCATAGCAGTACTCCACGATCTTCTCCTGTATGGCCGATGTGTCCATGCAGCAGTCGCCGAAGTCCACCGCTCCGTATGGGCAAACGACCAGGCATTCCCCGCAGCCTATGCATCTTTCATCATCGATGTTTGCCTTCCTCTTCGTTAGCTTGATGGCATGCTCGGGGCACTTCCTCACGCAGGTACCGCAGCCCCGGCATTTGTCCTTCTTTACCTGGGGGCTCACCTCCATATGCATGTCCAGCTTGCCCGCCCTCGATCCGAAGCCCATGCCCAGGTTCTTCATGGCCCCCCCGAACCCCGTGAGCATGTGCCCCTTCAGGTGCGAGACGCACATGATGCTGTCCGCCTGCATGGCAGCAGCCCCAATCCTCACGGTCTGGCAACGCTTCAGGTTGACCTCGATGACCGCCTCGTCCTTACCCTTGAGGCCGTCCGCGATGACCACCGGGGCGTTCACCACGGGATAGGTGAAGCCATGCAGCGCCGCCGTCTCCAGGTGATCGACCGCATTGGCCCTCTTGCCTACATACAAGGTGTTACTGTCGGTGAGGAAAGGTCGGCCGCCCTTCTCCGACACCAGGTCCACCACCTTGGCAAGATACTGAGGCCGGAGGAACGCGGTGTTACCCCTTTCGCCGAAGTGGGTCTTTACTCCGACCAGGTCCCCCTTGCCGAAGGTCTGGTCCAGACCGGCCTTCTTGAACAATCGTCCGATCTTGTTGGGCACGTTGTCCTTCTCGCTCTCGGCGCGCAGGTCGGCGTAGAAAACCTCTGACATGGTATCGACGCTAATCGGACTACTTCCCTTATGTTGTTTCGCCCAATTCGACAGCCATTAATATTCCGCGATGATACTCACGTTCGTGCTTTGCGGGGTGGACGAGGCAGGTCGAGGTCCGGCCATGGGTCCGTTGGTGGTGGCAGCCGTGGCCGTCGATGACGATGGGCCCCTCAGGAATATTGGTGTCAAGGACTCCAAGAGGCTCACACCCCAGCGTCGCACCGAGCTGGCCTTTTCGATAAGGGAGATCGCCCGTGTTGAGGTCAAGGTCATCCCCGCAGCAGATATCGATGCCCGGGGGCACGAGACCCTCAACGAATTGGAGGTGGAGGCGTTCGCGGAGCTCCTGGACCGCCTGGGACCGACCGAGGCCTTCCTCGACGCATGCGACACTAACGAGAGCAGGTTCGCCAGGATGGTGGGCTCGAAGTTGAGCTGCCATCCCATATTGGTCGCTAAGCACAAGGCCGATGACATCTATCCAGTGGTCTCGGCGGCCTCCATCATCGCCAAGACCGTCCGTGACGAGGAGATGCGTCAGATCTGCTCAGGGTTAGGGATCGGGCCGCTCAGTGGATATTGCGGGGACAGGCACACCATGGAGTTCGTGGAGGGTTACATTAAAGAGCATGGGAGCCTTCCGCCCCATACCAGGAGATCCTGGAAGAACATCAGGAAGATGAGCTCGGACAGCAAGGTCACGAAGCTTAGCGATTGGGAGTGAAAAAAATGCCAGTCAAAGAGATCCTTCAGAGCACCATCGATCGTTTCCATCAGAAGGTCGATTGCGACCCCAAGCTGCGTGAGGAGCTGAACGGGATCAAAAAGACGGTGAACATCGATCTGGGCTGCGAATCCTACAATTTCACCTTGGAGAACGCTCACATCAATGGATTGAACGAGGGATTGCTGGACTGCTCGGATATAGCTATCATTTCAGATCCTCAGACCGTGGAGGACCTATATTGCGGTAAGATGAAGGTCATGAAGGCCTACGCGCTGCGCAAGATCCGCATCAAGGGTTCCATGGAGGACGTGATGCGGTTAAGGAAGTTTTTTTAAATGTCAAAAGGTTTTAAATAAGGCATGTCCGATAGGACCTTCCCACAATAGCGGGGTGGGGTAGCCAGGACATCCCGTCGGGCTCATAACCCGGAGACCGGTCGTTCAAATCGACCCCCCGCTACCATTTATATTTTCATACCTCTTTGAGGCCTACAGGTCGCATTGTCCTGTCCATGTTCGGGCCTGAGGTGAACCACGTATGCGCACTGACGTTCTGATCATCGGCGGTGGCGCCACCGGTGCGGGCATCGCCCGAGACATGGCCATGCGTGGGGCGTCCGTCCTGCTTCTTGAGAAAGGGGATTTCTCCGGTGGGGCCAGTGGTGGCAATCACGGCCTATTGCACAGTGGCGCACGTTACGCGGTCAAGGACCAGGAGTCCGCCAGGGAGTGCGCGGACGAGTGCGAGGTCCTTCGACACATAGCCTGGCATTGCATCGAGGACCTAGGCGGGCTGTTCGTGAGACTCGCCTCCGACGATGCAGCCTATGTCGATCAGTTCGAGAGAGGTTGCTACGACTCCGGAGTTCAAGCGGAGCGGATGTCAAGGAAGGAGATCCTTGACGCGGAGCCAGAGATCTCCACAGAGGTTGAGGAGGGCTTCCAGGTCAGGGACGCATCCATCGACCCATTCCAACTGGTGCTGGCCAACGTTCAGGCGGCCCGTGCCCATGGTGCCCTTGTCCATAACCATTGCCCCGTCGTCGGGATGACGAGGGAAGGGGATCGAATTTCTGAGGTCCGTTATCGCGACCGTCGGAACGGGGAGATATCGGTCGTTAAGCCGGACCTGGTGGTGAACACGGCCGGAGCATGGTCCGACGAGGTCGCCAAGATGGCCGGTTGCCGCGTGGAGATATCCAAGGACTGTGGGGCCCTCCTGGTCATGAGCGGGCGTCTGGTGAACACCCTGGTCAACCGTCTTCGACCCCCGTCGGACGGCGACATCGTCGTGCCGAACCGCACCAGCATGGTCCTAGGCACCACATCCAAATACATTGATGACCCAAGGCTGGCAAAGGTCAATGATGCCGAGGTCGACTTTCTCCTTCGAGAGACATCGAGATTGGTGCCGGGATTGGCAAGATGTCGGCCCATAAGGGCCTATGCCAGCGTTAGGCCATTGGTCCGGAGCGAAGGTGATGGCAGGAAGGCCAGTCGTTCCTATCAGATATATGACCATTCCGAGGAGGGGCTAGAGAACCTCTTCAGTATCGTCGGAGGGAAACTGACCACCTATCGTTCCATGGCCGAGCACATGTCGGATCTCCTGGCCGCCGAGCTCGGCATCACTGGCAACTGCCTCACATCCGTGGAACCGTTGGTGGAGCATGGGGAGGACCTCTCCGAACTGGGGTTGCAAGGCCTACCGACGTTACAGTTACAACGACGATACGGTCGATTGCCCGATGGGATGAGGGGAATGGCCCTATCGGACCCGAGCTCGAGGAACGTGGCATGCTCCTGCGAGCAGGTGTGCCGGTTCGAGCTGGACCATTTCGCCTCCCATGAGGACGTCCTCGACATGTCTGACCTATTGAGACGGACCCGTGCAGGGATGGGCTACTGTCAAGGGACCGGTTGCAGTCTCACCATGCTTTCTGCCATGAACAACAAGGTCAGCGACCCCAGGGCGACCATGGCCAGGTTCCTCTGTGATCGATATAAAGGACTAGCGCCTGTTTTGGTGGGGGAGCAGTTGAGGCAGGAACTGTTCCGCACCTATCTGCTCAAGGGCGTATATGGTTTCGATACCGGGGAGGGGTCCTGTCGGTGAGGTCCTTACCAATGGTGGAGACCGACGTCATCGTCCTGGGCCATGGCGCAACCGGGCTTTTCGCGGCCTGGGAGCTGGCCCGCCAAGGGCACGATGTCGCCTTGGTCGGAAATGGCACTCCCGCCTCAGAGATGTCCACCGGATGCATCACCTTCCCTGACGAGGAGGGGTGGCAGGAACCGTTAGGTCTGGATGGAGCCCTCGTCCAGGAATCCATTTCCGAGATGGATCGGATGTTGCAGGCATTTCTTGGGGCTGGCCCTTGCGCATGGGAGGGTTCTATATCCTTCAAAAGGGCCCTTCTCACCAACATCGGTACGACCATTAGTGTGAACTTCGCCCCCATCACCTCCTACAGGTACGACATCCAGGTAGCCCGTGGGTCCACTGTCGCGGTTGTTGGGGTCAGAGGCCATAAGGGCCTGGACCCGGAACTGTTCTCTGTCATGGCCAGGAAGGATTCTGGTCTGGAAGCGGTGCCCAGGTGGGTCTCACCTCTCCACGATGGCGTTAGGTCGACCAGGATGGAGTTAGGCTACGGGACCGCCTTGGCAAGGGAGGACCTCTTGGACTCACTGCAGGAGCTGGATGCGGACATGGTGGTCCTTCCTCCGATGTGCCAGCCCCACGACCACGACCAAGCCTGGGCGGATCTTGCAAGGGATGCGGGGAGACAGCTCCTGGAGGCGATCACCCCATTGTCCCTGCCCGGGACCCGACTGTTGAGATCGATGAGCGACGCGACCATATCACAAGGGGTACGAGACCTGAGGGGGATGGTGCTGGGATCGTTGGATGTCAGCGAGGATACGGTAATGGCGACCTGCCAGTCCGGAATGAGGACGATGAAGGTCCGGTCCAAGGCGCTATTGTTCTGTGGTGGTCATGTGGTGAGCGGCGGTCTCAGCGTGGAAGGTCAGGAGGTCATCGACCCATTGTCGTTCTTCGATCTGCGGAGCAGCTCGACCAAAGGCTCTCCACTGGCCCGGGTGGCAAGGACCGGCCTGGCCTGCGACGCGTCGTTCCATGCCTTCCATCAAGGGAAAGTGATGCAAAATGTGCTCGTTGCCGGATCGGCCCTGCCTGGACTGAACTTCGCCAATGGATATGGGATGGGGACGTGCCTCTTGACTGCCCTGGCAGCGTGTCGCTCACTGGAGGAGGGCATCTGATGTCGGACATGGACAGATGCATGAAGTGCGGCAGCTGCGTCCGAGCCTGTCCAGTGACGGCCGAGGTGGGCGAACTGGCATTCCCCGGTCCCCGCACGGTGGCCGTGGACGCGCCCCGCTTCGGTCCCTCATCCCGGGCCATCGCCGATGTGGCGTGGCTATGCTCCATGTGCGAGAGGTGCGCCCAGGCCTGCCCCTCCCGCATCGATCTTCCGAAGGCAATGCTCAACGTCAGAGGTGCGTTGTATGAGGGGACATCGTTAAGACCGGGACATGAACGGCTGGTGAGGAACATCGACCGGTTCGGTCTTTCTGTGGAGCCATCCAAGAGCCCCGGAGCGGTCACGAGGTCCCGAGGCGCTAAGGTCGCCTATTTCCCGGGCTGCATCGCCTCGCAACGAGAGATCGGTGTATTGGAAAGTTCCCTCCACCTGATCGATGCGACCGGTGTGGAGGTCGATGTGCCCACCGGCCTGGTATGTTGCGGGTCCCCCCTGGCCAAGTTGGGCGACGAGGGACGCCGCCGGCGCTGCATGGATGAGAACCTCAAGGTGTTGGAACGATACGACCAGATCGTGACCTCATGTCCCGGATGCACTGTCCAGCTCGCCGAGGGCTATGGGCTCGATGCGATGCATATAACCGAGTTCCTGACCGAGGTCACAGGGACCGGAATGCTTGAGTTCAGGTCTTCCACCATACCCACAAAGACCGCACTTCACATGGCCTGCCATCTGTCCCGCGGGGTCGGCCCACACACGACGGAAAGGACGTTGCAATTGATCGGGACGGTCCCAGACATCGACCTTGTGGAAACGGAGGACATGGCGGTTTGTTGCGGTGCGGGAGGGTCGCTACTCTCAGGCTATCCCGACATAGCTGGCCGCATGGCGGGGCGCAAGGTGGACACGGCGTTATCAGCAGGGGCGAAGGTGATGACCACGTCCTGCCCATTCTGCGTCACCAATCTCCGCCGCCCGGGCAGGATCGAGGTTCTGGAGCTCGGTCAACTCATCGCTTCCAGGCTGAGATTCTCAGGACAACACTAAAATAGCAACAGTTATTCTTTAGGACCAGAATGAACGACAAGGCACTTTGTTGTACCTGCCTGCAACGGGAGAACCGCCCGGAGATCGGACTAGGCGGGAATCTCATCTATTGTCGAAAGAAACAGATGGTGGTCAGTTTGAAGACCAAGTGCGACGTCTACACCCGAGCCACCAAGCAATCGGTCAGAGAGCTGGAACGCTCTCTATACGGCGTCATCGAGGAAGGAGAGGAATACTAGTGCCATTCTAGCAACGGGTGATGATGCCCGTTGCCGTTCGCCCTTATCTCGAAGGGGATCCATTGGTTGGCCAAAGGTATGCCCCTCATGTGGCGGACCCTCATCATACGGTTCAGCTCATCATCGAAGCGCAGCTCGATGACCCCGTCCGCGATGGCCATCAGATGGTTCACGGTCTTATCGTCGTGCACGCCGTCGTGAATTGAGAAGATGGCGGTGCCGAGCTCGTTGCGCACCCGGGAGCTGGAGATCTGGAAGAACTTCAGGACCACGTTCGCCTGGTTGTACAGGAACAAGGTGGAAAGGCTATAGAAGAATATGCGCACCGGCTTCCCCTGCTCATGAGCTATGGAGGATACGTTGAACATGATGCCCTCTATGTCCCCAGCGGACCGCACCTCGTTCCTTGGGTAGGATTGCTTCTCCTCTAACGAACCGAGCAGGCTGGTATGATAGTCGATGATGTACAGGGTCTTGCCCAAGGTCTCGTCTAACTTGATGTCGAAGCCTTTCATCAGAGCGATAAGGTCGCCTGGCAATAGGTCCATGGTGACGAATATGACAGTCTCCCCGGCGTCGAGGTAGTCCTTTGCCAGGCCGATCTCGAACTCCAGCATTCCAATGCCCGGGCTGCCTATCATGAGCACGGAACACAGGTCAGGTAACGAGGCCTTGATCAGCATGGTACCTCAGACTATCGGCGTGAGCGAGAGCTTACCGCCTTGGCCGCGCTCCTCGATGGCCAATGCGTTGCATTCAGTGAACGGTTCCTCGCCATAGAGGACGACCGTCCCGCCAAGCCGCTCCACCTTGACGTGGATGTTGGCCAGGTCGGACAGCTTCCTGATGGAGTTGGACGATGGCGAGGTCACGGCCACGCAAACCCCCTTCTGGCGTTTCATCATTCCAATATGTTCTGTGAGCTGCTCCATGACGCTCGGCCCATAGGTGGATTCAAGAGTGTCGAAGCCCAGCAACGAAAGGTAGGGAGACTCGGCCCCGCTGAGGCTATAGGAAACGTTCTTCCATTTGAGGTCCGCCCCTGCGTCGGTCCCCTCCACTGCCATTATGTACGGGGCTGAGACCTCGACGTGACTGGCGATCTCAGGTATGCGCACGCACCGTTCGAACTGGTCCTTGGTGAGCGTATTGATCATATGCGTGCGGACCGCATCGGCGCTCGCCTTGCGCAGTGGGACCCAGATCACGCCTCGTCCCTGAGCCACGAAGTTGGCCACCAGAGATTGCTCCAGCATGGCAGCCGACGGATGACGGCACGCCTTGCCCAAGCTCGACCAGGACGGTGCTGCCCCTCGGCAGGCCCCCGCTGACCACTCGGTCGAGGTCGATCAGGCCTGATGATACACGGCCATCGTTGTCCTGCACCGAGCTCCATCCGGTCTGCGCCGGACTAGGCTGGTCTGGTGCATAGGCGAAGGTCTGTATCCTTCCGCCCTTCAATGTGAACAGGTACTTGGGCTGCGCGATCTCGCAACCTCTCAGCTTAAGGATGTCGATCTCCCTCACCCGGCGACGGTTGAACTCGCCCCGGGAGACGATGACCACCCCATCACCCAGATAGTCCAGGCCCTGGTCGCTGTTCTCCAGGACGTATAACAGGTTGGCCCCCTTGCCCTCCACCAGGTCCTTCTGCAATGCCGAAATCAGGCTGGCATAGGTGTAGCCCATAGCGGTCCGCCAAAGCGTCCACGCTATCTATGGTGATCAGCACCCGACCCTCGCTCTTCTCCACCAGTTGGTATAGGTCCTCCAGATCACCGAGGTCCCTCCCTATTGTGACGGACATCACCTTCTTGGGTGCGATGGCCGGCTGGATGGCGAGCCCCTTCAGACGGGACAGGCCAGACCGATTGCCATTGTTACCGTTCTTTATCCCTCCACCGACGAGCTTTTGCTCCAGCCAAGGAAAGTGGTTCAGTAAGGCATGGTCCGAGACCCGGGTCGAGAAGTAATATCCCTTCTCTACGGGCGCGAGGTCCTCGATAACCTGCAGAGCGAAGGTGGTCTTGCCGGCCCCAGCGCTCCCCCTGACGATCAAAGAGTGACCGCCTGGTCCCGAGAAGAAATGAAAGATCTCGGTTGGTATGCGCATCTTCGGGGCGGGCTCCATTTAACTCCTTCTCCCAATGTCTCTCCACCCCTTTGTCTATTGAACAACCTTTTGTAGCAATTATCAAAATGGTGACTCAGCCTTGACCTGGAGTGGATTTCCTTATGAAAGGTTTAAATTAAAAAATCGGAATGCTGAAAGGGAAGGGGATGCTTTGAAGGCCGTTATTCTGGCAGCAGGGGAAGGTACTAGATTGAGACCGTTCACCAACAGTCGTCCCAAGGTCATGCTGCCCATCGGGAACCGACCCATACTCGAATACGTGGTCAACGCCTTGGTAGCTAACGGTGTAAGGGACCTCCTCCTAGTGGTGGGCTACAAGAAGGAGCGCATCATGTCCCATTTCGGTGATGGCTCCCGGTTCGGGGCCAACATACGTTACATCGTGCAGGACCGTCAGCTGGGCACCGCTCACGCCCTCACCTTCGTCAAGGAGATGATCGAGGACAGGTTCCTGGTGCTCTCAGGCGATAACATCATCGACAAGGAGATGGTCTCCACCCTGCTCGAGCTGGGGGAGGGGCACTCCGTCCTGGTCACCGAGAGTAACGAGCCCTCCAAATATGGGGTGGTCCTCCTCAAGGACGATCGGGTGGTGTCGATCGAGGAGAAGCCCCGCGATCGGATAGGCAACATCATCAACACTGGCCTGTACAACTTCGAGCCCGACATCCTACCCATGATGGAGCAGGGCGTCAAGGTGGGCCAGTACGGAATCACGCAGGTCCTGAGAGCCCTTTTACCCGACATGCGCTTGCGCGCCGCCCTGGCCAAGGGTGAGTGGGACGATGCCGTCTACCCGTGGGACCTGGTGCGCCTCAACGAGATCGTGCTGGAGAACCGAGGGCAGGCCATCTCGGGGACCGTGGAGCCAGGGGTCACCATCAAGGGCTCCGTGCAGATAGGGAAGGGGACCCGCGTCCGTTCCGGTACTTATATCGAAGGGCCAGTCATCATCGGGGAGGGTTGCGACATCGGGCCATCCAGCTGCATATTCCCATCCACCAGCATCGGGGACGGCGTCTCCATCGAACCTTTCGTGGCGATAAAGAACTGCGTGATCATGAACAACGTGGTCATCGGCGGCGCACTCACATCTATGCCAGTCTGTCGTGGACGACAACGTCCGCCTCGGCCCGGGCTTCTCCTGCTACTGTGGCACTGCCTACGTGCATTTGGATGATGGATTCCACAACGTCCCGAAGATCGGGTGCATGATCGGCGATGAGAGCACCACGGGGGCGCGCGTGGTCATATCGCCGGGATGTATCATAGGCCAGGGCTGTCGTATCGGGGACGGGGCCAAGGTCTCGGTCAACGTGGAGAACAGGAGCACTGTGATCTGAGATGTGCGGCATCATCGGTTACACCGGGCAGAGGGAGGCCTCAGAGGTCATTGTGGAGGCCCTGCGCCGCCTGGAGTATCGTGGATATGACTCCGCCGGCATCGTCATCATGAACCCCGAACTTAATCTCCATAAGCGCAAAGGTGAGCTCCATGAGATGCAGAGGACGCTGCCCAAGATGAACGGGCATGTGGGCATCGGGCACACCCGCTGGGCCACCTGCGGAAAGCCATCCAATGAGAACGCCCATCCGTTCCTGGATTGCCATGGGCGCATCGCCCTGGTGCACAATGGCATCATAGAGAACTATATGGCCCTCAAGGAGCGACTGCAGAGCGAGGGGCATATATTCACCTCCCAGACGGACACTGAGGTGATAGTGCATCTCATCGAGAAACATAACAAGGGCGATCTGCACCAGGCGGTGCGGGCGGCCTTGGCGGAGATCGAAGGGACATATGCCATAGCCTGCATCGAGACCGGGTCCGGTAACATAGTCGCCGCGAGGAAGGAGAACCCTCTGGTGCTCGGGATCGGCATAGACGAGAACTTCGTGGCATCGGACGTCACAGCGCTGCTCAGCTACACCAATCGGGTCAAGTACGTCATGGATGGGGAGACCGTGGTCATCACCCCCGAGGAGGTCACGATCTACGGTCCGGACGGTCTAGAGGTGGAAAGGGCCTCCCAGACCATCACCTGGAACGCGGAGGACGCCCAGAAGGGTGGATTCCCGCACTTCATGCTCAAGGAGATATTCGAGGGACCGCAGGCGATCCATAACTCGTTGCTCGGGGCGTTGGACGTCATAGAGAATGGGGAGTTATTGCCCTCGGTCCAGTTCGGTTCTATCAAGATCATAGCCTGTGGCACATCCTACCATGCTGCCTTGGTGGGCAAGTACGTCCTGGAGGAGCTGGCAAAGATACCCGTCACGGTCGAGTTGGCCTCCGAGTACCGTTATTCCCCCGGTGCCAAGGAGTTCCCCCTGGTGGTCCTCATATCCCAGAGCGGTGAGACCGCGGACACTTTGGCCGCCGCCAGGGAGGCGAAACGGAGGGGGTGCAAGACCCTCGGCATCACCAATGTCATCGGGTCCACTCTGACCAGGGAGGTGGACGAGGTGTTCTACACCCGCGCGGGCCCGGAAATCGGCGTGGCGGCCACGAAGACCTACCTCACCCAGCTCATCGCCCTCTATCTCATCGCCATTCGCATCGGGTACGCCAAGCGCAACCTCAGCCACGATGCGATGTGGAACGCCCTCTCCCAGCTCCGGACCATGCCCGGTGCGGTCCAAACGGTGCTCGACAACGCTAGCGAGGTGGAGGCATCGGTGGAACTCCTGGTCCCTGCGCGCGACGTATTCTTCATCGGACGGAACATCAACTACCCCACGATGCTGGAGGGGGCATTGAAGCTGAAGGAGATATCCTACATCCATGCCGAGGGCTTCGCCGCCGGGGAGCTGAAGCACGGGCCGCTCGCCCTGCTCGACCATACCACCCCGGTGGTGGCGGTGGCCCTGTCCAAGGACCATACCTATGAAAAGATGATGGCCAACATCTCCGAGGTGGCGGCACGGGACAGTCCCGTCCTCGCCATAGGATGCGAGGGTGACAAGGAGCTGCCCCAGGTGGCCGATGTGGTCCTGCACGTACCCTGCGTGGACCCGCTGTTCTCCCCGGTGGTGGTGACGGTGGTGTTGCAGTTGATAGCGTATTACACAGCCTTGAAGCGGGACTGCTCCATCGACAAGCCCAAGAACCTCGCGAAAAGCGTCACGGTCGAATGATCAGACCAATCGCTCTGGGCAGACCTCTCGCCTCGAACAGGACTGGCACTTCCCTGGGCGATTGTGGTTGCGGTGGGCCTCGCCTTCCTCCAATGTGCGGTGCATCTCATCGATCTTCGTGAGGACCAGCTGCCGGAGGTTCTCGTCGAAGTCCACGTCGAACTCCGCCTCGGTGTACTTTAGAACCCCACGAGTGACCCTCTTACCTGTATAGTCCTCGAGCAGAAGGCAATAGGCCGCCACCTGGACGATATGTGAGAACAGGGGCCCTTTGGGGGTGCGGCCGCTCTTCATCTCCACAGGGACGAGCTCCTCGCCTTCCTGCAGGACATAATCCGGCTTGCCACTGAGCCCATAGCGCTCTGAACGGTAGATCGGTGCCTCATCGTTTCCAACGTAGAGGACGTTTCCGCTCAGGTGCATCTCCTTGCGCTTGATCTCCGCCTTCCGGTGCTCCGAGAGGGACCAATAGAGCACGACCGCAGAACCGATCAGCCAGATCAATGCCAATATCAACATGACGTTGGACAACTGCGTGGGAACGTCGAAGATGATGATCAGATTGAGCACGAGGAATAACAGCACGACGCCCGCCACCGCGGCTATGCGCTCCTTGCGTAGGTGCTTTGCATTCTCCCCTCGACCCGACCGATAGACCATGTACAATATGAGCGAGATCCAGAGGACGGAGGGGATGGTGCTGAGCCAGAGCGACTCCTCGGCAAGGGCCTCATTGATTATCAGGATGGCGACGAGTGCGAGAATGGTCGCGATCAGGGAGAACCATAGCACGGCCCGCTCCCAGACCATGACCCTCTTCTCGGTATCGATGACCTGTTTCAGGTTGTTCGATAGGTCACCATGTCTGCGCTCCCCCTCCTCCAGGCGTTCAGAGGTGGTGTCCTGGCTGCGGCTCAGCCACCAGCTCAAGGGGCAATAGCTGAAACGTTCCAGTTCACTGGCCGAGAGGATCTCGGACACCATGCCTCGAGGATGTCATTGACCCTATAATACGGTTCTCGACTGGTTATCATCTCATTGCAGGTAGTCGCAGCAATGCTCCACCAGCGCGGAGTCCATGATGAAGATGCCTTCCGGAATCTCCACCTCTTCCAGATAACCGAACCAATAAACAACCAGGCCCTGTCCGAAAAGCTCTAGGTAAGGTGCGAGCTGCTTTTTGAGGTTCTTGTTGACCTCCACCTTGTCCCCGAAGGTTGCCTTGGACTCTATCCAGTTACATTCCCAGCCATTCACCATCACCGGCTTGTCGAAAAGGCAGTCCGGGGTCTTCTGGAACTCTCCCCGGAGGTCCTTCTCCGTCCGGAAGGTGATGTTGTTCTCCGTGAGCCATCCCTGCAGTTTGACCTCACCCCAGATGCCGCGCTTGCATTGCACCTCGTTCGCCCAAGGTGAGTAGACGTAATCGGCCGCCGTGATCTCCTCTATCTCCTTGCGGAGGCGCCTGTCCGGAATGATCTCGGGATTGCGCACGAAGCTCCAGAACTGCTTGCGGGACTTCCCCATCTCCTTGAAGATGAGCAAACCGGTGAGGATGGGGGAGAAACGGGCCTTCTCGGAGATCTGTAGCAACGACCTACCTCGTTCCCAGTCCCTCACCATATCCTTCCCGTAGCGTTGCACCTGGTAGAACGCCCTGGTGGTCTCACGCACCGTTCGCTGCGTGTAGATGACCGTCACTAGCTCCTCATCGAGGCCTAGCTCTTGGGAAAGTGTTTTGATGTCAGAGGGCGTGCCCAAACGATCATAAATTTTTTTGAACTCATGATACTGCATCAAATTCACTCTATGATTGTTACAATCGCCATGTAGAGCGGGGTCCACTATTTCAAAATATCGCTGGTATACATCAATAAAACAATGTGCTGGACATTTATCAACAACAATGTTCAGAATTATAAAAGGAATGGATCAATAATATATTCCCTGCCGTTCCTGAAGATAGCCCTCTTTCACAAATCACCCTCGCCCAGGTGATTAGGACATATTTATTATATTATTAATTAAATATTAAGTGGTGACCGCCTGGTGCCCGACATGATTAAGAAATGCACGAACATCATTTCTGAGATCGGGACCGAGATGGACATCGATGGGGTGAGGGTCGTCTTCCAGCTCACCCCAGACGCGGAGGCGCCATCCGAGCTCAATCTCCATTTCCACTTTGACAGTTCAGTATGTCCCATGCCAATCACTGAGCGTTCAACGTTTCCTTGATCCATTGATCGATAACCTTCTGGATGGACATGCCGGGGTTCATCTCCCCGATCTTCTCCTCCAAACCCGCCTGGCGAATGGAGTCTCGGCAGGACCCGGAGGCATCGGCCAGTCTGAGGGTGGCCCCCATATCCTTCAATTCAGTGAACAGGGTCTCGATCGTTTCTGTCGCAGAGAGGTCGAGATAGGGAGAACTGCTCAAGCTGAGCACCACCAGCTTGACATTGCTCGTTCGCCTGACCTGCCTGAGGACCTCCTGCCTCACCTTGGAGACGTTGGGGAACATCAATGGACCGTCGACCCGGAAGACCATCACTCCGGTGATTGTCTCGTTCCCGGGACTGCGGTCCAGGTCGGTGAACTCGAAGGTCCCCGGAATGCGGCCGAGCTGCCTTATCCCGGGCTGGGAGATGCGGTACAGCAGGTCGAGCATGGTCAGCGCCACACCGATGAAGATCCCCTCCAACAGTCCGAAGATGAGGACGCCCAGAATCGCCGCCACTGCGAATCCGAACTCCCTCTTGTCGAAGGCATAGACCCGCTGCAAGGACTTTATGTCGATGAGGGTAAGCATGGCGGCGATGATGATCACCCCGATGATGACCCGGGGAAGGTTGCTGAAGAAGGATGTGAAGAAGAGCAGGACCAGTATGAGAACGACCGCCGCCACAGCACTGGAGACTTGGCTCTTGGAGTTGTTCTCGTAGTTGATGGCTGTGTTCGAGGCACTCCCGTTCAAGGGCATGCCTTGGAAGAAGCTCGCCGTCAAGTTAGCTGCGCCATAGGCGGTGAACTCCTGGTTGTTATCGACCTCGTACCCGCCCTTCTTGGCAAAGGTCTTGCTCACGGATATGCCTTCGATATAGGTGATAAGGAACAGCCCCACCGCAATGGTCATCAGTGCCGTTAATGATTGCCCACCGGTGTTGGGGATGACGAAATCGGGCAGACCCTCAGGGATGGACCCCACCACATCTATCCCCCAATCCACGACGGGCAAGACCGTGGCCAGCGCCGTGGCCACGATGATGAGCACGAAATTCCAAGGTATCTTTCTGTAATATTTTTTACCAATAAAAATGAGGGCGAAGGCCATGAGGGCGATGGAGATGGTTGTGAGACTAGCTTGGTCGATGTTTTTTATGTAGTAAATGGCCACCTCGAAGAAATTGCCACTTGCCCCGCTGATGCCCAGGACCCTACCCAGCTGGAGATTGATGACATAAAGGGCCAGCCCTATCTGGAAACCGATGAGGACGGTCTGGGAGATGAAGTTGACTATGAATCCCAGCTTGACCACTCTGGCCATGATGAGCATGAGGCCAGTGATGAAGGCGAGCATGGCCACTGCCGCTATGTACTGGCTCTCGTCAGCGAAGACCAGCCCCACCAGACCGGCCCCTACCAATGCCGCTGGACCGGACGAAGGCACCACGATCAGGTGCTTGGACGACCCGAAGATGAAATAGGCGATCAGGGAGGCCACTGCGGCATATAGCCCATACTGGGTGGGCAGACCGGCCAAGGTAGCCCAGCCCATGGCCGAGGGGATGACGACCGCTCCCACGGTCAAACCAGCGACAAGATCGATCCTCAGGTCTTTCTTTTCATATCTTGGGAGCCAATCCAAGACAGGGATATTTGATCTGAGCCATGCCTTAACATCGACCTTCGTAATGACACCCCCTTCCTGATCCGACCAAACTATCTAAGGACCGATTGATGGCCCGATGATCTTACACTTCATAATTGGATGACTGTGTCCAAATAAGTAAGTTCGTCTTGACCAGATGTGTTTATAAGCATACTTTCGGTCACGCACGACACATCATGTTCGCCTACTCTCAACCTTGGTCTTATCCTAAGGTGAAAAACTTATATTAAGAACATGATTTACTTGGCATTCCAGCTGTTAGCTGGTCAGATGGGATAAGGAGTTGAGATATTGAACAACATACCATTCTTACCGGATTCGAGAGGACCCCCATGGCTCCCGGCACCTGCGGCACAAGCTCGGCAGTTTGCCTACTGGGGCATGCTCTTCACATTAATCATGTTCGTTGTAGGGGTAATATTCACGATCTATGTGATGTTATTCTACTGGACCTATTTGTACGGGTTCGTGATCTGGTTGATCCTAGGCATCCTGCTATTCTTCCTGGTCAAGTCCTCAGTATTCGATCAGATTGACCAAGGAAGGTTCCATGACGCGAACATAATGTTCCTTCTATGGAGCATTTTGGCACTCTTCGTCGGCCTTATCCCTGGCATATTGATGTTGGTCGGTTGGATCAAGTTCCAGGAGGTCTTCCAGCCGCAATATGCGCAGTACCAGGCCCAGCCTGGTCAGGTTGGTCAGGCCCCGCCCCAACAGTCTCAATACGCCCCGCCCCCACCGCCCCCGCCACAGCAGGCCCCGCCGGCAGCGCCCGCCGCAGAGCCCAAGCCGGCCGAGCAGCAGAAGGTGGACATGGTAAAGTGCAAGAAGTGCGGCGTCAGCTATCCCGCGTTCATGCACCACTGCCCCAACTGCAATGAGCCGCGGTGAATGATACAGTAAGAACGTCAAACCCCTTACGTTCCCATTTTTTTAATGTCAGGGAACACAACCATTTGACGGAACACGATCCTCACAATGCGATGATATGGTATCATTGTCTCCCCGGTCGAGAAGAACGACCTTCCCAGTTCCGTGATGTCCTTCCCGGATATGGTGAGGACATCTCCAGGGGCCCCGCGGTGCACATAAGTGACGATAGCTTCGTCCAACGCATGATGCCTCCATTTGATCTCGTTGAGGACCTCTCGCGGATAGCTCACGTGATTTGGAGCATCAACGAATTAAAAGTATTTTTATGGAATCAGCTGCCTTTTATCGATCATGGAGCCACGGTCGATAAAGGGGCAGTATGTTGATGTGATCGAGGGCAAGGTCTTCCCCGCCCGGGTCAGCTTCGCGGACGGAAGGGTCCTCGCCGTAGAGAAGCTGGATAGCGCACCGGACCACCATATCCTCCCTGGTTTCGTGGAGGCACATATTCACATCGAGTCGTCCCAGCTCTGCCCCTCCCGTTTCGCGGAGGCCGCCGTTCCGCATGGTACCACCTCCATCATCAACGACCCTCATGAGATCGCCAATGTCATGGGAATGACCGGCATCCGCTACATGATGGAAGATGCCCAAAGTGTCCCCATGAGAACTTACTACACTGCCCCCTCTTGCGTGCCGGCGACGATGTTCGAGACCTCCGGTGCCAGGCTAGGCAAGGAGGAGGTCGACCTGCTCCTACGCATGAAGGAGTTCGTCGCCCTGGGTGAGGTGATGGACTTCCCTGCGGTGCTCAAGGACGACCCTGATATCAGAGACAAGATCAAGGTCGCCCGTGAATACTGGAAGCCAGTGGACGGTCATTGTCCTGGTCTGATGGGGAACGACCTGGTCAAGTACATCAACGCTGGCATAAGCACAGACCACGAGTCGCTCAGCGCCGACGAGGCGGAGGAGAAATTCCACCTGGGCATGTGGATAATGGTGCAGGAAGGCTCGGCCAATCGTAACCTAGGCGCCCTGATGCCTTTCGCTCGGTCCAACGAGTGTTTCCTCGTCTCGGACGACCTTCAGGCGGTGGACCTGATGAACGGTCACCTGGACATCCTCCTCCGCAAGGCGGTGGCATTAGGGATGGACCCCATCCATGCCATCAGGTCGGTGACGGCATGGCCCTCATGGCACTACTTCCTGCCCAGCGGTGCGCTGGCCAAGGGAAAGGTGGCGGACATGGTCATAGTGGACGACCTCAAGAACTTCAATGTCATGGAGGTCTACATAGCGGGAGAGCTTGTCGCCAAGGACGGGAAGGCCCTCTTCGCACCGAAGCCATCTCATCTGAACGAGAGGATGATGGTACAGCAACGCCAACCGGAGGAGTTCGAGCTCCCTTACCCTGGCACCAAGGTCCGAACGAGGGTGATCCGCATCATCCCCGACCATATCAACAGTAAGGCCGAGGAGGCCGCGCTCGACGTCCGTCATGGTCTCGTACAACCCGACCTAGGCAAGGACGTGATCCCTATCGCGGTCGTCAACCGATATCATAAGGCACCAGTGGCCTTAGGCTATGTATCCGGGTTCAAGATCAGGAAGGGGGCGGTGGCGTCAACCGTGGCTCACGACTCCCACAACATCATCACGGTCGGACCGGACCCCCAATGCATGGCCCAAGCGGTGAACAGCGTCACAGAGCAGGGTGGGGGCTACTTCGTCACGGACGGCGAAAGACATGAGTCATTGGTACTGGACGTCGTGGGACTGATGAGCACCGCACCGTGCAGGAGCGTGGCCGAGGACGAGGGGCGGGTGTGCGAGATGTTGCGCCACATGGGTTGCGACCTTCCGGCACCTCTCATGACGCTCTCCTTCCAGAGCCTGCTGGTGGTGCCAGAGTTGAAGCTGTGCGACAAAGGGCTGTTCGATACTTTGAAGCAGGAGTTCGTCCCGGTGCTCATCGGCGACCAGATTGGAAAATAATATCAGCTGGAACGACCTCACCCAATCGTATTTGGGATGTTTTCGATGGGGAATGATCCAGCATGAGCAAGATGGAGAGCTTCAGATGCAAGTTGGTGACGTTCGAGGAGATAGCGAAATGGACACTGGACGTCTCCCGCCAGATCCGTGACTGCGAGTGCAAGCCCACGGTCATCATCGGTCTGACCAGGGGCGGATGGGTTCCCGCACGATTACTCTGCGACCACCTTCACGTGAAGAAGCTATACGCCATCAAGACGGAGCACTGGGGGATAACCGCCAACCAGGACGGGAAGGCGTTGCTGACACAGGAGCTCAACGCCAACATCGAGGACGAGAGCGTGCTCATCGTCGATGACATCACCGATACCGGTGAGAGCCTGAAGCTCGCCCTGAGCCATGTGGATGCACTGCGTCCTAAGGAGGTCCGAACCGCCTCCCTCTTACACATAACCCACTCCAAGATGGAGCCTGACTTCTACTCGGTCAAGGTCCCTGAGGACCAATGGACCTGGTTCATTTTCCCATGGAACCTCCACGAGGACCTAAGGACCCTCCTTCCCAAGACATTGAACGAGGGAAAGACGGAGGATGAGATACAGAGGGCCTTCAAGGAGCAGTTCCAGATCGAGGTCTCCCATGAACTGGTACGGGGTACCCTGAAGGACCTTGAGGTGGAAGGTAAGGTACGCCGGCAAGGGCGCATATGGGTATGCCTCAACTGATCATTCAAAGGTCCAGGTACATCTGTTCGTCCTTGATGGTCACCTCATAGGTCTTCACATCCCTCGCCGCTAGATTTCGCAACACCTTCCCTGTGCGAAGATCGAAGACAGCGTGGTGCAACCTGCACTCCACCGTATGGTCGTCCAGACGCCCCTTGCTCAGGTCCATGCCCATGTGCGAGCACCGCCCATCCATCGCGAACGTGCCATCGTCCAACCGCACCACGAGGAATAGTCTTCCCTCGATCTCGACCGAACGGAGGGCTCCCTCAGGGAAGTCGCCTGTCGTCCCTATCCTATGCTGTGCCATGAGTGGTCCCAGTTACTATCATTGGGTCTCGACCTTGAAATTATTTATCATGCCAAGGTCCGCGAGAACCATTATTTACGGCCCAATCGAATGAGGAGAACGATGCTGGACAAGTTGAAGCAAAGCCTGGAAGAAAGCCCGGTGGTGCGCATGGGCGAATACGATTACTTCGTCAACCCTGTGACCGACGGCATCCCTTCCATGGACCCCGTGGTCCTCAATGAGATCATCGACCGCATGGTGGAGCTGGGCGACCTCCGCTGCGACATCATCGTTGCCCCGGAGGCCATGGGCATCCCCCTGGCGGTCCCGCTCTCCCTTCGCACAGGAATACCCTACAACGTCGTGCGCAAACGCAGATATGGTCTACCCGGGGAGGTCAGCCTGCAGCAGACCACAGGGTACGCCAGGACCGACATGTTCATCAACGGGATCAGTAGAGGCGATCGGGTCGTCATCGTGGACGACGTCATAAGCACGGGAGGCACTCTCAAGGCCATCATCAAGGCCTTTCAGGCCATGGGAGTCCATATCGTAGACGTGATCGTGGTGGTGGAGAAGGGGGACCGGAAGGCTGAGATCGAGAGAGAGCTCGGCGTGAGGATCAAGACCTTGGTCAAGGTGGAGATGCGGAAGGGCCGGGTGGTCATCATCACTTGATGAGGCGCCTCTTCATCAGGTGGATCGAGGCGAAGAAGACGACCGTTGTGAAGATCACCATATATATGATGCCAGCGACGTCGATGAGCCCGAAGAAGTTGAAGCATAGGTCACGTACCACTATGCTCACATGCGTGAGGGGCAGGGCGTAAGCAAGGTTCTGTGCCCAGGTCGGCAGCACGTCCAAGGGGAAGAAGGTCCCACTGAAAAGGAACATCGGCGTGATCAGTAGGAAGAACGGGTAGTTGAACGAGTCGATGTTGGGCACAAGCGCCGTGAACAGCATGGCCAGGCTGGCGAACATCATACCACCGAGGAAGGCTATCAAGGGTACGAACAACAGACCGGGGAAGGTCGCCAATCCGAATGCCGTGATCACAGCGAGAACAATGGTGGTGTTGATCAGGCTCTTCGTCGCCCCCCAGAGGATCTCTCCAGCTATCACGTCCTCTATCGTCAACGGAGTGGCCACCATGGCGTCGAAGGTCTTCTGGTAGTGCATGCGCACGAACGAGCCGAAGCTGCATTCGAAGAACGCACCGTACATTATCGAGATGGCCAACAGGCCTGGGGCTAGGAACTGGATATATTCTATTGTCTCTCCACGGAACACCAGGTCGTTTATGAGGGTCCCGAAGCCCAGCCCCATCGCCAGGAGGTATAGTATCGGCTCTAGGAACGGGGGCAGGAAATTGGTCTTCCAGGTCCTAAGGAAGACGTCCCTGTTGCGCTGCCACGCGGCCCAGCTCCTCCAGCTGATGTTCTTCATCAAGCTCATTCCACCAGCCTCCTGCCCGTGAGACGGAGGAAGACATCCTCCAGTGTGGCCCTCCGGATGATCACCGAATCCAATTGGAACTTGGACCTAAGTTCGGAGAGCAGGTCCTCGCAGCAGCGAGAGTAGATGAGCAGTCGGTCCGCGGTCCTCTCGAAATCGAGGCCGCGCTCCTTGGCGAAGGCCTCCACCTCATGGCTCGGCTCATCGATCTCGACGACCTCGGCGCCGATCCGCTCCTCGATGAGCTTCCTCGGTGTGCCTTCCACGACGATCTTGCCCTTGTCCATGATGACCAGGCGATCGCACAGCTTCTCCGCCTCGTCCATGTAATGGGTGGTGAGGATGACGGTCACCCCCTTGCGCTTGAGCTCCCTAATGCGCTCCCAGATCAGATGCCTTGCCTGGGGGTCGAGCCCGGTGGTAGGCTCGTCCAGTATCAATATCCTGGGCTCGTTTATCAGCGCCCTTGCGATGATCAAACGTCGTTTCATGCCCCCGGAGAGATCGGTGACCATTTCGTCACGCTTTTCCGTCAGCTGCATGAACTTTAGCAGTTCCTCCGCTCGCTTCAGCGCCAATGACTTTTCCATGTCGAAGTAGCGGGCATAGACCGTGAGGTTCTTGATGACCGAGAAATCGGGGTCCAGATTGTTCTCCTGAGGTGCCACCCCGATGAGGGACTTGATCCTTCGGGGCTCCATCTCGACGTCCAGGTCTAGCACCTTGAGCTTTCCGGAGGTGAGCGGGGAGGCGCAATGGATCATGCGCATGGTGGTGCTCTTGCCAGCCCCATTGGGGCCTAGGAAGCCGAAGCACTCCCCCAGGTGGATGCTGAAGTCGATGCCATCCACGGCCCGGAACTCTTCGTAGTCCTTGGTGAGCTTCTCGGCCACCACCACATCGCTCATGCACCTGGGAACCAGGCCGTCAGATATAACCCTTGCCGGGGTAGCCTGTTAGTAATGCTCGTGGCCTTGTCCCGTACCGGCCGATCGACCCGATATGGACATGGCCTTGCTGCTCCTCGCCTGCTACAGCATCATGGCCGGTACCGCGTTGGGAACGTTCACCGGGCTAGTCCCGGGAGTGCACGTCAACACGATGGCCCTTCTCATGCTCCTGAGCTATCCCACCCTGACGGCGGGATTGGTCCCATTCTGTGAAGGGGCCGGGGTCGATCCTGTCCTGGTCCCTCTATTGCTCGCCTGTGCCATCGTCTCTGCGGCGGTGACGCATAGCTTTCTCGATTTCATCCCGTCCGTGTTCATCGGAGTCCCTGACGACGAGGATTGTCTCACCGTCCTGCCTGGCCACCGCTTGCTTCTCGCCGGCAAAGGGTTCCTGGCGGTGCGATTGGCGGCAGGAGGCTCACTTTATGGGGCCATGGTCGCGCTGCTCATCTCCATCCCGCTCCTGATGTTCTTCCAGACCTCGATAAGGCCCTTGGAGAGGATGGACGCATACATACCGGGGTTGCTTCTCCTCATGCTGCTCTTGCTCATAATGAGCCAAAGACCATCGATCATCGTCGTCACATCGTTCCATGCAAGGTCATTCAGGACGGGTGCGGACATATCCATAGTACCGATCCGACCCAGGTCAGGGGCATGCGACACGCTTCATGGCAGGGTGCGACGGAAAGTTCGGGGATACGAGATAGCTACGACCCAAGGGCGCTTCTCGGTCCGATACAAGGGGCGCCTTCCTAGCCAGTCCTCTCGTGCTTGAGGGCAATTGGCATCTGTCCCGAAGACGATGGTCAAGGTCGGTGATGGCGGCCGGCTGCATCGTCCTCTCCGGGGCCCTGGGCATGGCCGTCCTCTGGGGGCACCCTCCCTCCATGATCGCCTGGAAGGGGATCGATGGCAATATGATGTTCCCCCTTCTCACCGGACTGTTCGGATTGCCCGCGCTCCTGGAATCACAGGGGCGTCAGTCGCTCCCTCGGCAGGAGACCGAGTCCGATGCCCCGCTAGAGACCGGTCACGCCTTGGGAGGGACCTTGGCCGGGCTTCTGGCCGGACTTGTACCTGGCATAACCTCGACCTCGGCCACGGTGGCTGGGACGATGATATCTCCGGATACGGACATGGACGAGGAGGCCGGGGCCCACGCGTTTCATCGTCATGACGGCCGCGGTTGGGACCGCTGCCATGGTCTTCGGCGTCTTGGCATTGGCATCGACCGGCCATGGCGGCACCGGGGCCCTCATGGTGGTGGAACAAATGCTCGGCGACGAGGCGTTGGCGGGGATGGTCCAGCCCACCTCCACCTATCTCGCCCTCCTGCTCCTCTCTGTGCTGCTTTCCTCGCTGATCGCCTTCGTCCTCACCATCAAGATCGGCCGTGCCTTCGCGGAAAGGGCCTCTGGTCATGGAGGTGGTCACCTATCGCGGATGGTCCTCGTCCTTATCCTGGCGCTCTGTGCGGTCATGTGCGGGCCAGCAGGGTTGTTGGTCCTGGCCGTCGCCTCCCTCGTGGGGTTGGTCCCGCCCGCCCTGGGGGTGAGCCGGGTCTGTCTGACCGGTTCCCTGATCGTTCCCCTTCTCCTCACATACGCTGGTTGGATGCCTTCGATCGTGGTCTCACTGGGGAGAGGACCATGAGCAACACCCTCTTCCACGCCTCCACCGGTTTCGCCCTGGGGGGTCTGATCCTATCAGCGACCGGTGAGATGGGACCGATGGCCTTCCTCACCGCCATCATCTCCGTGCTGATCGACCTCGATGCGCTCATCTCACCGGACCGGGATCACGAGCGTATGTTCCACTCGAGCTACCTTCCATTGGCGCTCGTCCCGCTCTGCATCGCCTCCGCCTTCCTTCCGGTCCTTGGCCCCGTTCCGGTCCTGGCCCTGGCCGCGTTCTCCTCCCATCTTTCTCTCGACGTATTGCGCGGCGAACAGTTGCCACCTAGGGACCGCGTGCTCCGGCGGCTCCCACTACAATGGATGGAGAGGCCCAAGATGGCCCGTGCGTTGGAGCTGCTCAGCCTCCCCGCCTCCTTGATGCTCATCATGGTCTAGCCACCTCGGCGCGCATCCTTTCCAGGTCATAGCCGAAGGGGGCGAGCAGCTCGCTCGTCGCCCTGAGGACCAGGTCCACGTACTTGCCCTCGTCATAGGCCTCGTCCCCGTCCAGGAACTGGGCCGGTTTGGCCCTCCGGTCGTCGGCCAGCACCACGTACTCGATCATCTCGCCTGGCGGGACGCGGAAGCCGGCCGCCTTGAGCTGCTTGAGCGCGTCCAGGGACTCGTTCCTGCGGTCGCGTGTACTCCTCCACCTCCCGCGACACGCGCTTGGTTATGACCAGCTGGTCCAGCGGGACCGCTCCCGAGCGCACCTCCTCCACGAAGCGGCGCGTCGTCGCCAGCGCCGCACGGGATGTTCTCCAGGAACTCCCTGCCATCGACGCAGCGCGCCATCCCTTCCAGCAGATCGCCCTGCAACCTCTTCACCAGGCCGGTGGTGTCCCCCCGCCGCATGGCGATGCCGCGCAGCTTCAGCTCACCGTCCGAGAACACGCCGTAGTAGCGGTTCAGCGCGCCCACCCCGGTGGTGACGTTAGGCAGGAAGACGATCCATCTGTACACGCCCTCCAGCTGCAGCGGAATGCCCACCCGCCTGGAGACGTCGGAGCAGAAGGCGGCCCCGTCGCCGTCGCCCACCAGCCACAGCGAGTCGACGATGCCGTGCAGGATGCGGAAGCCGCGCGCCTCCGCCATCTCCGCGGTCTGCAGCATGATCTCCCGCCCGTAGGCGTTGATGGCCTCGTGGCACTCGATGCGGCCGAAGCGGGCGTTGCGATAGCCGGTGTAGCCGAAGCAGGTGACGAGCACCCACTTGAGGGCCTTGGCCCTGGCCCGGTAGGTCTCGGCGTGGCGTCCGCCCTCCTTGGCCAGCCTCTTCAGGGCCAGGCGGCGCTTGATGATGGGGCGCAGCACGCGCGGCAACAGGCCCTCCCGCTTCTCGCAGATGGGGTAGCCGATCTCCGGCACGATGCGGCGGGAATCGGGGCAGCAGCCGCAGCGCAGCGTCTCCGGCGAGATGTTGTGCACCACCATGATGCTGGGGTAGAGGGAGGCGAAGTCCACCTCCGTGACGCGCTCGTGCAGCCCCACCTTCGGCTCGTAGATGAACCCTCCCCGGTCGGAGACGAGGAGGTCCCCGGCGGTCTTGAAGTCCTCGGGGAGGTTCTTCTTCCATAGCACCAGGGTGCCCATGCGCAGCGCCTCGTTCACCTGCATGGAGCTGATGGCCGTGCCTGGTGAGAGGCGCGACATCTCCTGCACCGGGATGCGGGAGAGACGGGACAGGTCGATGGCGCCATCCAGCCCGGACTCGTCGTACATGAACGAGCCGGCCCGGTCGATGTGGATGCGGCCGCGCAGCTTGTGCGCCGGGGCCTTGTAGACGATGCGCCCGTAGGTGAAGTAGCTCTTGCCCTTGGCCCGGCGCATGCCCTGGTCCCGGCCCAGCTCCACCGGGACGCCGTGCAGCTCCGCCCGGGCCTGCAGGTAGTCCAGGTAGAACGCGTCGCCCCCGTCGGTGACGATCACGTCCGGGTCCATCTCGCGCACCGTGCGGTCCAGCCGGTCCAGCACCGAGGCCTCGTCCCCCTCCAGCACCACGTCGTTCAGCTTGGCGGAGACGAGGCGGTCCTCCATGGTGGGGATGCGCTGCCTCGCCTCGGCCACCAGGTCGAGGTGGCACACGCGCAGGTCCGGCAACGGGTAGTCGAGGCGATACGGCGTGTCCAGATGGTGGAAGCGACCATCGTACTCCAGCAGGCCCATGGGGAACACGTCGTGCGCCATGAAGTAGCGGTGCTCCATGCGAAAGTCCACGTTGAAGAGCTTGTAATCGCGGTACAGCCCCCAGCGGTCCACGGTGCGGGCGAGGGGGGTGAGCTGGTCGTAGGAGGACGGTACCACGCGCAGCACCTCGCGCTCCCTCTCTCCCAGCCAGATGCGCCGTCGCTCCTCGGTGACCTCGGCGGTGCCGAGCATGCGCAGGGAGGCCTTCAGCTCGGAGAGCCGGTGTTGCGGTGCCCAGGCGTAGAAGGCAGGACGGAAGCGCCGGTCCTCCAGGCGCTCCACCCCGGAATTGGTCCGCAGCCAGGTGACCATGGCGTCCTGGGTCGGGTCGGCATAGCAGTCAACGATCCAGCCCCGCATGGCCGGCCGCCTCCCGTCTCAGCTTGGCGAGCTCCTTCTCCTGCTCCAGGAGCATGGAGAGGACCGCCCCTTCGAAGGGGTCGTTGAATATGGCATAGGTGGAGGCGGAGGCATGCATGCGTATGCGGTTCACCATACGGTCGAAGACCTCACGGTCGTCCTGGGGCAGTGCCCTCCGGTAGTCCTTCCAGCTATCGATCATCATCTCCGCCGTCATGCGGTAGGTCGGTACGGTCCGTCCCATTTTCTCACCGGTCATTCGACCTATATTGCGGTATAAAACCCGAACCGGGAGGGTCGGCCGAAAGTGGGTCCGCACGGATTCACCTGTCCGAATATGATTTTCGATCAACTGGCGGTATTGAGCCCTTGCGTGTCCCACTGTACCCGTGATCACTATGGGTGTTGGAAGTACCCCGTCATTATCTCCTTAAGAATCCGCCCTTCGGCCTTCCTCATATGCTGCAGGAGGGTGGGTTTGCTGATGTTGACCATCTGGCACAGCTGCTTGCTGCTGATTTTCTTGGGATAATCATAGTAACCGTTCTGAAATGCCGCTAGCATCACTTCCCTCTGTTTGTCGGTCAGGACAGCTAGCATATCAGCCTTCTGGTAGGCTGCTCTCCTGAAGGCCATCTTCCGTATGGTGCCGGCGTTCCTCATCATCTCAACAAAATCCGCTAGGTTCTTCCGCTCTCCCATCATGCTGATGGTGAATTTCTCCGGTGAGATGATCGTGGGTATTGTGTGGATCAGACCCAGGTCGGATTCCTGGAACTGCCCTTTGGTCTCTTCCGGTTCCGCGTATCTGATGAGGCAAGTGTGCTTGCTGTCAATGGACTTCAGAACGCTCAGGATCTCCATGTTGCCTACTGTCTTGATATCGTGGATCGACACACCCTCTTTCAGAGTGAACTCTATAATTTCAATGCATATGCCTTCGTGGTAGTCCATCTTCAGGGTCTCGAGTATCGTGTAAGAACGGATGTGGGCGAAGGTCTCGGCCATCTCCTCCTTTACGGTCTCGAAGGGATCGATCTCCAGGGTGAGCGTTCTCATGGCACTGTTTCTCTAAATATGCACTTCAATATATAAACTATGATACATGTATGGCCCAATTTACTCGTACTCTCTCGACCATGCCACAAATGGCGAAGATCGCCTAGTGATGCAATGGAACAGAATCAAACAATAAGAATAGGAATAGGCAAAAAGAAGAACGTGAAGGACCAGGATGGGATGTCCAGACCGGTCCTCGAGGAGTTGAGGATACCCACGCAGCTCAAGTTGGCGGGACTGTGGGCGACGGTGATGTTCTTGTATATCTATGTGGACATCATGGGATTCTTCTCACCAGGGGTGATCGCGGATATTCTGGTGGGTAAGACATATGTTTTTGAGATCACGCAGACATTTTTGTTAACGGGCGTGATGTTGATGACGGTCCCCGCTCTCATGGTCTTCTTGTCCTTGGCATTGCCGGCAAAAGTGAATCGATATACCAACATCTGTCTGGGTGCGATCTACATCTTTATCGCGGTGGGACTCGCTGTGGGAGAGGACCAGGTCTATTACATATTCGGTTCCGTCGTGGAAGCCGTCCTTCTCTCCCTGATCGTATGGATCGCGTGGAAGTGGCCTAAAGTCCAAGGCACATTGAGGTCAGGAACTGATGCTGGTTGAAGATCGAATGTGAAAATGTGGGTGACGGAATGAAAGCCATAGTAATAACTGGAAGCGGACCGCCAGAGGTCCTTGAGCTCAGGGACGTGGAAAAGCCCACGCCCCGGGACAACGAAATGCTGATTAGGGTCCACGCCTCGACAGTGACCATAGGGGACGTCATCCTCCGGAAGATGCCTCGATTCCTCATGGGCCCAATGGTGACCCTGATGGGCTTCAAGATGAAAAAGATCGCAGGTCACGAGCTTGCGGGTACGGTTGAGGCGGTGGGCAGGGATGTCAGATCATTCAGCAAAGGCGACCATGTCTTTGGAACGACCACGGGGCTCAGATGCGGCGCCAACGCCGAATATGTCTGCATCCCCGAGGAGGGGGGAAGGGGGATGGTGGCTAGGAAACCAGCCAACGTATCCTTCGGGGAGGCGGCCACCATTCCCATCGGGGGGATGACAGCCCTCCAGATACTCAGGTCGGGGAATGTCAGTAAGGGTGATAAGGTCCTCATCTACGGGGCGTCCGGTTCCGTGGGCACCTATGCCGTACAGCTGGCGAAGTACTACGGGGCCAATGTGACGGGGGTCTGCAGCGGTGCGAACCTCGAGCTGGTGAGGTCCATCGGCGCTGATGAGGTGATAGACTACACCAAGGAGGATTTCAGAAAGAATGGCGAAACCTATGATGTCATCTTCGACACCGTACGGAAGCTTAAGGAATCGGGGTGCAAAAGGTCCCTGGGGAAAAACGGGGTCTTCATATCGTCTTGGTCTCCCACGAGAGAGTCGAATGAAGATCTCATCCACCTGAAAGAGCTCGTGGAGGCGGGAAAGGTACGACCGATCATCGACAGGACGTATCCGTTGGAGCAGGTGGTGGAAGCCCACAGATACGTCGATAAGGGACACAAGAGAGGCAATGTGGTTATTACCGTGGTTGGAGATGATAGTGCCTGAGACGCCACCGCATGAAAGCCATAGTATGCGACAGATACGGCCCGCCGGACGTCCTCCGACTCGAGGAGGTGGAGATACCGACCCCTCGGGACAACCAGGTACTTGTGAAGGTCCACGCATCGTCACTGAATGCTGCCGATCTCGAGCTCCTGGGGGGCTCGCTCTTTGCTCGCATCGTCGGCCCCATCAGGCCACGAAACAGGATACCAGGATCGGACGTCGCGGGTCGGGTCGTGGCAGTCGGGGGGAACATCAAGCGGTTGAAGGAAGGCGATGCGGTCTTCGGGGACCTGTTCACGTGCGGCTTCGGCGCTTTCGCAGAGTATGTGGCAGTACCTGAAGATGCATTGATGCTGAAACCGGACAGCATATCCTTTGAGGACGCCGCCACCCTCCCACAGGCGGCCAAGATCGCCCTTCAAGGCCTTCGCGGCAGGCGCCCCCTGATGAAAGGACATAAGGTCCTGATCAATGGCGCCGGCGGTGGCATGGGCACGTTCGCTGTGCAGATCGCGAAGTATTACGGGGCTGAGGTGACCGGCGTGGACAGCATGAGTAAGCTCGAGATGCTTCGTGCCATCGGAGCCGACCACGTCATCGATTACGCCCAGGAGGATTTCACAAGGAGCGGGGAGCGCTACGACCTCATCCTTGATACGGTCGCGCACTGGTCGATCTTCAATTACAGGCGCGTCATGGCCCCCGATGGCCTGTATGTGCTGCTGGGTGGCTCAAGATACGCCATATGGCAGGCGATCCTCATGGGGCCTCTGGTCTCCATTGCCAGCAAGAAGAAGATGGGCACCAACCCTTGGAACGTGAACAACGAGGAGGACCTGCGGTTCTTGCTCGAACTCAATGAAAGGGGGAAGCTCTTGCCGGTCATAGACAGGCGAAGCCCCCTCGGCGAGGTTCCTGAGGCTCTCAGGGATCTTTCCAAGGGGCTCGTAAAAGGGAAAGTTGTGATAACGGTCGAGTCATGATGACGATATCTGACAAGGACATTATGCTGGACGAAATCATTTTTTTCTATTGAACAGTGGAAAGAGGCTCGGTCTATGTCACAGACCCGTCCGGACCGCAGAAGAGTGAGCAAAGCGTGCTTTTCCTTGATAGAGGCGACCCCTACCATTTAACCGATTGAGATAACTAATGGTGGGCTCAGCCGAGACCACCCATCGCTAGAGCCAGATGCTCGGGTGCGGCCATCTCATACCCGGAACTCGTCGAGAGTGGTCTGGTTGCGAGCCACCGGACGGTACAGCATGCCCTCCCCCTCCTTCGGCAACGTGACACGCACCGAGACGCCCTTGCCGTCGATGCGGACCACGCGGTCCGCCCCGTCGTACAGCAGCGGCCTCAGGCCCTTGCGGGACATGAGCTTGGCCATGCCGTAGTTGGTGATGATGGTGATGAGGGAGTGTTCCTCGGTCAGGGCGCGCAGCTTCTCCATGGAGCGCCGCATCAGCTGCAGCGACTCGGTCCAGTTCATGTCGGCGTCCTGGAAGAGGTCGGGGAAGCAGGAGATGACCACCAGGCCGGTGCGGATGCGGTCCACCTCCGGGTCCAGCATGTCCTCGATGAGGGTGGACATCTGGTAGGCCGTGAACGCCCTCGACACCGTGATGTTGTGCAGGACATCCTCCGGCGGCACGCGGTAGCGCTTGCAGATGGCGCTCAGCTCGTACGGGTTCACGGAGTTCCCGCCGTCGATCCACAGCACCTCCTCGTGCAGCTCGTTGACCGCGTTGAAGCAGAACAGGTTCACCAGCTCGAAGACGAGCCTGTCGGAACTATCGATCAACGTGATGGTCCCCGGCTCCAATCCGCGCAGCAGTGCATCCACCGGCGGTATGGACGTGACCAGCGACCGGAACCGGGCCGCGCTGGCGCCTAGCCCGATGCGGGAGTGCTCATCTGTCTCTAGGTATGCGTATTCCATTGGCCCTCACCGGACATGCCTTGTCTTGAGGGTATAAAGCGCTGTAGGTGGGGGTTTCCCGAAAGTGAGCCAGAGGTAGAAGTTACGATATGGCCAAGATAAATTTTCTATATTCGCCCCCCTATAGGCACGGACATGGAAGGGGGTGCGCTCAGCGTCAGGTGCGGAAACGGCATCGAGGTGAGCGGCGCCGGTCTCAATTTTCACCTGGACCCGCGCAGCCTATCCACCAAGAAGGTCCCGCAGGGGACGGTCTGCTGCACCTCGCACGCCCATTCGGACCATATCCCCAGCACCTTCGAGCGCAAGGGCCCCAATCGCATCGTCGCCACGGAGTTCACTAGGCGCTTCATCTCCGAGATCAAGGGACGGGAGATATTGCCCGAACATTGCGACCGGGTCCAGATGCACGACGCCGGCCATGTGACCGGCTCGGTGATGTTCGAGATGGATGTCGAGGGGCAGAAGGTGCTTTACACAGGTGACTTCTCCCCAAGGGACCGGTTCCGCATCAAGGGCGCTCGCCCGGTCAAGGTGGATGTGCTCCTTACCGAGGCCACCTTCGGCAAGCCACAGTACGTCTTCCCACCGACCGACCGCATCTTCAAGGTGATGACGGACTGGATCGAGGACTCATTGTCACAAGGATTCTCCGTTGCGCTGTTCACCTCCTCCAACCTCGGCAAGACCCACGAGCTGATCCACGCCCTGCGCGACCTGGAGCCCAGGGTGCACGGCACGATCTCCGAGAGCAGCCGGTTGCTGCAACGTTGCGGCCTGGACCTGGAGATCAAGGAGCACGAGCCAGGGGACGTCAGCACACCGGGCGTGCTCATCGGCGCCCACGGTCAGAGCATGACGCAGGAGATCATGACGGCAAACCGCAAGGGGCGACGATTCCGCAAGGCGAGCGTGAGCGGTTGGGCGGCGAACGGGAACAAGCGGGGATATGTGGACGAGCAGTTCGCCATATCGGACCATGCCGATCACGACGAGCTCCTCGACTTCGTGAGGGCCTGCTCGCCCCGCATGGTGTACGTGGAGCATGGGTACGCGTCGGAGCTAGCGGCGGAGATCAGGCAGAAGTTGGGGATCGATGCCTGCCCTGTCCCAAAAGCGGGACAGCAGTGCCTTTTGAACTATTGACCAAACCGTCATATCACCATACGTCGTTCGATCATCGGTCCTTATGGTGTCATTCTCGTTCTGGCAAAGATGGTTGCAGGGAATCTGTCTGCTCGTGATATCGTTGGGCCTCCTCATGGCCTTCCTGATAGGCACCGATGCCTTCTCGATGCTGTCCGATCCCATCGACGATGCGTTCTTCGATGAGGAGTTGACGGCGGCGGAGAGGGACTTCCAGGCCTGGGCCTACGGGGTCTGGGGAGCGACGATGGTGGGCTGGGGCATAGTGCTCATGTTCATCGCTCGCGGACCGTTCAAAAGAAAGGAGCTTTGGTCCTGGCAGGCCTTCTTGGTCGGCCTGTTGGCGTGGTTCATCATCGACACCGCCTTCTCCGCCCTGTACGATGTTACGATAAATGTCATCGTTAACGTGAGCGTCCTGCTGCTCGCCCTGCTTCCCCTCCTGGCCACTTACAAGGAGTTCAGGCCGGCCTCTGCCTGAGGGTCCAGCCCTTGGCATAGGTCCCCGGGACCATCAGGACCCGCTGGGTGCGCACGACCAACCCATCCTCGGCCTTGAAGATCTCATTTGCCGGAAGGGCGGCTATCCCCAGACCGGCCACTTCGCCCTTCAGCGACATGATGGCCACCGTCGCCCCCTTTGTGATGGAGTCGTCCAGCTCGACCACGCCTGGGGCGGCCAGGTCGGCACCGTGGCAGACCGCGTCCACCGCGCTATCCTTCAGAACCACCTTGGGCAAGGGCTCGAGCAATGTCTCCATCGGCAGCAGCATGGACCTGAGCCAGGTGGCATCGCCCTCCTGCCATTGCACATAGGCATCGGCGAGGTCTTGCATCGAGACGGCCTGGTCCTCCCTCATCGAACCAGAGCGGGTGCGTCGCAGCGCCGCCATGTTGGCGCCGACGCCCAGCGCCTCGCCCACATCGACGCAGAGGGTACGGATGTACGTACCGGCGTCGCAATCCACCCGGAAGAGCACGTTACGGCCCGCGACCTCCAGGACGTCGAGGGCATGCACATGGCGCACCCGCATCTGCCTTTTGACCGCTGCACGCACCGGCGGGACCTGATATATGTCACCGATGAAGGTGGATATCACCTCGCGGACCTTTCCCTCGGGACGGTCGCGATGAAGAAGCATGTGGCAAACGTACTGCTTGTCGGAACGCAGGACCAGATCGGTCAGGCGGGTGGCGCGCCCCAGGGCTATGGGGAGGACTCCGCTCACGTTCGGGTCCAGAGTGCCCCCGTGGCCGATGCGGTCCACGTGCAGCACGTCCCTGACCCAAGCGGTGACCTGGTGGGAGGTCGGCCCTTGCATCTTGTCCAATGCAAGGACACCAGACTGAAGGAGCTCCTCCACATCCCGTTCCTCAGGTCTCTTCCCCCTCCCGGACGTCCGGGGGGCCCTATCCCTCACGAGCCTCGGCATCTTTATAGCCCCGACGCGGCGATGATGCGGTCCACGATCTGCTCTGGACTCAGGTCGCCGGTATCGATGATGAGGTCATATGCGCTATGGTCCCTAATATCGATGCCGTAATAGCGTTGGTATCGTTTCGCCTCGGAGGCCTCCCGCTCCACGATCTCGGTCCGGGCCAGTTCACGGTCCTTTCCCTCCCGTTCCACCACCCGTTCCACCCTCACCTCCAACGAGGCATCTAAGTAGACGCGGAGGGCGGGGATGCGGTGTCGGGTCAGCATCTGGGCCACCAGACGCCCTTCCAGGATGATGTCCTCCTTCTCCTCCGCCAGGCGGACCATGCGCTCGTCGAGCTCCTTATCGTAGCGAGGGTCTCTCTCCGCCAAACGTCCGAAGTCCGCCAGGCTGAGGCCCCGCTCCTTGGCCATCTGTCTGAAAATGTAACCCGAGACCACGAAAAGCATCCCGGTCCTCTCGGACAGGAGCTTGCACACGGTGGTCTTCCCGGACCCTATGGGGCCACTGATGGTGATCCTCATACCGCCTGCGCCGCCAGCTGGACCAAGCGCTTCCTGAAAGAATAGAAACGCAGCAAACGGGACAGTATCTGGCCAAAGGGTATCGTGACAGTCGTGTATACGAATATCCACACGGGGAAGATGAACACGGCGGTGAGCTCGGCACTGAAGTTCCATGGGACCGCGAACACGGTGGAGGGCAGGTCGTTGACGAACACCGACAACCAGGCGAATATAGGGATGACGATCAACATGGTCGCTGGCAATAATTTGAACTGGGTCTTGGTCTGCTCCAGGGACTTGGCCATGATCTGTGGCTGCATCTCCAGGAGCTTCTTCATCTTGAAGGTGTTGTTGTTCTTCCTGGCATCGCGTAGTTCCTTGTTGAAGGCGCTCACGATCTTCTGATTCTCCGCCTGTTTCACGTAATTGGTGAAGAAGTGGCGCACCACGATGGTCAGGCAGGTCATGAGCAGGCCCGTGATGAGCAGCGTGAGGATGGGCCACTGGTTATCAAAGGCAATCAGCGGCGTGAGCACATATCCGACCGCTTCTCCGAGGGCGTTCCTCGTTCCCTGATCGATCAGCACTATTATCGCAATACCGAAGATGAAGATGGTCAGGAAGTTGCTCCAGTTCATCGGCGGGGCGGAGGGCGTGGTCGCCCCCGTTCCGGATGATGGTGCCGCTTTGGCCGGTGCAGCTACCTTCTCAGCCATCTATCACTCGCCTCCAAAGAATCCTCTCAGCACTGGGTGCATCTCCATCATCTGCTCACGACCTATGGCCTCATAGAGCTGGATCATGATGCCCACGGTCAGCAGCACACCGGTACCGCTGGCATTGCCCACCGTACCTATCAGGTCCGCTCCGGCCGCGAGAGCACCTACGGTAGCACCGCTGATCACGGTCACCACTGGGATATAACGTTCGAGCACTCGTTTGAGCACCCGCGGGTCCCTTCTGAAGCCGGGTATCTGCAGTCCGCTGGACTCGATCTGTCTCGCCACAGCCTCCGGTCCCATATTGGTGGTCATGATCCAGAACTTGGCGAACATGATGGAACCAATCACCATCACGCTGAAGAACACGGTCACGTGCACCATGATCTCGAAATTCGTATGATCATACGCTAGATAGCCGTAGGCTGCTGGGTCCAATATCGGCATGAGCCAACTGCTCACCCCCTGAGGTGCGGACACATACCAGGCCAGCCCCGATTGGGGGTAGGTCGATGGAGGGACGAAGTACCCTAGCGCAGCGTTCCCGCCTATCAGCGGTATCTGACTGAGGGTCGGGTTGGTGTACAGCAAGAGCGTGATCATCTGGAAGTTGGCCAGCAGGGCGGCCATCAGGATGACCGGGATGTTGGACGCGTAGAGCAGCTTGATGGGGTAACGACCTCGTGCCCCTCTGGCCGTCCCATGCGCCAGGGGCAGCTCGATACGCACCGACTCCACGTATGCCACGAACAGGAACACGAGGATGGTCCCTATGAGCGCGATCATGGGATTGGGAGGAGCGAACATGATCTGTTCATAGCCTCCGCTCACCAATCCCCCTGCTGACGTATTTTGGATGATATAGAATGTCTTAGGGATGGTACCCGCTGGCGGATTCTGCACGCTCAATGGTGAGTCCGCGGTGACCGGTTCCCAGTTGATGGTACCCGTGACCAACGCTTGGGCCACCCCTGCCGCTATGAACAGAGATATGCCGCTTCCGATGCCCCATTTGGACACCACCTCGTCCATGAGGAACACTATGTACGAACCTGCGAAGAGCTGGAGCACGATGATCAGACGGGCCAGGTTCAGACCATTTATGTACGCGCCCTCTCCCACCACTCCGTCAAGTGTATCGACGAAGGTTGCGGACGGAACAAGGTAACCGAACACCTGAGGCACAGACTCGACGATGATCATGATGATGACCAGGAACTTCTGGAAGCTCTGGTAGACCGCCTTGTCCTCCTTGTTCGTGAGGTCCAGCTTGATGATCTGGGCTCCGACGAAGAGCTGCATGATGATCGACGCCGTGACGATCGGACCTATGCCGAGCTGCATCAGCGAGCCAGATGCCCCGGCAAGAATCGCCCGGTACTGGGCGAACAGGTCTACTGTCTCAGCCTGATCCAGACCGTAGATGTACACGTTCGTCATGAAGAAATAGAGGACCAGGATCAGAACGACCCATAGCATCTTCGTCCTGAAGTGGACGTGGCCCTCTGGCTTCTTGACAGCCGGTAATCTGTCGGTGTAAGGCTTAAAGCGATAAAGCCAGCTCTTCGTCTCCTCCGCCATCTCCATCCCCGTTTAGGTTATGGCGACAGGATATGCCCACCAGCTTCTTCAACCTTCTGCTTCGCCGTCTCGGTGCAATCGACCACCATGATGTCCAGCGCTGTGGAGATCTGGCCGGACCCGAGGAGCTTGTCGACGCCCATCTTGGTGAGGTCGACCTTTATGGCCTTCCCCTCCTTGACGGCGTAACCGTCCTTCAGGAATCCCTCCATCTTCTCCTCCAGGTCGCTGACGTTCATGGTGACCTTGGCGCAAACCATCTTCTGCGGCCTCTTGAAGCCATGTCGCCCGAAGTGGTCGGGCATGTACTTCAGCATGTGCATGGCCTTGTGCTTGTGCAGGCCGGCGTTTCCCGTACCGCCGTGCTTGCCCGCTCCACGCCCGGCCTTCTTGCCGCGTCCGTGGGTCCTGGATCCTCTGAACTTATCGGTCCTGCTTACCATGATCGCATCCCCCTCACATCATCCTCTGGACGAGTTCGTTGATGTCGGCGCCGCGGTAGCCCAGGGCGCCGCCGTTCTGGTAGGAGCGCTTCACTCCCTCGTAGCCCTTGCGCGGTGGCGTAAGGCGGAAGAGGGGTTTGACGTCCTTCATCTTAGCATATGAGTACTCATTGGCACAGATGGCGCGGGACAGGGCGAGGATGGAGCTGTACTCCGTCCTCTCCTTGACCACATCGTCGTCGATGGCCTTGTCGCCCACCAGGCGTCCACGGAACTTCACCATGCGGGCCAGTGTCTGCTCGGAGACCTCGCCCCAGGTCACATAGTCCTTGGACTTCTGCAACATACCCTTGACGGTGTCGTTCTCGGGGAGGACCACGCAATGGTTCACCCGGTTGAGCTTCATCATCAACATGGTATCCTCGATGTCATGGTTCACCTTGGAGTGTCCCCTGACCCTTATCACTGCAAAGGCCATGGGGCTCAATCCTCCTGGGCGGGCATGGCATCGAGCTGTTGCTCGGCCACATGCACCATTACCGGTCCGGAGACGATCTTTAGCTTCCGGGCCTGTTCCTCGGTGACGCGGAACTCGGAGGTCTTCTTCAACGCATGGTAGGTGGCGTAGGCATAGTTCACGGTGGTCTTTGTATGACCGCCCACGAATCCCCAGGAGTCCTTGACGCCGGCCAATGAGCAGATGCTCTTGGCCACGTCCCCGATGGCCAATGTGATGCCGCGCGGGGCGGGCTTGAGGGTGACCTCGACGCTGCCCGACTTTCCCGTTACCTCGAAAGGCAACGAGTGGGGCGTGCCGCAACCACATTCCCAGGAGCCACAGCCGCGCTTGATCTCGATCATGTGCAGCTTGGCGTTGTCGATGGCCTTTCGTATGGAAGGCCCGACCTCCTTTCCCTTGCACCGACCGATGCCAACGAAGCCATCGCCATTACCGACCACCACTGTGATACGGAACTTGACCCTTCGGCCTGAGTCGGTCATCCTCTGCACGATGTTGACGTCGATGACCTCGTCCTTGAGGTCTGGGAGAAGGATGTCCACGATCTCAGGCTCACGAAGCGGTAGCTTCGTGGCGAGTGCCTGGCTCATGGTAGTGATCTCTCCGTTGAGCACCATCCGGCCCAACCTTGTCTTCGGAACCCATTCCATATCAGTTCGCCTCCATGCGGCTCTTAACGCTCTGAACCATCTTTTCCACATCGTCGCCGATGTGCTTACCCATCAGCCTCTCGTTGGTGGGGAGCACGTCCTTGCCGTGCGGTATCTCCACACCTGCGTCCACCATCCCTTTCAGGGCGGCGAAGACACCTGAGCCCTTGGTGGGCTCCTTCAGGCCGATGTCCAGGACGGCGTTGGTGACTCCCTTCCCCTTCGCCCTCTTTCCGGCCAGATAGCCGACCAGATAGGCAGCGGGGATGTTGCCGGTAGCCTGGTCCCAACCCATCTCCGCCAACTCGCGGGAATGGGCGGAGACGACCACCCGGTCGCCCTGCGGGTCATAATCGATCAATTGCACGCTGACATTGCGCAGCGTTATGCGGACCACCGCTCTGGGCACGCGGCCCCTGAGCAACCTGGCCCTCTGTCTATAGTCTGTGCGTCCCTCCCGGCGTCGCCGGAACGGGACCTTGTATCTCGGTCCATTGGCCATCAGTTGCCCTCCTTAAGGTGCCCCTCGGTCTTGAGGTGCAGCATCAGTTGACGCTTGCTCCTGAACAAACCGCCCTTCGACTTCCGGTAGAACTTGCGGTAGACGCTCCGCGTTATCGTTCCGGTGTCGCGCATCTCGCGCAACATTTCCCGAATGGGGCGGATGGTGCGTATCCACCGCTGCTTCCTCGGCGTACGCGCTCCGGCGGTACCCTTTCTGCTGCCCTGTCCACGTCTGCGGCCTTTGCTCTTCTGGGCGAGCCTGTGCCTCGCCCGGCCGCGGGAAACTCCCGTCTTAGGGAGGGCGCGGATGGACCCGGCCTCGATCGCCTTCCTGATATCGGCACGGGTAATGGCGTCCGCGACGTCCTCGATCTGGTTCGGGTCGATCCAAACCCTGGAATGACCGCAGCCGAGGATGTCAGCCGCCATGCGCTTCTGGTTCTTCAGATCCATTATTTCACATCCTGTTCAAATTCATCTGTTGAGTACGCGGATCCCTTCCTGGTCCGCCTTGGCGATGATGTCGCCCCTCTTCCTCGCCCCCACGGTGCCTCCGATGCGGACGGCCTGGACCTTGGGGTCGATACCGGTCAACTGGCTAGCGTTGAAGACCATTACCTCCTCGAATCCGGAGGGGTGCAGGCCCCTGACCTCGGCCGGGCCGCGGTAACCGATGGACACGATGGGCGGGCGGTAGCCGTAGTGGCGACGCATCTTGCTGTGCATCCCGCGTGGCTTCCTCCATTTGCCCTCGAGCTTCTGGTAACGGAACCACTCCTGCCGCAGGAACTCTGGGCGGCGGGCGTCGATCTCCGTCCTCTTGAGGAGCAATGCCTTCGTCTTGTCGTCGAGCTCGGGCTTCCTCTTCGTGACATACTCGCCCTCCTCCACCACCGCTGCCTCGGTCTCGACGACCTCGGCCTTTTCCTCCTTAGCATCGGAGGGTTGGAATCCAGACTCCTCTATGACCTCGGCCCAATGGTCCGCGACCTTCTTGCCGACGCCGTCGAGCTCGTCCACGATCTCCTTCTTCTTGTCATCGTCAAGGAGCGCGTCCAATAGCTGCTGCAGGTCGGTGACGCCCAACTTCTCCAGCTGCTCGGTGTACTCCTCCCGATAGTAGGGAAGGTCGGAAAGCTGCTCCAACTTCTTCTTCTTAGCCATTACTTCGCCCTCCTTGCCTTCTCGGTGATGTATATTCCGTCCTGGAACACTCGCGGGTCGAATCCCTTGATGTGGGTGGCCCTCTCGATGTTAGCGGCCGACTGCGAGACCGACTCCAGGTCGGCTCCGGTCAGGATGACGTCGTTCCCCTTGACCTGGACCTTGGTGTCCCCGATTATGTTAGCATGTCGGGGGGCCTTCTCGCCCAAGAAGTTCTCGATCAGGAACTTGTTCCCCTTCGGGGCCGCCTTGATGGGGAAGTGCGAGAAGACGATCTTCATCTCATACTCCCAACCATGGGTCGCTCCGCCGATCATGTTGCGCACGTGTGAACCATAGGTTCCCACCAAGGCCTTCTCCGCGGTGCGGGGCATGTCGCAGCTTACCACGACATGTCCTCCATCCACTGCCATCTTCACCTTTTCATGGGTGAAGTCCCTGGTCAAGGTGCCGTTCGGTCCCTTCACGGTCAGCTTCTGGCCGACCATGGTGACCTGGACGCCCTTGGGTACCTCGATCTTGTCCTCGATATGCCCTGTTACTACCATCCAAATCACCTCAGTACACGAACGCTAACAACTTGCCGCCCACACCTAGCTCCCTAGCTTGGACGTGACTGATAACACCCTCCGTGGTGGAGAGTATCAGCACGCCGAAGTCCTGGGCGGGGAGATAACGGGACTCCCACTGTTCCAGGTCCACCTTCTTGATGGAGTACCTGGGCTTGATGACGCCGCAATTGTTGATCCTGCCTTCTATCTTCACTTTGAAGACGCCGGCCTTTCCATCCTCTACGAACTCGAACTGGTTGATGTAACCGTTCTCCTGCATGACCTTGAGCACGCGCCCGATCAGTTTGGAGGACGGCTTGATGACGCATTCGTTCTTGCCTACCATCGACGCATTCTTGATGGTCGACATAGCATCGTTCAATGGGTCGTTCTGCATGTGCTCACCTCATGAATACTTCTTGAATCCGATCTGCGGAGCGATCTCTCGGAAGCACTGCCTGCAAAGGTGCATGCCGTACCTCCTGATCATGCCCCTCTTCCTTCCACAGCGCGTGCAGCCTACGGTCCGCCCGAACTTTCTCTTGGGCTTCATTCCATCACCTCGATGTTGTACTTCTCCTTCATGAAAACCGCAGCTTCCTCACGGGTCATGCGGTGGGTGTGCGGGATCCTGCGTTTCATGATCCTTCGCCTCGCCACCCTTCTCCCCGGTCGGCAGATGACGACGTTTACATCCATACCGAATATGCCGATCTCGGGGTCGTACTTCATGCCCTCGAAGTCAGTGTAATCGGAGATACCGAAGGACAGGTTGCCCTCTGGGTCGAAGGACCACATGGCCACGCGGTTCTCGCGCACCCACAGCGCCCTCTTCAGGAACACCTCTGCCCTCTCTCCCCTCAGGGTGACCATGCATCCGATGGGCATGCCCTCCCTCACGCCGAGGTCACGGTTGGTGACCTTGGCGATCGTCACCCTGGGTTTCTGCCCGGTGACCATCTCCAGGACCTTCTGTGCTTTGACCAATCGCTCGCCGGCCTCGCCCACCCCGATGTTGACGGAGACCTTCTCCACGCGGGGCTGCCTCATGACCTCTGTCATCTCAGCTCGCCTCCGGCAGCGTTATCTCCGGGGCCTTCGTCCCGATGACGAAGACATTGTCCCTGACGGTCAACATGCCGTCCTTCATACGGACCAGGTTGGGGGCGGAGCTGCGTGTGATGACATACTCCTCGATGACACCGATCTCGCCGGCGTGCACACCGCTCACGATGAGCGCCACGTTGCCCTTGCCGAACTTGAATGTCTCGATTATCTTCTGGGTGGGCATCTCCAGCTTCACCACGTCGCCGCAGTGGAAGCTGTCCTTCTCCACCAGTATGCAACGTCCGTCATGAAGGTTCAACTGGGTCTTACCTCCCTTGATGGTCGTCTTGCCGTCGATGCGGCACAACTTCCACTTCTCCCTGCCTTCGGTCACGGAGACCAGGCGCAACTTGCCGTTGCGGTCCAGGAGCATGCGGTAGTGCTGGTTGATCTTAGGTATGGAAACGATGTCCATCAGGCCCACTGGGAACTTGGGGTCCGTAACGACCTTGCCGTCCACCAGGACGTCCCGGCCGGAAAGTATCCTCTTGCCCTCGGAGGCGTTGTCGCACAGGCCAAGCATATCGCGTATCACGATCATGATGGGCATGCTCCAATCCTTCTTGTGAGCGCCTGGGGCGGTGCTGGTGATCCAGACCGTGGTCTTGCGCGGTATCGGCCAGCTTCGTGGGGCCGTCACTCTCTTCATATCGTTGCTCATGAGGATACCTCCTTCTTCTGGAGCCTTGCCTTCCTCCAGGTGTCCTTAAGCTCCAACTTGATGATCTCAACGTTAGAGGCGTGCACCGATCGGGCCTCCATGGTCCCATCGGCCTTCGGCATGGTCACGCCCTCGATGATGACGCGGCTGGACTCGGTGTCCACCCTTGTGACCTTTCCCTCAACGCCTACGATCTCTTCATCCCCGCGCATCACCCTTACGGTGTCGCCGGCGACAACACGGGCGGAGCGGCGGTCGAACTCCTTTCTCAGCTCGGTGCTGAGGTGGGAGGCCACCATCTTGCTCTTCACGTGAGTGGGGGCGTTGTATTGCGACTTCCTCTGTTTCCTCGCTTGTATGCTCTTGGTCATTCCCCTCACCTCAGATGATGGTGGACGCGGTCGCGGCGATGCGCGGCCATCTCTCGGCGGCCTCTCTCGCCACCGGTCCCTTTATGTCGCTGCCCTTGGTCTCGCCCTCCTCGGTCGTGATCACGGCGGCGTTGTCCTCGAAGTGCACCATCGTACCGTCAGCGCGTCGGAACGGCCGCCTTTGACGGACGATCACCGCATAAACGATCTGACGTCTCATCTCTGGAGTGCCCTTCTTTACGCTGGCCACGACGATGTCGCCCACCGCTGCGCTCGGGCAGCGGCGGTTAACACCGTGGAATCCCGGCACGGCGATGACGCTGATGATCTTCGCACCAGTGTTATCGATGACGTCGAGCTTGGTGCCAGTGATGACTCCCTTGGTCTGCTTTCCGGCCAATCCTTTCATGCACTTCACCTCTTCTCGACGATGACGAATGATACGGTCTTGCTTAACGACCTGCACTCCATGATCTTAACCGCGTCCCCTGACTTGATCTCCAAGCAGGGCGGGTTATGCACGGAGTACCGGCTGGTCCGCTTCTCGTACCTTTCGTACTTCTGATCATATTTCAAGTAGTTGCGCTCCACCACCGCCGTGCGGTTCATCTTTGTGGACACAACGACCCCGTCGATGACCTGTCCCCTAACCGGCAGGTTGCCGTGGAAGGGGCAATGCTTGTCATCGCACACGTTCTCCGGGGTCTTTACATCAATGCCAATATCCCTGACCTCACCATTCATAAGATCACCTTATCTTCTTGATACGGTCCTCTGGTCTATGCTGGATCTCCGACCCGAGCACCCTGAACCTCTTGCTCTCGAATGTGAACTCGAACTCACTACCGCGTTTGGGGACCATGCGTTCCCGGGTCCCATCGGAGATCAGGAGTGTGTTCTTGGTCTCGTCCATCACGATGCCGCGCATGGCGTAACCCGGGTGGCCCGACGCCACCACCTCCACCTCCAAACCGATGAACTCCTGCCTCATGAAATCCCTCCTGTCCATAGATGGCTCATCTGACCTCTGTCTTGAAGCCCATCTCCTCCAGGAATTCCTTGACCTTCTTCTTGTGGTCCCCCTGGAGCTCGATCTTGCCTTCCTTGGCTGTGCCACCAGCCGCGCACTTGTTCTTCAGCTTCTTCGCCAGATCATCGAGGTCTATGTCGTTCGCGTCGATACCCTCGACGACGGTGACGATCTTGCCGTAGCGGCGGCTGTCCGTGTAAATCCGAACCGATTGCTGCTCACGTGCGATCTCCTCGCACATGCACAGCTCCTTTGGAAGTCCACACACGGAGCAAATCTCTGCCATTACTTACCTTCCTCCTTCTGGATGGTGAGGATCCTGGCGATGTTGGTCCTGATCGCGCGGATCTTACCTGGGCTGGCCGGGGCACCGCCCATAGCGGCCGCGCCCCTCTCGTGCATGAGCTCGTCCTTTAGCTCCTTCAGTTTGGAGGAGCGCTCCTCGACGCTCAATGCCCGGATCTCCGATGTCCTCAGCAACGCCATCAGCTGGACACCTCCTTCTCACTCTCTGAGGCCGCCTCTGAGCGCCCTTGGTCCAATGGCACGGTGGCATCGATGAGCGTGTCCCTGGGGGTAAGCGCCTCCACCATGTCCGGAAGAGCCGTCTTGGCCTGCTCCAGGTTCAATACGTCGATCTCCGCCGGCAATCGTGCGTCAGGGTCCATGATCTCGACCTTGACACCGATCACGCCTGGCTTCAGCTTGGCTACGGCGAATCCGGTCTTGACGAACTGTAGACGGGTCTCGCCGCAGTATTTGATGTAGCCTTCCTTGAACTTCTCAGTGCGGTGCCTCTCCCCGGTCAGCTTGCCGGATATGATGATAAGGCAGCCTCTGGCACCGGCGTCCATGATGCGGCGCACGGTGCTGTGCCCAGCACGACGGAAGTGCCAGCCGCGCTCCAGCGCGAAGGCGAGCTTCTCGGCCATTATCTGGGCGTTCAGGTTGGGGTCGTCGACCTCCTGCACCTCGATCTGGGGGTTTTCGTACTTGAACCGCCTCTCGATCTCGGTGGTGAGCATCTTGATGGCGGAACCCTTCCGCCCGATGACGATGCCAGGCCTCTCGGTGGTGAGCGTGACGCGCGTTCCCATAGGGGTACGCTGTACGTCCACACCACCAAAGCCAGCTCGGTCGACGGTGCGCATCAGATACTCTTTGAGGAGCACCCTCCGGATGTTCTCAGCGATGAACTTCCTCTCGCTTGCCATTTAACTCATCTCCTCAAGGATGACCTCGATGTTGACGGTCTGCTGGTTCCAGGGGGTGCTTCTGCCATGCGCTCTAGGCATGTAGCCCGCGATAGTGCGACCCAGGTGGGCGGCGACGACCTTGACGCGCATGTTGTCCGCATCCAAACCCTTGTACTCAGCGTTGGACTTGGCGCTCTCGATCACCTTGTGGATGGCCTTGGCGGCCTTTACCGGGTATCGCCCCGGTCCCACTCCCTGCTTGTGCGCCACGCCTATGTTGTAGCGGCGGATGGGGACCGGGCGTGTCAGCTCGGCCACCTCCTCGAGCATCTTCAGGGCGTCGTTGACGGGCTTTCCCCTCAACATGCGGCAGACCTCTCGGGAGAACTTGGGGGAGATCGGAATCTCCTTCCCTATCGCCCTAGAGGTCGTGTCCGCGTCAGCTTCCATTGTGTATCCAACCATTGCAACACACCTCACTTGAGCGGCAGGAACTTGGACGAACGGGTAGCACCGACACCTGGACCGGAGTGCTTGACAGATTTCCTGGTCATGCTGAACTCGCCCAGATAGTGCCCGATCATCTCAGGCCTGATCTCGATCTCCTTGAACTCCTTGCCGTTGTAGACCGCTACCTTCCTTCCGACGAACTCCGGGATGACGGGGATGTCCCTGCGGTGCGTGCGCACCACGTCATGGTTCCCGGACTTGATCTTGTCGAAGGCGGTCTTCTGTTCCTCGTTGAATCCGCGAACGAAGGTCCTCCTGATGCGGCTGGGCATCAGCTCCAGGACCTCCTCGAAGGGCATTTCCTGCAACTGTTCCATAGTGAAACCGCGGTAGGTGAACTCCTTCTTCTTCCTGGAGGTGATCAGCGTCTTCTTCTTGCGCTGCTTCCTACGGGAGGACTTTGTTCCGGTGAGCTTCTCTTCAGCCATTTATGGTCACCTCTTACCTTTCTTCTTCTTCTGTGGTGAGAGCCTACCAACCTTACGTCCTGGTGGGGCATTCCTCGACACAGTGCTGGGCTTGCCGACGTGCGGGTGACCGCCACCTCCGTGGGGGTGGTCCACCGGGTTCATGGCGATACCCTTGACCTTGAAATATGCCTTACTTCTGCTTCGGAGGGCGTGGAACTTGTTCCCAGACTTTCCGAAGGGCTTCTCCGTGTGGCCTCCGCCGGCAACGATTCCTACCGTGGCGCGGCAACGCAGGTCGAAGTTCTTGAAGGCGCCAGAGGGCATGAGCATGACGACCTGCTCTCCCTTGGTGACGATGGTGGCCGAGTTACCGGCCGCCCTCGCATACTTGCCTCCGTCTCCGGGGCGACCCTCGATGTTGAAGACGAGGGTACCCTCAGGGATGTTGGACAATGGCATGACGTTCCCCGCTTCCACTGAACCGGTCCCATCGACGGATACGTTCTGCCCGACCATGACTCCCTCGGCCGCCAGCATGATGTTGGTCTCGCCTCCGAAGTCGACCTTTACCACCGGGCATAGGCGGCCAGGGGCGTGCACGATGTCAACGACCTTGCCGCTCTTTTGGGTGGCGAGCGGGAGCCGGATCTTCTCCGACGTGCCTGTGGCTCGGGGAGGTATAGGTCATACCTCCGCGTCCGCGCCTCTGCTGTCTCAGGTTCTTTCCCATGTCAATCCCCTCAGAACACTCCGATCCTCATGCCGATGTCCTCGGCAGAGTAGCCTTCAGCTAGCTTCACGACCGCGTGCTTGCCATCCCGGGCGGTCCTGGTCCACACCTTCGCGACCTTGCATTGGAACTGTTCCTCGAACGCCTTCTTGATATCCGCCTTGTTGGCGGTTCGCAGCACAATGAACTCCAGCTTGTTGCCGTCCTTGTAGTCCATGGCAGGCGAGCCGGTCATCTGGTTCATGGTCTTCTCTGTAACATACGGGTGCAACAGAACGTTCTTCTTCACCATCAGCACCACTCTCCTACCTTCTTCATGGCGGACTCGGAGAACACGGTCAACCGCCCGGGCATTCCACCAGGGGCCAGATTGCCGGCGTGCAGCTTGTCCGCGTAGGCGATCTCCACTCCGGGCAGGTTCTTGGCACCGGTGAAGAGGTCGGCCTTCTCGTTCGATACGACGATCAGCATAGAACGGGGGGACTTGAACCGCCTGGATCGCATCTTGCCTTTTCCAGCTCGGACATGTTTTCCCTCCTTGCTGCGTATGATGTCCTGCTCCAGTCCGATGCTGCGCAAGGTCTCCAGGACGGCGGAGGTGTTCTTCAACGCCTCGACATCGTCCTCTATGACGATCGGTAGGGTGACGTTCTCATCGAACTTGTGCCCTCTCTTCTTGACAGCTTCGACATCGGATGAGGCGGCCAGCGCGGACAGGCGGGCCAGAGCCCTTTCCTTCCTGTTGACCTTCTTGGACCAATCCTTCTCCGCCTTGGGTGGGAAGGCTCTGCGGCCCCCGACGTTGTTGGGGGACTCCGCGGCCTTGGCTCCCTGGGTCAGGCGTTGCACTCGAGCAACGCCACGTCCCTTGCCCCAGGTGGAGACCGCGTGCCTGATACCTGCATCGGGCTTGGACCCATACGGCTGGCGTCGGTTGGCCTCCTCCGCCACAACGGCCTTCCTGATGACGTCAGGACGGAACTCGGTGGCGAACACTTGGGGCAGCTCCATGGTCTTCACCACGTCGCCCTTTACGGAATAAACGTTGATCTTGCCATTCTTCTCTGCCATTGATTACGCCCCCTGCTTGGATTCTACCGAGATGTACACCATGCTCGGTGCCTCCTTCAGGTCCACGCCTTGCTTACGGACCGGGTCCCGCAACCGCACCAATCTCTTGGTGGGGCCAGGCACGGAGCCGTGCAACAGAACATATGAGTTGATGACCAGCCCATATAGGAGGAAACCACCCTTTGGGTTGATCTCCTCGCCCTTATCACCGATCTTGAGAATGCGCTTGTTGACCTCGGTCCTCTGATGGTATCCCATCTGACCGGACTGGGGTACGGTATTGCGCACATATCCCGGTCTCTTAGGGGCCAGGGTACCGACCATGCGGCGGTGCTTGCTGTTCTTGTGGTGCAGAAGCTTGAGGCCCCAGCGCTTCACAGCTCCCTGGAAGCCCTTGCCATGGGTGATGGCGGACACATCGATCAACGCTCCCTCTTTAGCGAAGTCTGCGATGCCGATGTCCTTTCCCAGCAATCCCTTGGCATACTCCATGCGGGCATCCATGGTGCCACCGCCGATGCGGAGCTCCATGAGCTCTGGCACCTTCTTGGGCACGCCCTTTACCATCTTAGGCTGGGTATAGGCCAGGATCCGAATGTCCTCAATATCGACGCCTTTGACCTTCTCCCAGGCCTTCCCCTGATCGTAGTTCTTAGCGATGGGAAGGCGGCGGGACAATGTCTCGTCGATGCTGGCGGCCCAGACCTCTCCTGCGGTCTTCAGGCCGTATCGGGTGTTCTCGTACAGTCGGACCGCTGCCACCTTCATGGGTGGGACCTCCAGCACGGTGACCGGGATCTTGATCTCCTGGCCAGCGGTGGTGCTGGACTTGCGGTAATCGACCATCATAGCATGTGTCATGCCGGCCTTATAGCCGGCAAACCCCTGGACCTTCGGGCCTTCGCTAATCTCGGGCCAGTGGTCCATTTTTGGTGTTTGTCTCGAAGCTCTCTTTCTTGGCGAAAACGCCATGGAGCCCTGTCGCGGACGTCTTTTGTTCGGCATATGTCTCCCTCTCTTCTTGCCGAGAGAGCAAACTCTCTGACTTGCTAACGCCCTATTCTCACGAGTGTTGAGATCCGCACCTTCGACCGTGACTCTGATGTCGCCTTCCAGAACTTAATCGGAAGGCGGTTTAGGGTTGCTCGCGCATTGCCCAAGGAGTCTGGTCGAACGTCCTTATCGCGTTGAGCAACCTCGCATAAGGGTTGTTATATAAATATTATCCGGTCGAGGTATATAAAGAAAAGAGGGCCGGGTAAACCCGACCAATATGACCTGGCATCCTCTAAGGGCCGGCCTGCTTTGCCTTCTTCTGGGCCCGCTTGCCCCTTTCCTTGGCATTGAAGCCGGTCGCCCTCTCAAGGAATTGGTTATAGCGCTTTATGGTCTCTGTGGCCACTTCCTCGGTGACATCCTTTCTCATCTTGGTGCAGACGAAGAGCTGGGTCTTGCTGACGGTCTTGGTCTCCATGCGGTCCAGTGCCCCGAAGGAGGTCACCACCAGGTCCCCCTCCATCTCGGCGTTACCGAAGGTCTCCTCCGTGATCCGCCTCAACCCATCCCCCTCTATGTCCGAAAACTTGCCCTTCTTGATGTCGTAATCCATTCCCATCCCTCCATGCTCAGCGGTCCAGTTCATTCCCCAAGTGCCTTTCCAGGTCCACTGAGGTGCGCATGCGGTCCTGGTGGTACAACAGGCCCTCCCATTCACGACGGCACCCGCAGTCTAACCCATCCAGCTCTGCGATGTCCTGATTGACGGAGAAACGCTCGACCGCGTCAAGTAACTTTCTGTCGCACTTACCGCAATTGTGCACGCCTCGGGGTGTCCCCCCACCGCTCGGCGACGACATCACCCTCGCCCGACCCCTCCCCGCAGTGGCCTTCAGCACATCGATCAGCGACCATATCCAAGGCGGCCGGTAGTCCCCGCGGCGCCAGAGCGCTTCCACCAGGGTGCGGGACTGAACGTTCAGGGGATTGATCGATATGGTATCAGAATATCTCTGTGCGACCTCGACCGAGGCCACCGTGTCCTGGATGGCCCGTGCCTCCGTCAGGAACGGTGGTTTTAGCAACAGGTATGTGCGCAAAGGGATCGACCTATGGTTGAGCAGACCGGCAGCCCTCTCATAATCCTCTCGGTGGAATCCCTTGCGTATGGAGCGATCGAGCACCTCGTCGTCCGCGCTCTCCAGGCCAAGGGCGATGGCGCAGCGTCCGGATGGCAAGGTATCGATGGCCTCATCCGTCACGAACTCTGGCCGTGTTTCGAACAGGAAGCGCTCCACCATCGGGAAGGCTGCGAAGAGCTCGTCCCGGACAAGCCTAGGCATCTCCCTATCATCAAGGAAGCTACCGGACGTGTAGACCTTCATCATCTCCTCCCCATCGTACCTGGCGAGGACGGAACGCAGCTGGACCCGAAGATCCTCGATAGAAACGTCCGGGACGCTCTCTACGTTGTATCCGCACATGGTGCATCCTCCCTCCTTTGACCACCAGCAACCTCGGGTACGGAGGATGGTCACCATGGCCCTGACACGTTTGGTCCCGATCATGTCCTCCTCCTTCCATATTGCCACAGGTGCGGAGCAATCGATAGTCCGGTCGGTCCTCATGGGTCTCCCTTTACAAACCGGTCATTGCCCGGTCCGATATAAACCATCTCGTGGCCTCCATCGCGCACGTGGAACAATTTATATCGAGGGTCAAGAATCAGCTGGCGAGGTCTTCGAGATGGTCAAGCGGATCTTCGTGATAGGCTCTGGGGCGGCAGGCATGACCGCCGCCTCCACCGCCCGGGAGCATGCCAAGGACGCAGAGATCGTCCTCTTCACCGAGGACGCAGACGTGGCCTACTCCCCCTGCGCCATCCCCTTCGTGATAGAAGGACGGATCAAGGATTTCGACTCCATCATCATGCACACCCCGGAATGGTATCGGAAGGAGAGGGGGATCGCGGTGCACACCAAGACCAAGGTCACCCACGTGGACCTGGACGCGAGGAGATTGACCTTGCAGGAGGGGTCGGTCCTACCGTTCGACGTTCTCGTCCTGGCAACGGGGGGGAGCGTGTTCGTGCCACCGGTGGATGGCGCCACTCTCCCAGGGGTGTTCCCGGTGAGGTGGTTGCAGGACGGTAAGGCCATACTCCAAGCTTTGGACGAGGTGCAATCGGTTGTGGTGGCGGGGGCTGGCGTCATCGGTTTGGAGATGGCGGTAGCCCTTCGTTACAGAGGTAAGGAGGTGACCGTGGTGGAGATGTTCAACCAGTCCTTGCCCCGCCTCGTCGATGAGGACATGGCAAGGTTGGTTCAGGTGCACTGCGAGAGCCTGGGCGTCAGGTTCCTTCTCGGAGCCCCTCTCGCCAGTATCGGTGGGGAGGGGAAAGTGGAGAGCGTCCGGGTCGCGACCAATGACATCCCATGTCAAATGCTGATACTGGCCACGGGGGTGCGGCCCAACCTGGAGCTGGCCAACCAAATGGGTCTCGACCTCAGCCCTCTGGGTGCCGTCCGGGTTTCTGCGTCATTGCAACCATATCGCAAGGGTCGCCTGGTCAAGGACCTTTACCTCGCAGGGGACGTCATGTCTTGCGAGAGCGCGATCGTCCCCGGCCCGACCATGAGCCAGCTAGGCTCCTCGGCAGTCAGGCAAGGGCGGGTGGCAGGAATAAACGCCTCCGGAGGCTATGCACAATATCCCGGGGTGACCAGCCCGTTCATCAGCGTCATAGGGGACCTTCAGGTGGGCGGAGTGGGCATGTCCAGGGGATTGGCGGACTATTATGGTATAAAAGTAGTGGAAGGGAAGGCGCACGGTCTGACGAGAGCGAGATACTACCCCGGAGGAAAACCACTGACAGTGAAGGTCCTCGCCGACCCATCCTCACGCAAGCTCATCGGTGCACAGATCGTCGGCGGCGAAGAAGTGACGGGAAGGATCAACTGGTTAGGCGCAGTCATAGTGAAGGGCGTGACCGCCGACGAGTTCCAGGTCGGCTTCGAGAACGCCTACTGCCCCCCGGTCTCCATGGTAAAGGACGTTGTGAACGAGGCAGTAGACGACCTAGTCACCAAACTTGGAAAATGAGTCCGATGTCCCGAGTGCACGTCCCTTCATGATGTATTAAAGTAGAGCGTAGCCGTTCTTCCGGACATGCATCCCGGCCCTCGTGCCACCTCCACCGAGGACGCCCATCCACTTCCACCAGTCAAGATCGTCAAATTCAACCCGGCCACCCTCAAGCTCGTCGGGGAGGTCGCATGCACTGATGTCTCGGAGGTCCCCAGGGCGGTCTCGAGGGCCCGAAATGCCCAGAGGTCCTGGGCGGATCTTACCTTTGAGGGAACGGGGGGATCGATTGAGGGATCTGCAGAGGTGGGTGGTGCGCCATCAGCTCGAGATCGCTCGAACGGTCTGCGAGGAGACAGGCAAACCCCGGCTCGAGGCCATCAACGTCGACATCATGGCCGCCCTGAGCGTCGGCCGGTTCGGGATCCATGAGATGGAAAGATTGTTCAGACCCGTCAAGGTAAACCTGGGGGACCTGGACAGGGCCATGCGGCTCATGGGGAGGGGGTCCTACCTGCAGGCCAGGCCCATCGGTGTCGTCTGCCTCATCGCCCCATGGAACTATCCGTTCGGTCTACCCTACTCGCAGAGCGTCATGGCCTTGGCCGCAGGCAACGCCGCCATCATCAAACCCTCCTCGGAGGCCCCACTGAGCGCCCTGTGGTTAAGAAAAGGCGTGGAGGAGTGCGGTCTTCCAGTGGACCTGGTCCAGGTGCTGTTCGGAAGTGGCAGCACGGTCGGGAGAGCCCTCCTAACCTCCGGTCTGGACAGGGTGATCTTCACCGGGAGCGTCGAGAAGGGTCGAGAGGTCATGGGGTTGGCCGCTCAGAGGTTGACGCCTGTCACCTTGGAGCTGGGAGGCAAGGACCCGTTCATCGTATTGCCCGATGCCGACCTGGACAGGGCGGTGCGATGCGCCACCTGGGGCGCATTCGTCAATGCTGGTCAGACCTGCGCCGGGGTGAAGCGCATCTATGTCCAACGGGCCATCTTCGAGCGTTTCTCCCAATCCATGGCTCGGAAGACCTCGGCACTGAAGATCGGCTGGGGGTGGGAGGACCCTGACGTCAGCGTAGGCCCCATGATCAGCGAGACCGCGCTCCAGGAGGTGGAGGCCATTGTAGCGAGGGCGCTCCAAGATGGGGCCCGTGTCCTGACCGGTGGTCGTAGGCATCCGACATTGCCCGGTCACTTCTATGAACCGACGGTCCTTGTGAACGTGAGGCAGGACATGGAGGTGGTCCAGAGAGAGCTCTTCGGTCCGGTCGTCACCATCATGCCCTTCGATTCTCTGGAGGAGGCCATGGATCTGGCCTCCGACAGCCCGTTCGCCCTTAACGCGTCCATCTGGACCAAGGACCTGAAAAAAGGAAGACGGTTGGCGGAGAGATTGCCAGGGGGGACCGCCGTCCTCAACAACTCGCCGTACACGTTCGGCCTGGGCGAGACACCCTGGGGGGGAAGCGGGGAGAGCGGCTTCGGAAGGACCCACGGCCACCTTGGTCTCATGGACCTTGTGGAGATGCACCACGTGCATTGGGATTCCGGTAGATATGCCCAGGACATATGGTGGAGCCCCTATGACCTGGAGAAGAGGGAGGCCAGCGAGAGGATGGTCAAAGACCTCTTCTCCGGACAGGGAGGGTCTACCCTGATGAAGATGATGCGTCTCCGTCGCATCATGAAACGTTGAGGCTCAGCGTACCTTGCTGAGGTGGATCGGCAGGTCCTGTGCCCTCACCCTTTCCCGGACCATCTCCCAGAGCGAACGCTCCTCGGGAATTTCATCGATGAGGCCCATGTCCCCCTCCCCTATGACCTGGTTCATCACCAGTCCAGAGATCAGCGCCCTCTTCTGACCGCTCAGGCCATCCAGGGCCCAAATGAGCACCAGAGCATCACGAAGGTCGCTTCCCATCGACATCTCCTCACCGACCGCCTCCCTGACCATGGTATCGTACTGGTCCAGGCAAGGTCGGCCATTCAACGCCGCCTCCGCCGCCGCTTGCCCGGCGCAAAGGCCGCACATGTAGGCGGGCATGATCCCCTCCCCAACGAACGCCAACGTCTGGCCGGCGGCATCCCCTGCGAACAGCACGTTCCCTATGGCCGGTCCTCCATTGAAGTCCGGGACCGGAGCATCGCCCGTCTTGACCTCCAGGATGGAACGGTCATCGAAGTAGCTCGACACAACGGGGTGACCCGTGATCCAATCTAGTAAGGCGTCTCGGCGGGATAGTCTCCTGCCTACCTGCCCAAACCCGACATTGGCCCGCCACTCCCCCTTAGGGATGATCCAACCGTATCCAAGGCCGATCTCGGGCTCTATGAAGATCTGCATGCATCGGGGCAGTTTGCGTTTGGACACCATCTCGAACTCCACCCCCGTGGCAAGGTCGGTTCGATCGAATCCCGGTCTGCCCATCAGCCTGCCCACGGTGGAATGCACACCGTCCGCTGCCACCACCATCTTGGGTTCGACCTCCACGTCCTCCCCGCGCATCCTAATATGGGCCCTCTTCACAATGTTCCCATCCATCTCCATGGAGATGAGGCGGGAGTCCGCTTGGACAGAAGCACCCATTCGTGCCGCTTCGTGCGCAAGGAACTTGTCGAAGGTCTTCCGTTCCACGGTGACCCCTTTCCAATATGGGGACCGATTGTCAAGGACCCATCGCCGGTCCAGGACGAAACGGGTATGGCTCTGCCTACATAGTGCCACACCAGGGGGCAGTCTGAGACCGCTTTGGGTAAGGAGGGAGGCGCTCACCACCTCGCCACATTGCACGGGCGTCCCTATCTCCTTCTTCCTGTCGACCAACAGGGTCCTGGCCCCTGCCTTGGCCGAGCATGCTGCGGCCGCGGAGCCCGCAGGCCCCGCTCCCACGATCAGAACATCGTAGTCCATCCCTCTCACCATCCATATCTTCCCGATGACCAGAATGATCTATAGATCTCGCGCTCCGAGGAGAAGAGCATTGCATTCAATGCCCTCAAGCTGCCATAGCCATTACGGAAAGGTTCGGTCATATGGATCATCTCCTGGTTGCTCATGGAACGCAGGCGAGCGTGCGTGCCCATGTCCGAGGCCTTGGCATAGGGCGATGAGGACCAGTGGCGTTCATATGATGACAGGTCCCCCCTGGCGATCGCCTCCGCGGCCATCCGTCCCGCCACCATGGCAGTGCGTATCCCTCCAAAGGAGATAACGTTCACCTGGCAGGCGGCATCCCCGACCAGACAGCATCTCCCGTTCACCAACCTCTTCGTTTTCGCCAAAGGGATGGCCCGACGATGTCTTTCCAAATGGTCCGGTGGCACCGGGTCGGTGCCCTTGGGGAAGCCCACACGGCTCCCGACCTTGGCGGGGAACACCCATCGATAACCACCCCCATATCGTTCGTCATAATGGAAATGCAACACACCCCTCTCGGTAGGGGCATCGAGAAGGAACTGGTCCGCCCAGATCATATCTGGGACGAGCTCCGGGAAGAATCTGGACCGAACTTTGGAATGAGCGCCATCGGCACCGATGAGGTACATTGTGCTGACGGTCTCTCCCGATGTCAAATGGACCTCGAAACCGGGCCCGTCCGGGATGATGCGGACGACGCTGTCATGTATCACCGTTCCTCCCTCCCTCTCATAGGTCGCATGGAGGCTGTCCAGGAGTAAGGCCCTGTCTATGATCGCGCCTTTGACCCCGATCTCGATGTCCCTACCTCCCGGCCAATGCTCCACAACGGTGTCGATGCCTTGCTCGATCACTCCCTGTGGGTCATGACCGATCTCCTTGAGGCCGTTCTTGGATATCCCTTCCCCGCACATATGATGATAATGGGAGAACCTCTCCGCTTCCAGCCGTTCGACCAGGGCCACCCTCGATCCAGGTGATCTTTGTATGAGATGATTGGCGGCCGAGGCCCCCCCAGGCCCCCCGCCGACAACGATGACGTCATACCGGGGCAGACTTGCACCCCCGATATCTGGCATAGTTCTCCACCAGGGAATAACCGAAGTCGAACCCCAGGAAAGCGAAGAAGTAAAGATAGGAGGAGAGCAAGCCCGTTGCGCAAAGCCCAAGGATGGCCAACTTCAAGATGGGCCTCTGACGCAGCACCGACCAAAGCAATCCTTGGTGTTTGTTCTGATCGGCCATGTCGTTGACCTTCTCGTCAGCGAAGGCGGCGGCGAACACCACCAGTACGCCCAGGTAGCTCATGTTGTCCGGGAAATAGATGAACGAGACCAGGGCGAACACCGATGCCACCAAGAAGCTGGCCTTGAACGCCGCGTTGTCATACTTTGCTGCGACAAGTAGGGCCAGCAACAACCCCACGAAGATGGTGGCCGAGTTCGGGTCCACAAGGATGATCAGACCCATCCAAATGCCACAGGGCACCGCCAACGCCTTGACCTTGCGTTTATCGAAACAATCTGCATCGAAGGACTCGTCCCCGTACTCGATCAGCATGCCCAGCGTCACGAAGGAGAAAGGGATGATGATCTGAAGGTGGAGGAAGACCTGGTCGTACGTGAAGGAAATGACCCATGCCAGTATCGTGCAGATGAGGGTAAGTGAGCCAAAAATGTACATCTTCCTCAAGGCCGTTGCCTGACCGGTCGCCATGTCCTCTTTGCTCACCATCATGTAGGACCGTCCTACAAGCGAAAGGGGGCTATTAAAACCTGCCAAAAATGATTAAATTTATAAAAATATTAAAAAGTAAATGGTTTGGACGGACCGCCTCAGCAGTCGTAATAGAGGAAGAACTCCCAGGGGTGGGGACGCAGGCGTATGGCGTCGTTCTCCTTGACCCTCTTGTACTCGATCCAGGTCTCCACGAGGTTCTTCGTGAAGACGTCTCCGGCCAGCAGGAAGTCGTGGTCGCACTCCAGCGCTTCCAAGGACTTCTCCAGGCTACCTGGTACCTGCTTGATCTTGGCGGCTTCCTCAGCGGAGAGCTCGAACAGGTCCATGTCGTAGGGCTTACCAGGATGGATCTTCCTCTTGATGCCATCTAGACCGGCCATGAGCATCGCGGAGAATGCCAGGTAGGGATTGCAGGTGCAGTCTGGCGGACGATACTCGATGCGTTTGGACTTGGGACTCTTGCTATAGACGGGGATCCTAATCGCAGCGGAACGGTTCCTCTGAGAGTACACCAGGTTGACTGGGGCTTCGTAACCGGGCACCAGGCGACGATATGAGTTGGTGGACGGGGATGTCAGGGCCAGCAACGCATCGGAGTGCTCCAGCAGCCCGCCGATGTAGTACATGGCGGTGTCACTTAGAAGTGCATACCCATCCTCGTCGAAGAAAGTGTTCTTCCCTCCCTTTGCCAAGGACTGATGCACGTGCATGCCAGTACCGTTGTCACCGAAGAGAGGCTTGGGCATGAACGTCAATGTCTTCCCGAACTCCCTGGCCGTGTTCTTAAGGATGTACTTGTAGATCATGACCTCATCGGCCTTCTTGGTCAGGGTGTTGAACAGCATGCCGATCTCGCCTTGCCCCGCGGTGGCGACCTCGTGGTGATGCACCTCGCAGTCGATGCCCGCGTCCATCAATCGGATGACGCACTCGGACCGGAAGTCCTGTAGAGTGTCCACCGGTGGTGCTGGGAAGTACCCCTCTTTGTTCCGGGGACGGTGGCCGAGGTTGGGCGACCCGTTCCTTCCGGAATTCCAGATACCCTCCTCTGAATCGATGTAATAATAACCGGAGTTCTGGGTCTGGTCGAAGCTAACGGAATCGAACACGAAGAACTCTAGCTCTGGTCCGAAGTAGGCGATGTCCGCTATCCCCGTTTCCTTCAGATAGGCCTCTGCCTTCTGGGCTATGTGTCGGGGGTCGCGCTCGAACCTTTTCATAGTCATGGGGTCAGCGACATCGCACATGATGCTTATCGTGGGGATATTGCATACAGGGTCGATTATGGCCGTGTCTGGGTCAGGCATGAGGAGCATGTCGCTCTCATTGATGTGTGCGAATCCGCGGATGCTCGATCCATCGAAACCGTGTCCATCACCGAACTTCTCATCGTCCAACTTGTTGGCCGGTATTGACACGTGCTGCAATATGCCCGGCAGATCGACGAACTTGAAGTCCACCATCTTGGCCGACTTGGCCATCTTAAGGACAGCCTCGACCTTGTTATCGTAGTTGTCCGCGCTCTTCTTTTTCTCTGCCATCTCTCACATCACACTCTTCGACCCGGGACAGTGCAAGAGAACCCCTTCCAGCATTGATCCGGAAGGTCACATGAGGTGCACAATATGAGCGCAGAGTGATGGGACGATAGTGGCCCCTCTCATTTGGATCAGCATCCGATATCAGCTCGCCGATGGGATCGGCGATGACATGGCATCGGAAATCTGACCACCCAAGCGCCCTACAGTGGTCACCCTCTGTGATGCCTCGCACAGGGTCACATTGCGAGCATAGATAAATTACTAATATATACTTTTTTAACTCGACAAATGAACACAATTTCATTAATAATATGTTAATTTGAATGGACTTTCAATCTCCAAAAAACCATAGAATATAAATGGATCGGGTCATTATTTGTGATGCCAGATCAAATATGTTTTACAGGTGGGCTTGGTAAAATAAGAAAAACTCGTCCTATGTCACGATCAGACCAAATCGAAGTATATTTCGAGGGCTATTGCCACGTGTCCTTCTCGATTCCTTTCGTCACATGCTGCCCAGAGCTCATCAGGTATCGATACACCGATATTGCCGCCAAGGCCCCTTGACCTACCGCCACGGAGATCTGTTTCTCGGGGACATCACTGACATCGCCTGCCACATAGAACCCCGGTACGGAGGTGGATTGGTCCTTGTTCGCTGGTATCTCCCCAAGGTCGTTCAACGGGACCAGACCTCGGACAGGGCTGGAATTGGGGTCAAGACCTATTCCTAAGAACACTCCCTCTACCATCAGGTCCTCCGTGGGACCGCCGTCCACGGGCTCGAGGCGAAGCCCCATCATCTTATCCTCCCCCAAGTACTCCTTAACGACCATGGGCACATGGAACTTGACGTTGCTGGCCTTGAGGACCGCGTCCATAAGTGCCGCGTCACCTCTGAAATCCTTCCGCCTGTGGATGATATGCACTTCCTCGGCCATTCCCATCAGGTCCCTCACCGCTGTAAGGGCGGTGTTCCCACCACCGACCACCGCCACCTTCTTTCCCCGATAGAGCGGGGCATCGCAGGTGGCGCAGAAACGCACTCCCCTACCGATGTATTTGATCTCGTTGGGAATGTTGAGGCGACGATATTCCTTTCCTGTGCAATAGAGCAAGGTCCTGGACCTGAACCTCGTCCCGCCTTCCAAGACCGTCTCGAAGCCCCCCTTCACGATGGAGATGGATATCACGTCATGGCCGATGACCTCCGCGACCTCGTAGCTCTCCATATGATCGCGGAAAGCGCTCGTGAGGGCATCGCCATCCAGGCCAGGGAGCCCTAGGTAGTTGTCCACATCGGATGTGTACGTGACCTGTCCGCCCAGCTTCTTTGCGACGACCAATGTGTCCAACCCTTTTCGGACCGCATAGATGGCCGCTGACATCCCCGCAGGACCGGCGCCGATGATGGTGAGATCGTATTGATGCCCCTCGTCCGCCTTGCGCACCTTCCGCTTCCCTTCGGCCTCACGAAGGACCTCCTCCAGATCCTTGTACTGTTCCGGGTCGACTGCCTTCAGGACCTGAAGATAGAAGGGACCGGCCTCCATGGCCCCTTGCAAGGTGAACGTCTCATTGATCACAGTGTGCGGTACACCATGGACATCGTATCGTTGTGACAGGTCTTGGAACTGCGACGCTTCCACCATGTCTCCCTTGATATTGTCGTTCAGATAGGCGAACTGATGGGCGAGGCGCACCATCCTCGGGCAATATGGACAAGTGAGGGTGACCATCACGCGGATGTGGACCGGGACAGTGATCCCCCGGACCATATCCTCTAGCTGGGGGTCCAGCTCGGTCTTATTGAAGGACACCATCAATACGTCCTCCAATAGGGTGGGGAACTCCATCCCGCTAGTGACCCCATAGAAGCGTATCCTGTGGTCCTTCTCCCCCCTCACGATGGTGCATGGCGTCATCTCCACCGCATAGCGCTCGGCCTCGGTCGCATCCTTGTGAAGGTCGAACTCCTCGAGGGTGACCTTGGTCGATAGCGCTGCCATCTCTCGCAGGATCTTGAGCTGAACCAAGCTGGCGTCCTCGCCCGCAATTGTGAAGACCACCAACCTGACCGGTGAGGGCAGCGCGTCCAATACCTTCTTTATGTCAGCGGCAGCATCGTCATCGATTATCTTCGAGGGCACTTCCTCTTCGCTCATGTGCTCGGGGTCAAGACGGGAGGATATGGGATAAATATTATCGCTAGGACCCGCCCTTCCCATCCTACCGAATGACCTGAATAAAATAACCATAAATAACGGCGGACCGATTCCACCCCGATCGACATGGACCTGGAACAAAGATTCAATCTGGTCGTGCGGAACACCGAGGAGATCGTGACGGAGGAGGACCTGCGCCAGCTGCTGGCGACCAAGGAGAGGCCGCGCGGTTATATCGGTTTCGAGCCGTCCGGGCTGGTCCACATAGGATGGATGGTCTGCGCCCAGAAGATCAAGAACTTCGTGGACGCTGGCTTCGACTTCGTCATCTTCCTCGCGGATTGGCATGCCTACCTCAACGACAAGCTGGGCGGGGACATCGAGAACATCAGGATTTGCGCCAAGTACATGGAGGACTGCTTCGAGGCCCTCGGGGTCCCCAGGGACAAGGTCACATTCGTCCTTGCCTCAGACCTTATGGATGACATCGATTACTGGGAGAAGGTGATGCGCATCGGTAAGACCTCCAGCCTCACCCGGGTCAAGCGTTGCCTCACCATCATGGGACGACAAGAGGACGAGGGGGAGATGGACTCCTCCAAGACCCTCTACCCATTGCTCCAGGCCGCGGACATCTTCGCCCTGGACGTCGACGTCGCATATGCGGGAATGGACCAGAGGAAGGCGCACATGCTGGCACGTGAGGCGGCCGACCGTCTCAGGTGGAAGAAGGCCGTGGCGGTGCACACCCCGCTGCTCTCAGGGCTCAAGGGAGGGAATCGCATGGACCCGGTCTCGGCGAAGATGTCCAAGAGCGATCCAGATAGCGGCATCCTGATCCACGACTCACCTGAGGACATCAGACGCAAGGTCGGGAAGGCCTTCTGTCCTCCGGAGGCCGAGGCCAACCCGGTGCTGGAGATCGCCAGATATGTCCTGTTCGAACGGATAGACACATTCGTCCTGAAACGACCGGAGAAGTTCGGCGGCAACATGGAGTTCAAGAGCTATGCGGAGCTGGAGGAGGCTTACATCGGAGGGAAGGTCCATGCCATGGACCTCAAGAACAATGTCGCCGAGATACTCGCTGAGGTGTTGGCCCCCACCAGGGAGTACTTCGTCAGAAATCCCGAGAACTATGAGAACATCAAAAAGGTGCTGGCCGAGGTCAGATCTCTTCGTTGATCAGTAACGCCCGTTCAAGGTCCTGAACAAGGACATGGTCCGGTTGACGCAGATGTTCGCGATAGCCTCGGCATCGCCTATCCCAGTGAGCCCAGCCGCTCCTGGATGCCCGCCCCCCTCGTTCATGGTCTCCTTGCCCACGTCCTCAAGCATCTTGCCCAGGTGCAGACCGGCCCTGACCATCTCCGCCCTCGCCCTTGCGCTGAGGCGGAACGTCTCGTCCCGTTGAGAGACCACGAACGCCACATCCGCTCCCATGCCCAACAATGATTTGCAGACCGAGCTCTCGAAGGAGCTCCCCAATGACGCCGCTACGATGCGCTCCCCCACCCGTTCGAATCGCAATCGTTGCCCGCCCTTCATGACGGCGATACGCTCCGAAATGTCTGGCTCCAGGTCTGTCATGGTGAATATTTCGTCCATCTCGGTGCTGGTCAGTGCCATGAGATCGCCGAAGCTGCGTAGCAGGGCCGGAGTGGCATAACGGAAGTGTCCGCTGTCCGTGGTCATGCCACTGAGAAGTGCCAGTCCCGCCGATTTATCCAGGGTGACGTGGGACTCTTTGATGAGATCGAAGATGAGCTCGGAGCAGCTCCTCCTCGTGTCGTCACAATAATATTGGCAAGAGGCCCACTTATCGCTCCGGGCATGATGGTCGATGACGATCCAGTCAGGGGTTGGGCGGTTCATCTCCCCCAACTGCTCTGGCGATGAGGTGTCCACCACTAGCACAGTATCGTACATGCTCAGGTCAGCAGTGCCCAAAGGCTCGTAGCCGAGTTTGCGAGATATCACCTTGGCGACCCTGTCCAGGCCCTGTGGCGCGCAGATATCCACATCAGGGAAGCAGCTGCGCAGCGCATAGGCGCTCCCGAATGCATCTGGATCGGCATTGCCATGTATCAGGACCAGCTTTCGGCCCGCCCTCAGCCTCTCGATTACCGCCTCGAACATGTACGGTGCACCTGGCGGCTCATCCACGAATTAAGAACGATGAATGGGTTTGTCGGGGGTTCAGGACCCCTCTTCCTCGTTCCGACCCTCGCCCTGGCCCAAGGCCCGGGAGATCTGTTCCTGCATGACCTGGTACTTCTCCCGGAACATCTTCTCCTGGCGGTCCAGGGTCTTGACGCGCACCTCGGCGGTCTCCTTGTCGTCCTCGAGGTCTTTGATGAGGGACTCCTTGTCCTTCACCATGATCATCAAGGCACCGACGTTCTTGTAGACCGGGGTCTCACCATCGGCCTTCTTGAGCTCATCCAAGGTCATCTCGTACTCCTTGAGCTGGGCTTCCATTCGGTACTTCTGTTGCAACACTCCTTGGAGCTGCTGCTGTAGTTGTTGGAACTGGGCGATCTGGTTCTGTAGTTTAGGGCTCATCTCATCCATGATTTTCACCTATGGTCTTGCTCATGTCCTCCGCGATGGTCATCCATCGCAGGTAGGAATTGAGCGCCGCCCGCAGGGCCGCTAGGTCACTGGCCTCCACACGCAGAACGACCTCATCCCCCTCCAACCCCGTGTCCACCTTGGTGCGCGGGATCTCCCGCCCAGCCTCAGGCGAGATGGAGGTCAGAATGGTGTTCGCGAACGGGGACCGGACCCTGAGCTCGGCCCGGAGCATGCGCTCAGCGTCCTTTGATGACCTTCTTGACGTTCGGCCTCTCCTTGTAGAAGATCTTGGAGCCGCACTTCTCGCACTGCATGCCCACCGTGTTCATGCTAGCGCGGTACGGCTTGTCACAACTGCCGCACTTATAGGTCGTTCTTCACCCCTCCCTTGACGGTCTTATCCTCCTTGGCAACGATCTCCTTGGAGGTGATGCTCCTCATGGTAGGGGCGTAGGACCCGGCAGCGAACTTCGCGCAGCAGTGCCTGCACTCCCATATCCCCGAGGCCTCCCTCTTCACTGCCAGATGATGGCAGGTAGGGCATTCGTGCTTGGACTTCTGGAGCTTCTCGATGTCCCTGGTCAGCTTACGTACCACGACGCCGTAGCGGGCTCCGAATCGGCCGGAGCTACCAGCTTTAACTGTGCGTTTCGCCATTGGATATCACCCTACTAGTTTACGCAGGTCGCCGCCCAGCCTCTGGGCGGTCTCGATGACGTTCTTGACCTGCTCGATGGTCAGCGCGCCTTTCAGGCCCTTCTGCATGGCCCTCAGGTCGCCGTTCTCGTCAGTGGTTACGGTCAGTCGAGCCGACGCTACTTTTTCTTCGTCGAGACTCGGATCGAATAATATAGAGTTTTCTATTTGCACCGCGGTGCAGGAGATGGGCATGCAACGGATCGGCATCATGTAGTCCTCTCCCTTCTCGTGCTCTGCCATTGGGACCTTCGCGGTCTTCAGGGCGTTCACCGCACCGAGGAAGGCGGCATCGAACAGGTTGCCGTCGTAGTCGAGCACATAGATGTCCACGAAGTTCATCCAGACCTCCTTGCCTGGCTCGATGCACATCTTCTCCAGGTCGATCATCTGGCTCTCACGGATGCCGCGATCGACCACACGGGCCAGCTCGATGGAGTTCTCGTCCGGTGGTCCTGACTCGAACGAGGGCGAGCCCATCGGGATGAGCTCGGCGTTGGTGGAGAGCACCCCCTTGTTCGGCGTGTCGGCGAAGGGCGTCCCGATGACGACCTTCACTCCGACCAATACGTCGGTGTTCCCGATCTTGACCCTGGCGGAGCCTTCGGCGCTCTCTATGTAGTTGGTCTCGATGGAGATGGGGCGGTACTCGTCCCACATGCGGCCGTCCACACGCCTCCCCTTGGAGATGAGCTTGTGGATGTGGTCGCGCTTGATCTCGGACATGATCTGTCTTCCCATGTTCAGGCCTCCTGTGACGGTTCGGGCTCAGTGTCCGCTGGGTCATCTTCGGAATCGACCCGGTAGCGGCGCCTCAAGGCGTCCTTCTGAAGGTCATATATGGTCTGGCAGGCAGAGGTCCCGAGCTCCAGGGCACGGCAGAACTGCTCATAGGTCAGATGTCCGTCCATCTGGAGCAGCAACACTTCACCGGTGCGGGGGATCATGGCCATGGGTACGTCCGCCTGGCCGAAGTTGTCCTCCTCCTTGTTCAGGTCGAGGACCACCTGGTCGTTGACCTTCCCGACCGCGATGGACGGTATGAGGTCCTTCATCGGGATCCCCGCATCGGCCAAAGCCACCGATGCGGCGGTCAGCCCGGCGCACCTCGTTCCAGCGTTGGCCTGCAGCACCTCGATGAAGACATCGATGGATGTGCGAGGGTAGTTCTCTGTGAACACCACGTACTCCAGCGCCTCGGAGATGATCTTGGATATCTCCACGGAGCGACGGTCGGGGCCGGGCCTCTTCCTGTCACTCACGCTGAATGATATCATGTTGTACTTGCACTGCACAATGGCCTTGGCGGGGTTCTGCATGTGCCTGGGATGACATTCCCTGGGCCCATATACCGCTGCCAGGACCTTGTTCTTCCCTATCTCCACGTAAGCGGAGCCATCGGCATTCTTGAGAACGCCGGCCTCGATCTTGATGTTACGGAGCTCGTCGACCTTCCGTCCATCGGTCCTTATTCCGTTGTCGTCGATGAGTTTGACGTCGCTGTTACCACCCATTTAAATCACTCTCTGTTACCGTCAGATTTGATGTCCTTCGCGACCGAGTCCAGGAAATCCTTCACCTTTTCCGTGAGGTGGTGGGTCTGGGCCCCTTCCTCGATCATTCGGATGGCCCTTATGGCCACCATCATGTTCTCGATGTCCCCGTCCAGCCAAATGCGGCCGTTCTGCCCGATGAAGATGCGGCAGTTGGTCTGGTTCTTGATCATGCTGATCATCGAACCGCCCTTTCCAATTACACGGGGCACCTTGGTGTGCGATATCTCGACCACCTGTCCGCCCTGCATCTTGCGCAGACCCTGCTCCTTCATGGTGACCTGCACCCTCTTCGTCTCGTCCACCATCAGGATCTTGGCCATTATGGTGTCGCCGACGTTGAGGTAGCGCGACGTGTCCCCGAACTCCACTTTCCAAGGCACCTCGGTCACATGCAACGGGGCCGGGTAGGGGGACTTGATGTCTATGAGCCAGTTCGACGGGCCGATGTCCTCCACCTTCCCGATGACCAGATCGCCCTGCTCAGGGATGTATCGGCCGCCCAATGGCATCACATTGATGAAGTTCGACTTCACGACCTTGATGCCCAACTGGGCGGCGTAGACCTTGCCCTCATGGGCATAGGCACCGCTCCCCGGCTTCATCCTTCCGCCGTCCAGCAGGTCTCCAGGCAGGACGACCTCGCGGGACATGTCCACGTTTTCCTTTGTCATGATCTCACACTTCTATAGAACTTGCACTTAAGATGTTTCCTCTTTTGCTTGTCATCATCTCATCTGCTTGAACTCGGCATCGCCATGCGTGCGGTGGTTGAGCCTATCGAAGAACTCGTCCCTCATGCCCGCGGGGATCTCCACCACGCCGATCCACGAACCGTCCTTCTGCCATTCCTCCTTCTGGATGGTCCCGAACTGGACGATGTCGTCATAGCATTTACCGTATTCGTCCGCGGTCAGCTTGACCGCGATCCTGATCTTATCGAACCTGATCGGAATGATGGGCCTGAGCTTGTCCATCACATCCTTGACCTGCATTTCCACTGGCTTGAAGGGGTCGATGTGCACCTTCGCCTCCTCCATCGCCGCCTCGATGCGGGCAGGGGTATGGGGACTATGGGTCTGGGGGTTGATGGCGTTCCTCGCGATCTCGGCGATGATGCGCCTGCCGCTTCGCCTCCAGCATCTCCTTGCGCTGCTGGGCGGTTAGCTGCACCTCTCCCTTCAGGATGATCTGCTTGGCCACTTCCACGGGCTCGGTCGTCCCGAAGACCTCCTTGATCTTCTCCTCGGAGGCGCGGGTCCCCTTGTGGGCGTTCTTGAAGACCTCGTCGACGACCATGTGCTCGTAAAGGTTGACTTCCTTCCCCTCACGTAGCTGGTTCACTACCTTGGGGTCGATAAGGACCTCGAACGACTCGCCATGTGATTCGAGCCGCGCAACAATCGCATCCTCGATGTCGACCATCCCATGCTCCGAGCTCACTCGGCGTTGACCTTGCCTATGTAAGCTCTCGACCTCGGCGTCGGTCGAGGCGACGGAAGTTCTCCCCGCGCTTCACGAGACCGATCTCGACGGCCTTCGGGTTGAGCTTCTCTTCCTCGGTGGCCTTCTTCAGAGCCCTGAGCCCGAGAACGATGGCATCATCCTGGGCCATACCTTCCTGGTACTGCTCCTCGAAGACCTCCATGACCGCGTTCCGGCCGGCCCCGATGCTCCCTGCCTTGTAGGATACCAGCGCGCCGCTGGGGTCCGTCTCGAAGAGGTGCTCGCCAGCATCGTCCACACCTGCCACCAGGAGTGCGGTTCCGAAAGGCCTGACCCCTCCGTATTGGGTGTAGTTCTGCTTGTAGTCGCATATGCGTCTTCACAAGCTCCTCCACTCCCATGTTCTCGTCGTAGGTGACCTTGTTGACCTGGGCGATGACCCGCGCCTGGTCCACCAGTATGCGGGCGTCCGCCACCAATCCCGAGGTGGCGCACCCGATGTGATGGTCGATCTGGAATATCTTCTCGATGGACTTGGGCTCCATTAGCCTGCTGGCGATGCGCTTGTCCACGATCAGGACCACTCCATTCTTGAACTTCAGTCCGACTGTGGTGGTCCCTCGCTTCACCGCTTCGCGGGCATACTCGACCTGGAATAGCCTGCCATCGGGCGAGAAAACCGTGATGGCCCTATCGTAGGCCATTTGTCCTGGTTGCATCTTTTCACACCTTCCGCTGTCCGGTCCACCTTAAGAAATGAAGGGATATATATTTGTTGGCCACCGAAAACATGGTGCTGTGGCATGCTGGCCAGTGTTCATGTCATGCTTTTCTTCCTCTCCTGTGCTCGATGTCAGGGAAGTACCGCTCCCTCAGCGTGCGTAGGGTCCCGGAGGTGAGGACCGTCCGGAAGGTCCGTACTGTGGGGCGGGAGGGAGTGTCGTTCACGAGGGAGATCAACGCCTTGACCTCTGGCTCGTTGCATCTCACGATGCCGCGTGACCCATGGGACTGGATCAGCTTGGCCGTCCTCAGTCCTTGGCGCACGGCCTCAAGCATCACCGACTGGACGTACTCCTCCTGGCTAGCGGGCTGGCCGTCCACCGTCTCCACGACGACGTACCGGCGCCGCCCCCGGTCCGACTTGATCATCCTATTTCTTCACCGCCGGTTTGGAAGGTGATGGTGGGGACTGGCCCCCTTCCACCGAGTGAGCGCGGACGCCGGTGATGACCACCATCACCCGCACCTTTCCCTTGGACTCGGGGTCCACGGAGCATCCCCATATGATGCGGGCGCGTGGGTCGACCTTGGAGCTGACCAGCTCCGCGGCGCTCTCGGCCTCGGTCACGGTCATGTCGGGACCTCCGATGACTCGTACCAAGGCACCCTTGGCGGACTTGAGGTCCACATCGGCCAGGAGCGGGGACTGGATGGCCTCGTTCACCGCCTTCTGCACCCGGTCCTCGTCGGACTCGTTCTCGCCTAGCCCGATCATCGCCAGGCCAGCGCCTTTCATGATCGTCATGATGTCATTGAAGTCCACGTTCACCAGGCCGGGTTTGGTGAGCACCTCGGTGATGCCCTTTATCGCCTGCATGAGCACCTCGTCAGCGACCTTGAACGCAGCCTCGATCGGCAGCTTGGGCACGAGCGCCAAGAGCCTCTCGTTCTGGACTATGATGGTGGTATCGCAGTGGGAGCGGAGCTTGTCCAAACCCTTCATGGCGTTCTCCATGCGCAGCTTTCCCTCCGCCTTGAACGGGAGCGTGACCACACCTATGACCAGCGCACCATATCGCTTGGCCAGGTCGGCGACGACGGGGGCGGAGCCCGTTCCGGTCCCACCGCCCATACCAGCCGTAACGAACACGATGTTGGCCCCATCGAGGTACTTCCTCAGGTCCGCCTCGGACTCCTCAGCTGCCCTCTGTCCCACCTCTGGGATGGCCCCTGCGCCCAATCCCTTGGTGAGGCTCCTTCCCAGAAGCACCTTGTTCGGTGCCTGTATCGACAGAAGGTGCCTGGCATCGCTGTTACATGCCACTAGGGTCGCTCCCGAGACACCTGCTTGGTTCAAACGCCTGATGGTGTTGGACCCGCCTCCGCCACAGCCTATGATCGATATCTTGATGCGTAGAGATTGTACGAGCTTCAGGAGCTCCTCGTCCTCTGCGCTCAATATCTGCGAGTCCCCGGCGTTCGCTCTCGATTGCAACAGTTGTTCTTCGATGGCCTGATCGTTATCCGCCTTCAAGTGCACCCACCCTGATTTTCTATATTAAAATCCGGATATATATCGGTTGTCCTTGAGACGGGCACTATTCCACAAAATTTATCTGGACGCCGCACTGCGGGCAGTGGCTGTCCCCGAGGCCCAAATGACCACCACATTCCGGGCAATCGTCCCCTAGGAAGGTCCCGCACTCACAGGGCCCAGCGAGCGCATCGAACCTCTGACCGCATGCCGGACAGGTCACGATGTCGCAATCCCGGAACGCCTCTCCGCACGTCAGGCAGGTCAACTTGTTCAGGTCGACCCGGCCACCACATTCCGGGCAGAGGAAGCTATCATTGTCACGTATGAAGATGGCCCCGCAATCGCATTCGTTGCAATAGATGCCGACCATCTTGTTGCACGAGGGACACTCCAACCTCTGGGCCGATGGTGATGCCCCTTTGTTCCCGTTTACAAATGTGACGGCCTTCACCTTCTGCTCGTCCCAGGCCTCTCCACAGATGGGGCAGCAACCCATGCGAGTGAGGCACACCACATGGAACGGCTGACCGCATTTGCACCTCGCATATTGCAGTCCGACCTTGATGTGGCCCATGCACATCGGGCACATGAGGTTCCGCGCCCTAGGGCCATTCTCCTTGATCTTGGGCTTTCCCACTTCCGACCTCTTTCCCGACCCGCCCTTGGGATCCTTATCGACCTTTTTCAATGTAATCCGGCCCAGGGCATCCAAGAGGTGGTCGCGGAAGAGCGTGTGGACAGAGTCCAACAGGGATGAGGTGACGTTCAGACCTTTCTTCATGGTAAATTGGACGCCTCCCCGAACTGGTAACCAAGGACCACCCTCTCAAAGTCACGTCTTATGTTATAGCTTGCGCTCTAATTCGCCGCCATGAGATTATCTTTCTGACGACTGATAGTAGCCTTACTTCCGATAATGCAGACTAAAAAACCGAAAGTCATTTAAACGGTATGCATTGACGATGATTCGTATGACCGGGCTCGATCCCTGCATGACGCATTTCAAAACGTTGAAATATGCTCATCATCATTGTCGGGAAACCGCTCAAACAGTTTATATTATACATACGAAAAACGCATGTGATGACAAGGTAGAACGGGAAGAATTCAAGGGGAGGTGCGCCGAAGTGCGCGCAAGGTGGTCGGATTTCGTAAGATGTTCCGGTACCATCGACCCGTTCTTTGCAGTAAACCAGGGATTACGTAAGAAGGTAGGAGGAGCATAGATGTCGGAAAAGACTGGATCCGTGTTGGTTGTAGGAGGAGGCATTGCCGGAGTTCAGACCTCTCTAGATTTGGCTGAGTCCGGATTCAAGGTCTACCTCGTTGAGAGAAAGCCAAGCATCGGTGGAGTGATGTCACAGTTGGACAAGACGTTCCCTACGAACGATTGTTCCATGTGCATCCTGTCCCCCAAGCTCGTTGAGGCCGCCAGGCACCCAATGATCTCTATGTTGACATTGAGCGAGGTCATGGCAATTGAGGGCGAGGCAGGCGACTTCACCGTCACCATTAAGAAGCATCCCCGCTACGTCCGCGAGGACCGCTGCGTCGGTTGCGGCCTCTGTGCAGAGAAATGCCCGTCAAAGGTATCCAGCGAGTACGAGGTGGGCATGTCCCAGAGGAAGGCCATCTATGTCCCCTATGCCCAGGCAGTGCCGATGAAGTACGCCATCGATGCAAGCCGGTGCCTCTGGTTGACCAAGCAGAGATGCGGGAATTGCAAGAAGGTCTGTCCCGCCGATGCGATCGACTATGAGGAGAAGGAAGTCATCGAGAAGCTCAACGTGGGAGCTGTCGTTCTCGCACCAGGCTTCCAGGTCTTCGACGCCACCCGCAAGAGGGAGTATGGCTACGGAGACTTCAAAAATGTCGTCACCTCCTTGGAGTTCGAGAGGGTCCTGAGCGCCACCGGTCCCTACCAGGGACATGTGGTCCGCCCCTCCGATCATAAGACCCCCAAGAGGGTCGCGTTCATCCAGTGCGTCGGTTCCAGGGACGAGAAGGTAGGCAACACCTACTGCTCCTCGGTCTGCTGCATGTACGCCCTGAAGCAGGCCATAATCGCCGGGGAGCACACCGCGGGTCTGCAGCCCACCATATTCTTCATGGACATACGCGCGTTCGGAAAGGAGTTCGAGGACTACCGGGCCAGGGCCGAGAATGAGTACGGTATCAAGATGTACCGCGGCTCCCGTGTAGCCTCCGTCGACGAGGACCCCGAATCAAAGAACCTCACCCTGAAGTTCAGCTCCGGTGCCAGTGAGATAATGGCCGAGGACTTCGACCTGGTCGTCCTGTCGGTCGGCCTGGAGGCCCCCGCCTCCGCCAAGGAGCTGTCCGACCGTCTGGGGTTCAAGTTGAACGAGTTCGGATTCTGCCAGACCGGCGTTTATACGCCGCTGGAGACGAGCCGCAAGGGCATCTTCGTGTCCGGAGCTTTCAGCTCCCCCAAGGACATCCCGACCACCGTGTCCGAGGCGTCCGGAGCGGCGTCCAAGGCCGGGGCCCATGTCTTCATGAACCGCATCTCCATCGATGATGTGGTCAAGGAGACCCCCGAGGACGATGTGAAGGGCCAGGAGCCCAGGATCGGCGCATTCATCTGCGACTGCGGCATCAATATCAAAGGTACCGTTGACGTCCCATCAGTGGTGGAGTACGTCAAGACGCTGCCCAACGTGGTCTACGCCGAGGAGAACAAGTACACCTGCTCCGCCGATGCGCAGGAGCTCATCAAGAAGAAGATCAAGGAGCACAAGCTGAACCGCGTAGTCGTCGCTTCGTGCACGCCTCGTACCCACGAGGCGCTGTTCCAGAGCACCATCAAGGAGGCCGGCCTGAACATGTACCTGTTCGAGATGGCCAACATCCGTGACCAATGCTCCTGGATCCATATGCACGAACCCGAGAAGGCCACCGCCAAGGCGAAGGACCTGGTGCGCATGGCCGTCGCGAAATCCCGCTTCCTGGAGCCCTTGTCCAAATCCAAGCTCGGTGTCACGCACTCGGCCATCGTGGTCGGTGGCGGGTTGGCCGGTCTGACGGCAGCCTTGGACATGGCCCAGCAGGACTTCCACGTCGACCTGGTCGAGAGGACCAACGAGCTCGGCGGTCGCCTCAACAAGCTCTACACATTGGAGGAGGGCAAGAGCCCGAAGGACTACATCAAGGGCCTGATCGAACAGGTGAAGGCCAGCGACAAGATCAACCTGATGATGGAGTCCGAGATCGAGGACGTGGCCGGCTTCGTGGGCAACTACAAGGTCAAGGTCAAGACCCCCGAGGGGACGAAGGAGCTGGAGACCGGGGCCATTGTGGTCGCGGTCGGTTCCCAGGAGTACACCCCCAAGGAGTACATGTACGGACAGGACAAGCATGTCGTGACCATGAACGAGCTCGAGGACAAGCTGGCCCATGGCCACTTCCGCTCCAAGAGGGTCGTCATGATCCAGTGCGTCGGGTCCCGCAACAAGGAGGCCGTGTATTGCAGTCGCGTGTGCTGCTCCAAGGCGTTGAAGAACGCCATCGAGATCAAGAAGAAGCACCCTGAGACCGAGGTCTTCATCCTGCACAAGGACATCCGGAGCTATGGGTTCCGCGAGGCCCTTTACAAGCAGGCCGGGGAGCTGGGCGTGAAATTCGTCCGCTTCGACGAGGACAAGGACCCCGTACTGGCAAAGGACGGCGAGCATTTCGCGGTGACGGTCCAGGACACCATCCTGGGCGCCCCGTTGCTCTTAAAGCCCGACCTGGTCGTTCTGAGCACCGGGACGAGGCCCAACCCAGACAACGAGCACCTCGCCAAGCTATTGAAGGTGCCGCTGAGCAAGGACGGTTTCTTCCTAGAGGCCCACATGAAGCTGAGGCCAAACGACTTCGCCACCAACGGTGTGTTCCTAGCAGGCATTGCGCATTGGCCCAAGTTCATTGATGAGACCATAGCGCAGGCATCTGGAGCTGCCGCTAGGGCGATGACCATAATCTCCAAGGAGTTCCTGGAGACCCAAGGGATTATCGCCGCGGTGAACGAGGATGTGTGCGATGGTTGCGGTATCTGCGAGCCGGTCTGTGAGTACCGTGCCGTGACAATTGTCGCCTCCGGAGGTCCGGACAAGCTCAAGGCCGTCATCAACGAGGGCCTGTGCATGGGATGCGGTACCTGTGTGGCCGCCTGTCCGTCCGGTGCCCTGGAGCAGAAAGGCTTCAAGACCAGTCAGATACTGGCGCAGATCGACGCCGCGCTCGAGGGAGGTGCAAAGTAAATGTCCAGCCAACAGATGGCCCAGGCTGAGCCCATGCCAGCCGAGACCGGACAGTTCGAACCGAAGATCATCGTGTTCTGCTGTAACTGGTGCTCATACGCCGGGGCTGACCTCGCAGGGGTCAGCCGCTTGCAGATGCCAACCAACTTCCGCGTCATCAGGACCATGTGCTCGGCGCGCGTGGACCCGGAGTTCGTGCTCCGGGCCTTCGCCTCCGGTGCCGACGGCGTCCTGGTGCTCGGCTGCCACCCCGCAGACTGCCACTACATCGGTGGCAACTACCGTACCCGCCGCCGCATCGCCCTGCTGAGGGTGCTGCTGGAGCAGTACGGCTTCAACCCCGACCGGTTGAAGCTGGAGTGGGTGTCCGCTTCCGAGGGACAGAAGTTCCAGAAGACCATCAAGGATTTCGACGCGATGATCAGAGACATCGGCGTGAATCCGATCAATGAGGAGTAATCAGGTTCGAACGAGGTGGAGAAGAATGACCAAGATCAAATTAGCCCACTATTGGGGAGCCGGTTGCGGAGGATGCGATGTCGCCCTCCTCGACATCGACGAGAAGATCCTCGGCGTGGCCGAGATCGCCGACATCGTATTCTGGCCGATAGCCGTGGACGGCAAGGTCAAGGACGTCGAGGAGATGCCCGACGGGTCCATCACCTGCACGTTGTTCAACGGCGCTGTGAGGAACAGCGAGAACGAGAAAATGGCCAAGCTGCTCCGGCAGAAGTCCGCCATCGTGGTCTCCTTCGGTTCCTGCGCCTGTTATGGCGGCATACCCGGTCTGGGCAACCTGACCAACAGGAAGGAGATCCTGGAGCTGGTCTACACCAAGCTCCCGACGTCCGATAACGTCGAGCGCGTGTTCCCTCAGGCAGAGACCCACACCAAGGATGGTGACCTGGAACTCCCCGTCCTATATGATACGGTGATGACGCTCGACCAGGTCATCGACGTCGATTACTATATGCCGGGATGTCCGCCCACCACCAACCTGATCAACGAGTTCCTGGGCATCGTGACCGCACATGTCAAGGAGGGAGCCCCGCTCCCGCCGAAGGGGGCGATGATCGCCTCCCAGAAGACATTGTGCGACGAGTGCAAGAGGAAGAAGTCGGTCAAGAAGATCGATCGGGTGTATTCTCCCCACGAGATCCCCATCGACCCTGACAAATGCATGCTGGAGCAGGGCATCATCTGCCTGGGCTCATCCACTCGCGCCGGTTGCGGCGCCAAGTGCCTGGAGGGCAACCAGCCCTGCCGGGGCTGCATGGGTCCGACCGCCGAGGTGCTCGACCAGGGCGGCAGCATGTTGAGCGCGCTCGCCTCTGTCTATCGTGTCGAGGACAACGAGGCCCTCCTCAACGAGGAGAACATCGCCACGCTGATGGCACAGGTCAAGGACCCCATGGGAACGTTCTATTGCTACACCCTCCCGAAGTCCATCATCAAGCGGAAGGTCACGGAGAAGAAGAAGGTGAAGAAGGAGGTTTAAACATGTCCGGCCCAATACTATCAGACGAGAAGACCAAGTCCACTTCCAAGCGCATCACCATAGACCCCATCACCCGCCTGGAAGGGCACGGTAAGATCGAGATATTCCTGGATGACTCCGGGAACGTCGCCAACGCATATTGGCAGGTGCCGGAGCTTCGCGGCTTCGAGGCGTTCTGCATAGGGCGGTCAGTGGAGGACCTGAACAAGATCACCTCCCGTCTCTGCGGCGTTTGCCCTGGAGCGCACCACCTGTGCTCTACCAAGGCGCTGGATGGAGTGTACAACGCCACCCCCCCACCCACGGCCGTGAAGCTGCGTGAGCTGTTCTACGCTGCGCACTACGTGCACAGTCACATCGCCCACTTCTATGCCTTGGCCGCGGCCGACTTCGTGCTCGGACCCTGCGCCCCCGCCGCAACGAGGAACATCCTCGGAGTGGTCGGAGCGGTAGGTGTGCCAGTCGGTGCCGAGGTGATCAAGCACAGGGCCTATGCCCAGAAGGTGCAAGAGGTCATCGGCGGGAAGGCCACGCACCCGGTGTGCGGCCTGCCCGGCGGTATGGCCCGTGTCATCACCGAGGACGAGCGCAAGAAGTTCGAGGCCATGTCCAAGTCCTGCGTGGAGTTCGCCAAGTTCACCCAGCAGGTCTTCGCAGATGTGGTTCTAAAGAACAAGGACTACCTCGACATCATCCTGAACAAGAACATCTACTACCAGGAGACATACAACCTCGGGACCGTCGACAAGAACGACAAGATCAACTTCTACGACGGGACGCAGAAGATGATCGACCAGGACGGCAACGAGGTCGCCAGGTACAAGGGCTTGGAGTACACCAAGTACATCGCCGAGCACGTCCTGCCCTGGTCCTACGAGAAGTTCTGCTACTTCAAGCCGGTCGGCTGGAAGGGACTGGTGGCGGGCAAGGACTCCGGTATCTACCGGGCCACCCCGCTCTCCAGGCTGAACGTCTCCAAGGGCTTCACCACCCCGTTGGCACAGGCAGAGTACGAGAAGTTCAAGGGAACGTTCCGCGACGCTGGCATAAAGGGACCGGTACACTTCACCATGGCCATGCACTGGGCCCGTGTCATCGAGCTCCTTTACGCCGCCGAGCTGATGCTGGAGCTGTCCCAGGACCCCGAGATAACCGACACGAACATCCGTGGCAAGCTCGACACCCCCGGCGAGGGAGTGGGCATACTGGAGGCCCCGCGCGGCACCCTGACCCACCACTACAAGGCGGACGAGAACGGCATCACCACCTTCGTGAACCTGGTCGTGGGGACGACGAACAACAACGCCCCCATTAACCTGGACGTCAAGCAGGCCGCCAGCGCCCTCATCAAGAACTGGGAGATATCCAATGGGCTGCTGAACATGGTGGAGATGGCCTATCGCGCCTACGACCCATGCAACTCCTGCGCCACGCACACGTTGCCCGGCCAGATGCCGATGAGGGCAATAATCAGGCGCGCCGATGGGTCGGTGTACAAGGTCCTGTCGAACTTCTAAACCGTTTCCCCTCTTCCTTATTTTTCCATTTTTCAATCTAATGAGCCTTGGCTCTCCGCATAGCGCTTCCAGCGTCCCCTGCGTTCCACCCTCATGTCGGCCACCGTGCCGAGGTAGATGCCATCGAGGAGGTAGAGCCGGGCGGACTCGAGGTCGATCATGTCCTTGGAGAACAGCGGGCCCAGGAGCCTCGGTCCCTCGAAGTTGATAGGGGAGCCACGTAGACTGGGGTTCATGGGCGGCACCATGATGACCTCCTCCGGTACCTTTTCGTAGCGCTCGTGCGGCCCAGGCCTGAACTTTGCTCGGACCCAGCAGCGCTCCACCGAACTGGTGCGGAGACCATCCTCGAACAGGACGGCCGGATGGTTGTGGCCTAGGACCAGGGAGCGCCTTGCCATGACCTCTGTCGAAGGCCAGGTATGTCCGTGCACGAACCCCACATCCTCCACGATAAGTCCGGAGGCGGGATGCATCTCCACTCCGTCCGGAAGCATCTCCTCCAGCCTGGTGTCGTGATTCCCCCGCACCACCATGACGCGGGGGTAGGCCTTCAGGAGGGAGCGGAAGAACTGAGGCACCTCGCGGAACTCCTGACGACTCGACCCAGGCACCATGTGCTTGACGTCGCCCAGGATGACCACTCCATCATGACCAGGCGCCAGTTCGAGCAGCTGCTTCTCCATGCGGTATGTTTGGCTAGGAACATGCACGCCATTGAGCTTCATCTCGTGCTCCAGGCCGATGTGCAGGTCACCCACGCAGACCAATCTGTTTTCCCCTATCAGTTCGAGGACGGGACGGTCCGGCAAGGGCACGAGTTCCAGGGTCACACCCCCTGCCACAATCGTTCCGAGAGCTCGTCGGGCAGCCCAGCCCGATACACGGCCGCCTCCACCGCCTTGATGTCATAGGCGACGCGCCGGTGCTCGAAGCTGTCCTTCGTCGAATCGTAGATTATGAAGCTGGACCTAGGATCGCCATCGCGAGGTTGACCGACCGAACCCGGGTTGACTATCGTCCCACGTGAGGTCGTGACGACGTAGGGGACGTGAGTGTGTCCAAGGACCAGGAGCCGGGAGCCGCACATCTCTAGCAGAGCCTCATCTGCCTCCATCTGATAGATATATTCGTCATCGTCCCTGGGGCTGCCATGGAACATGCTGGTGCGCACGGCCCCGATCCTCACGTCCAAAGATGGACTGAGGGTCCTCAGGTAGGCGATCGAGTCAGGGTCCAGACGACGGGCGGTCCAGCGGGTCGCGGTCGAGGCCATGGGGTTCATGCCCATGGCATTGGCGTTCAAGGCGGCACGGTCATGGTTGCCCAGTATGGTGACTATCCCACGGCGTCGGAACTCCTGGATGGTCTCGTTGGGGAAGGGGTAATAGCCTATTATGTCCCCCGCGTGATAGATCCTCTCGATGCCTTGCCGGTCCAGCTCACCTAGGACGGCCTGGAGGGCCACCAGGTTGGCATGGACGTCCGAGAGGAGGGCGACGCGCATGTCCGCTAATCTAAACGGCCTCTATAAGAACCTATCAAGGGAGCGGGAAAGCACATGTGGCACCTGTTCTATGACATCCGTTGCCAGCAGGCCATAGCTGTGCGTCTCGAAGGCGAAATCGCCGGCGGCTCCGCTGGTGAACGCGGCTATGCGGGCGGCCTTATAGGCGTCCATCCCCTTGGCCAAAAGACCGGCGCATAACCCAGCGAGCACATCGCCCGTGCCACCCACGGTCATCCCGGCGTTCCCGGTCTTGTTGAGACGGACGCCCTTGCCATCGCTGACGATATCGATGGCGCCCTTCAATACCACGGTCATCCCGATGCGCTCTGCCAGGGACCGCACCTTCGCCTCTCGTCTGTCCAGATCTTCAGGAAGATCCTGTCCTATCAACTTCATGTATTCTCCAGGGTGTGGAGTGATGATGCCCTTCTTTCCCTCGAGAAGTTCCAGGTTCCCTCCGGCCAACGCGGCGAAACCGTCCGCGTCGACGACCATGGGGAGATTACAGGCCTTGATCAACTGCCTCACCGCCTCCATGGTCTGGGGGTCCCTCCCCAACCCTGGTCCGATGAGCACGGCGTCGACCTCCTTGAAGTAGGCCTTGACCCGAGGCACATCGCCTGGGTGGAGCATCAAGCCGCCCAGCGGATGGACTATGAGATTCGGGGAGAACGAAGCGATCGTGCTCGCCACGGAGCCGGGGGCTGCGATGCGGACCAGGTCGGCCCCGATGCGGTAGGACCCGAGACCGGCCAGGCAAGGCGCCCCGGTGTAGGGCCCTCCACCGACGATCAGGACCCGGCCGTTGTCACCCTTGTGAGAGTCGGAGCTCGGAATGGGATAGTGCGCATAGTCCCCAGGACCACAATATCGTTCGGCCTCCGGCGGGATGCCGATGGGCTCGACGACGATCCTTCCAGAGTTCTCCTCGGTCATGCCCTCCTTGATGTCATGGAACGTGACGGTGATCCGAGGCCTGATGACTGAATCGCTGCCAAGGCCAGACGGGATGTCCACAGACACGATGGGTATGCCTGAGGAGTTCATCGCTTGGATGATCTGACCGAAGGGATCGCGGGGAGTACCGACGGTGCGGACACCAAGTAGGGCATCGATGAGCAGGTCGTAGTCTTTGAGGTGGTCCTCCTTCCAGAGCATGGAGATCTCCTGCACCTTCTCATAATTGGACCAGGCCACCTGTTTCCTGATGAAGTTGGGTGGGCGCGCCAACATAACATCGACATCGTTCCGTTCCTTCAGATGTCTGGCGGCCACGAAGCCATCTCCCCCATTGTTTCCGCATCCACAGAGGATCGCGATACGAAGACCGCAGCCGAACTCCTGCTCAACGACAGATGCTACGGCCCAGCCGGCGTTCTCCATGAGCGTGTCCAATGAAACGCCAAAGTATTCGGAATTGGCATCGAGAACGCCCACATCCTTGAAGCTTAACATGCGACTCGAATCAGTTCCAGTCGGTATAATGATTGCTCTAAGGAGGCCAAATTCTCGGTATGAGTTCGCTCCACTGTGATTTCATAAAAAGTGGATCACACCAATCTTGCATATTTATCAACGATTTCTAATAAGACTCATATTCGGTTAAGAAATTTATTTCACTCCGCGACAATCGTTTTATACGAGTACACGGATTTGAAAGGTCGAACAGAAATGCCCGAGATCAAGAGGCTTGTCCTGGACGTGCTCAAGCCGCACCACCCTTCCGTGATCGAACTGGCCCGTCGCCTCAGCACCGTAGAGGGAGTCATGGGCGTAAACCTCAGCCTGAACGAGGTGGACCAGGAGACCGAGAACATCAAGGTCACCATCGAGGGCAATGACATCAACTGTGACATCGTGGAGGAGGTAATCACCGAGTCCGGTGCGGTGATCCACTCGGTGGACAGCGTTTCCGCCGGCAAGAAGCTGGTGGAGGAAGTAGAGACCCCTCAGGACCGATGATGTTGGTGCTGGTGGGTGTGATGGGCGGGCGGCATCTTCTTCAATTGTTGCCCCACCTTATCCATTAACAAGGTCTTAGGCAACGTCCTTTCCACGAGGACGCGTCCCTTCTTCTCATGCCATGCGCTGGGATATGCTTTGTCCGGTTCCGCCTTATGCTGCAGGCCGAGATGCTTCACAGCTAAAACCAGCATGTCCAAGGTCGGGGCCAGCACGGCCAGGTCCTTGGCGACCTTGCGGCCCTCCGCACGGCTACGTGATATGTCAAAATATTCGGGCCATAGCACCCAAGCCTTTTCCTCATCTAGGGCCACGGGTACCGTCCCCCGTCAACGCTCACTCTTTGACGAGCACGGCGTTGACGATGCCGTCCTGACCCGGTCGGGATGTGACCTTGGCCAGACCCATCTCGGTCTGGATGACAGCGCCCTTGTTGATGATGTTGCGCTGAACGTAGTTGGGGTTGGCGGCGTTCTTCTTCACCGTGACGATCTTGGACTTGGCGATCTTGTTGGTGCCGGGGTCTACAACGTTGGCGTACCTCGCCTTCAACATGCGGACCTTCTCGTTTCCGCCCCTCGTCCTTATCATCTGAAGGCGCTCTTCGCCGATGAGTGTGAAAGACGGCTCTGCGCCGATCTCGAACCTTCTCTTCTTCCTGCCCAGGCGCAACCGTCCTCCAGACGGTTTCCTGCGGGACTTACCTTGCCACAATGCCATAGCGATCTAGAGCCACTTAATTGAAGAGGTGTATAAATATGTTGCTCAATCGGACACCTTGTCCAACAGACGTGGCTCTATGCTGCCATTGATGTCCAGCAAGGCGCTGTTACCGTCCTTCGCCGCCCCCGGGTTCACATATAATGTGCCATCCCTCTCGATGATCCCCCGAGATTCATGGATGTGCCCTGAAAGGACCAGAGGGGGGTGGAACTCATCCACCACACGTTTGATGGCTATGCTTCCCGCCTCTTGTCCTCTGGACGTCCTATCGTTAAATCCGATGGGTGGGCAGTGCACCACCAGGACCGCGCCGGGGACCATCACCTGGCTGAGCCGTTGGTAGATATCCTCCTCCGGATGCTCATTGGGTGTGTTGAATATGGTCGGGTTCGACCCGCCGAACCCCACGAAGTCGCGGTCCCCTATGTGCACTTTCCGAAGATGCAGGGAGGTGCAGCTCCTCTCGATGTAGCTCAACGTCACCGGCGGATCGCAATTGCCCGGCACGGCGTACACCTTCCCCTTGAGACCAGTGAGGAATTCCGCGGCCCATTGGGGCGGTCCGAAGTGCGTGATGTCCCCCAGGACGATGACGCCATCTGCCTCATGATCCTCTATCAATTGGTTGGCCCAGACCTTCACCCTCTCCCGCATATGGATATCCGAGATGACCAGGAAGCGCACCGTCTCATCCTCGAGAAGGTATCCACTCCCTCGACTTATTATTTCACATCAAAGGAACGGAAGTGCCTGGTAGACGATGAGATAGGATAACAGGAATCCCGCCATGGCCCCACCGTTCAGGAAGGGCAGCCCTGCCTGCGGTCGTCCTGTGGAGACCTGTCGCATCAGCAAGGCGAAGCCGACGAATGACCCTAGCAACGTTCCCAACGCCACCGCCATCGCATCCCAGGAATAATGGAACGGGATGACCTCCGGGGAGAGGAAGATCGCCGCCGAGACCACCAGTATGCCAGGGATCACCGCGTCCCCCACCCCCATCATCATCGTCTCCCTGGTCCCGTCCTTGCTCTCGTCCTTCAGGTCCAACGGTCCCATGTCGTCCATGCGGTAGTTCAGATTCTTCGGCACGACGAACAGCACCGGTAACCGCAGATCGGAAACGCCCTCCGCCAGTGTCAGCATGTGCTTGGTCTTGTACACGGAGATGGCGTCGTAGACGGCCAGGATGATGAGGAGGATGAAGACCGGGATGATACCTAAGGAGACCCCCAAGATGGCGGTGGCCCCGAAGGCCACGATGAAGCCGACCAGATCGATGACGTACCATTCCGGGTCCTTCCAAAGCAGTACGATCAGGAAGAAGGCGAGGAATGTGGGTACCAGGGTCACGATGAAATCGTCCTCGGTGATCGTTATGGTCAGAGGGAGGAACACCGCATACAATGTCATGAAGACCGCTCCGAGGAAGATGTAGCGCAAGGCATTGCCCTTGCTGAACTTGAGCACCAGCAGGATGATGGCGGTGATGATGATCATGGCGGCGATGTAGTAAAGGGGATTCAGCGGGTCCCCCGGGTCCTCGAAGGCCTGGAGGCTGAGATCGTAGAGCACCGGTGCGAAGAGAAGGGCCGTCGCCTGCACCATCAGGAACAGCAGGAACACCACCACGTACTGCCCTTGGCTCCTCATGGGGGACGGCTACGTTATTCTGGACATATGAACCATTCCTCGATAATATCGGGACAAGCCCGGATGGTCCGCTTGGAGAACGAGAACAGGATTTATCCTCATGACTTCCTACGAACGCACAGTGAACATGGCCGAAGGAACGACAGTTGCATTCGATAGGAGATTGGACCGTGCCAAGGACCTTGCCGACATCTTCGAGCTGGTCAAGGACGGCGTGAGGGCGAGGATGGGGATGTCCCGCGGTGGGCTGATGCTCGGCGTGGCCGACATGGGCGGTGCCCCCGGACAGTTCCTGGGGGGGCTTTACCCAGTGACGACGAACGTGATAGTGCTGAATCGCACCGCCACGAAGGCCATCCTGATGAACAAGCCTGAGCTCTACAAGCCCTATGTCTATACGGTCCTATTGCATGAATACCTGCACACACTCGGATTCCTGGACGAGGAGCAGGTGCGACAGATGGTGTACGAAATAACGAGTGCCCTGTTCGGGATGCACCATGCCGCCACTTGGATCGCCGAGGATATCTCCAGAGTGATGCCGTTCGTCACCCCGAGGGTCCCGACCCCCATAAGGCAGGACGCCGACGTGGAGCTGGTTGATGGCTTCGACCGCTCCAGTTTCGACCGTTACATTTGGTAATTCTACTTGATCTCCGTCAGGATGGCGAAGGCCACGTTGCCGGAGACCTTGGTGATCTTGGCCTTGACACTGGCGCCCTTGGCAGTACCGGGGACATAGATGATATAGTCCCCGACCCTGGCCACACCGTCTCCCTTCTTACCGACATCGTCGATCTGAAGGTCGACCTCCATCCCCTCCTTGAGGATGTTCTTCTCAGGCACCTTGGCGGATTTCTTGACGTTCACTGGGCGGTGGGCACCGCAGGCCTCGCATTCCAGGATGAGGATGCGACCCTCCTTGTTGATGTGTGTGTCCGGGCGTCCGCACTCCGAGCACAGGACGAAGGTCTCCGTGTAGGTGGTGATGCGGTCCTTGATCAGCTGGGGGTTGACCCTGGCCTTGAAGATGACCCTGCGACCGTCTAGAGTACCAGGTGTACCTAGTTCCTTGAGCAGGTACTGCAACAGATGGTCCGGCTCGCGGCGCAATGCGTCGATGATGTCCCCGAAGTTGCGCAGGACGGTGGTCTTTCCCTCCTGGAAGACATCCGGCTCTGGCACGGTGAAACGCTCGTGCTTCTCTATGGTCTCTGGTAACTGGGCCTTGGCCCGGTCAAGCAATGATAGGTAATCGTCAGACATGTGACTCGTCGCTCTCAAGAGCCACCCTCGATATAAAGATTGCTGATGCCATGCTATCCCAGGCTGGGTCCCGATCAACCATAGCGATGTTTGATGGCAGCACGCAGGAGGCCTAGGTGCAATGGGGAGGGCTTGTTCGGACGGGACTTGAACTCGGGGTGGAACTGCGAGGCCACATAGTAGGGATGGGCATCCAGCTCACCTATCTCCATGCGCACGCTGTCGGCCGAGCGGCCGGTGAACCTCCAGCCAGCCGATTCGAAGTCCTCGATGTACCTGGGGTTGACTTCGTAACGGTGGCGGTGCCTCTCCATGATGAGATTGGAACCGTAGAGGTGGAAGGCCTTGGTGTTCTCCGTGACCACAACTGGCTGTGCACCCAATCGCATGGTCGCCCCTTTTTTAGTGACATGTTTCTGTTCCGGGAGGAGGTCAACGACAGGATACGGGGTTTCCGGTGCGAACTCAGTGCTGTTGGCCCCCTCGAATCCCATGACGTTCCTGGCGAACTCGATCGTAGCGATCTGAAAGCCCAGGCAAACGCCGAGGAACGGTATCTTGTTCTCCCGGGCGAAGCCGGCCGTCATGATCTTCCCTTCAATGCCTCGGTTGCCGAAGCCACCCGGGATCAGGATGCCGTCCGCCTTGAGCAGCTCGTCGGTGGGACCGAAGTGCTGGACGACCTCCGAATCCACGAAAAGGAGGTCTACCTTCGTACCCGCCTCCGCCCCGGCGTGGTGGAACGCCTCCACATGGCTGATGTAGGAGTCCACCAGGTGGGTGTACTTGCCGACGAGGGCGATGCGCACCGTCTTGTTGGGATTGACGATGCGGTGTGCGAAGTCCTTCCAGTCCACCAGGTCCTGGCTCTTCGCGTTCAGATCGAATCTCTTGATTATGAAATCGGTGATGCCCTGATCGTTCAGGATCATGGGCACTTCGTAGATGGAACGGGCGTCCGGGGCGCTCACCACCGCCTCGATAGGGACATCACAGAACAGGGAGATCTTCTTCTTGATGCTCTCCTCCAGCGGCTCCTTGGCCCTGGCCACGATGATGTCCGGCTGTATGCCTATGGCCCGGAGCTCCTTGACGGAGTGCTGCGTGGGCTTGGTCTTCTGCTCACCCACTGTCCCCATGACCGGGACCAGGGTGGTATGCACGAAGAGACAGTTCTCCCCCTTGCCCATCTCTGAGTTCATCTGCCTGACGGCCTCGAGGAATGGCATGGACTCGATGTCCCCCACGGTCCCCCCCAGCTCCACGATGCAGACGTCTGCGCCCGTCGCGTCGGCCACAGTGATGATCTGGTTCTTGATCTCGTTGGTGATATGGGGGATGATCTGGACGGTCTTGCCCAGGTATTCGCCCATGCGCTCCTTCTCGATCACCAGGCGATAGACCTTGCCGGTGGTGATGTTGTGGTTGCTGGTGACACTAAGGTCGAGGAAGCGCTCGTAGTTGCCCAGATCGAGGTCCACCTCCCCCCCGTCGTCGAGGACGAAGACCTCGCCGTGCTCGAACGGGTTCATCGTGCCCGCGTCACAGTTAAGATAGGGGTCGATCTTGATCGCGGTGACCTTGATCCCCCGGGATTTCAACAGACGACCGATGGAGGAACTGGTGATGCCCTTACCCAATCCGGAGATCACACCACCCGTGACAAAAATAAACTTCATGCCATCACGGGATTCGACCATAAACCAGGATGATATTTAGCATTTCTGGTACAGTGGAAAAACGTCAGCTGCCAGGCTATACCATATAAAAAATGAAAATATATGAACGAACGACGATCGATGTTTTCTTTAGTGCTTAGCAACCCTGCCAGGAATTGGTGGGGGAAACACTCGAAATGCCTTCGATATGTTTCCCCTTGCGTAGGAGGTGATCCATCTGCAGGTTCCCCTACAGATACCTTGTTACGACTTAACCCTCCTTGCTGAATCTCAGTTCGAATGCCCCAAAGTGAGACACCCTTACTGAAACCCAACTCGGGTGGTTTGACGGGCGGTGTGTGCAAGGAGCAGGGGCATATTCACCGCTTGATGTTGACAAGCGATTACTACGGAATCCAGCTTCATGAGGGCGAGTTACAGCCCTCAATCCGAACTACGATTGGGTTTCGGGATTGCCGTCACCTTTCGATGTAGGAACCCATTGTCCCAACCTTTGTAGCGCGCGTGTAGCCCAGGAAATTCGGGGCATACGGACCTACCGTTGACCTCTCCTTCCTCTGTCTTAGCGGCAGCGGTCCCGTTAATGTGCGCACCCTCCGGAGAGAATACTAGCAATTAACGGTGAGGGTCTCGTTCGTTATCTCACTTAAGAGAACGCCTTACGGTACGAACTGACGACGGCCATGCACCACCTCTCGAAAAATCAGGCAAGGTCATCAGCCTGGCCTTCATGTAATCGTCGTTCCTGGTGAGTTGTCCGGCGTTGAATCCAATTGAACCGCACGCTCCTCCCGTTGCGGTGCTCCCCCGCCAATTCCTTTAAGTTTCATCCTTGCGGACGTACTCCCCAAGCAGCAGGCTTAACAACTTCTCTCCGGCACTGGGCGCCCACAAAGGACCCCCAACACCAAGCCCGCAGCGTTTACACCCTGGACTACCGGGGTATCTAATCCCGTTTGCGCCCCAGGGCTTCGTTCCTCACCGTCGAATTCGTTCTAGTCAGACGCCTTCGCCACCGGTGGTCCTTCTAGGATTACAGGATTTTACCCCTACCCTAGAAGTACCTCTGACCTCTCCCGATCCCAAGTCTTGCAGTCTCCCCGGACTTCGGACAGTTAAGCTGGCCGATTTACCCAAGGATTTACAAGACCGGCTACGAACGTTTTAGGCTCAATAATATCGACCACCACTCGGGCCGCGGGTATTACCGCGGCGGCTGGCACCCGTCTTACCCGGCCCTTACTTCTCCTGTTTTTTAGACAGGGGAACAGTCAACACAATGTGCTGACACTTGGAATTCCCTCATCGGGGTTTCCCCCATTGTGAAGTTTTCGCGACTGCTGCGCCCCGTAGGGCCTGGACTCATGTCTCAGAGTCCATCTCAGGGCTCCCTCTCTCAAGGCCCTTACGCGTCACTGGCTAGTGGGTCCGTTACACCCACTACAACCTGATACGCCGCAGACCAATCCTTGGGCACCGGAGTTTTGGACCTACAAGCGTTCCAGCATAGTAGATCTATGGAGTATTATTCTCAGTTTCCCGAGGTTATCCTCCACCCAAGGGCATGTTATCCGCGTGTTACTGAGCGGTCTGCCGAGTCCTTACGACTCTCAACTCGCATGTCTTAATCGAATTCCAATAGCGGTGGCCGCCGGCAGGATCAACCGGAATCGATCCTAATCTGATAATCTGCTTGATCATCTATAGGATGAACACACTTAATACGGAAATTGGCAGGATTACCAAGTATCACCGGCGATACCACTGTGATATGATATCGCCATCGATCGTCGTCAGAGCAAAGAGGGCACGTTCCGCATTGGAACGGAGATCTCAGCTCTCCATTTTTCGTTCAAAGTGCGCGACCTTTGTAACGGCGACGGTCAAACAGACCAGTTCGCGCGTTTTGCGTTGTTGTCTCGCGCAAATTCCCCTTAACCTCGGACTTGTATATAACTGTTTCGAGTCATACACTTTTTCCGAAGCAAGTTGAACTAACTAACGCCTCCGGGTATTTAGGCATTTCTTTACATCCTCCAGCATCAGTAGTAACCCGATTAATTGTCATGGTAAAAAGTAGCAGGGACGGAAGAGAAAATTCCTGATGAATTTCTAGGACTTCCGAATAAATCGTTCACAGCCATCATCATCCCAATCCAGCGTCATAATATGCATCGACTTCGGAATCCAGTCAAAAGGTTTAAGAGCATTGTTATATTGACGAAGGATGCAAGCGGAGATGGCCCAGCTCGGTAAGGCGTTGGATTGCTAATCCAATGTCCGAAAGGACTCGGGGGTTCAAATCCCCCTCTTCGCGCCATTATCTTATCCAGCATCTCTTATTTATTGATCCATTCGACCTTTTTGGTACAGAGACCCAACTGGCGAGCATGCCTTTTTATTCCCTAAAACCCGCCATTAAGAGAGAGGTTCGGACTTTACCAACGATTTAAAAATAAAGGAGCCCTACTGCCGGGTCATCGCCACATGCCATCGTTCCTCTGGGCTGATAAGGTGATCGTAGTCGTCCACTCCCTGGTCAAGTTGTACCCAGGCAATCCTGCCATTGAACTTACTGGTGGCAGCGGTGTAGTCTTCCGAGACCATTGAGCCGGTTTCGCAGCCCACATCCATCGTCTCATCGAGAGAGAATATCATCGGCATGGTTGCGCCAACGTGCCCTTCACCGATCTTGTTGCCGTCCAGGAACAGGGTAATGGCGCCGCCGGATGCCAGCCCGCCGCCCTCGTATGCAAACTCCATGCGCACCTGGTGCTTACCAGCCGGCAACGGGGTGTTTGCGGCGGTGTAAAAGCGTTGCACGCCCAGCAGGTTATAGCAGTATTTGAGGAAACCGTCCTTGACATACAGAGACCAGCCGCCGAACTGGCCGCCCTGGGTAATGATCACGCCGTTCGCGCCTTTGTCCGGTACCCACACCTCGGCCGTCACGGCGTGGGACTTGTTTTTCAGGTTGAGGGTCACGTTTTCACCGAGGCACCGCATGCCGCTGAACAGCAACTGCGACTTGCCCTTGATCAAGGTCGGTCGGCCGGCCAGGTCGGAGTTGAAGCGCTCGGGCCGGCGGTCATCCAACGGCAGGACGTTGTATTTGACCGCCTGGATCAGGAACAGACGCTGCAGCTCGTGCAACTTCCCGGGCATCTCTTTGGAAAGATCGTGGGCCTGCGTCCAGTCGTCCGGGCTGTATAATTCCCAAACGTCGTCGTCAAAAGCTGGCAGGGGCTCAGCGATGAACGGTATACTATGCCGCGTGACGGCCGTCCAACCCTTGTGATAGATGCCGCGGTTGACAAACATCTCGAAGTACTGGGTTTCGTGGCGCTCGGCTGCCCCGACATCGTCAAACGTGTACACCATGCTGATCCCTTCGAGTGGCTTCTGCTGTACACCGTGTACCATCACTGGCTGGGGCAGACCGGCCGCTTCCAGCACGGTGGGCGCCACGTCGATCACGTGGTGGAACTGCGAGCGTACTTCGCCCTTGGCGTGGATGCCGTTGGGCCAATGGACGATGGTGCCGTTGCGCGTCCCACCCCAATGCGAGGCGACTTGCTTGGTCCACTGGTAGGGGGTATCCATTGCGTGCGCCCAGCCCACGGAATAGTGGTTGTAAGAATCGGGCGAGCCGAATCCATCCCGGTGCGCGATCAGGAATTCCGTGGTCATGAACTTTTCAATATTGTTCAGGTTTGCCAGTTCGTTGAAGGTTCCACGCGGACCGCCCTCAGCACTGGCTCCGTTGTCGCCGGTGATGAAGTAGATCAGGGTATCGTCAAGGATCTCCAGATCCTGCAGAGCATCGATCAGCCGCCCAATGTGATAGTCGGTATGTTCCAGGAATCCGGCGTACACTTCCATCTCGCGTGTTAGCACCGGTTTTAGCTCTGCGGGCATGTCTTGCCAGGCAGGAATCTGGACGGGTCGCTTGGTCAGCTCTGCTTCGGGTGGGATTACGCCCAATTGCTTTTGGCGGGCAAAGGTTTCTTCGCGCAGTTTATCCCAGCCCTGGTCGAATTTACCCCTGTACTTATCTGCCCACTCTTTCGGCACGTGGTGCGGCGCATGCGTCGCCCCCGGTGCAAAGTAGACGAAGAAGGGCTTATCTGGCATGAGCGCCTTCTGCTGTCGCACCCAGTCGATGGCTTTGTCGGTCATATCCTCGGTAAAGTGATAACCTTCCTCAGGCGTCTTTTCTGGCTCGACCGGCCTGGTCCCTTCGTAGATACCTGGGTAATACTGGTTGGTCTCGCCGCCGATAAAGCCATAGAAGTATTCAAAACCGCTACCGGTGGGCCAATGCTCGAAGGGACCCATGGGGCTGGTCTCCCAGACCGGCACCTCGTGGCACTTGCCGAATTGTGCGGTAGCGTAGCCGTTCAGCTTCAGGATCTCGGCCAGTGGTGCAACGGTGTTGGGACGGATTGAGGTATAGCCGGGCGCGGAGGTGGCCATCTCAGTGATGCAGCCCATTCCGGCCGAGTGATGATTACGTCCCGTCAGCAGTGCCTGGCGCGTCGGCGAGCAGAGCGCGGTGGTGTGGAAGCGGTTGTATTTGAGGCCGTTCGCCGCCAGCCTCTCTGCGGTAGGCGTATTAGCACGGGCCGCCAAAGACGCTGGGAGCGCCAAAGCCCAGATCATCCAGTAGGATGATCAGCACGTTCGGCGCGTCCTTGGGCGGGCGCAGCGGCTCGATCCGTGGATATTTCGTTTCTGGGTCTTTGGCGTCGTAGGTGGTCAACCCGACATGAGGGATGTCAGGAATTGGCAGTATCTCCCGTTGGATTTTCTCTTTGTCGCTCATTTAATGTTCCTCCCGATTATTTCGATCCATGAACCTTTTATACCGCTCACGACAGAATGCTCGTTTACTGCAACTCCCCTAAAAATCAAAATCATCGGCCATCCTAATGGAAGGAGTGCCATTACGACTGATGTAACGAATATATCCCCCCATTAGTGCCTCCTCCCCGATTTATTTATCCTCTTAACAGGGCGGGATGTTAGACAACCAACCCTGACAAGGATTGGCCTCCTTCAATCCACAAATAATGGGTTGAAGAAAAGTCAACGAAGTAATTAATGCCGTGCATATATTAACATTCGTAAAACGTACAATTGATTCCTTAGCCTTGATGATGAGATGTCCAGAATACCGAGCACGAATGGCGAACAAATCCCTTCTTTGGGAGGTATTCAGAACCCTCTTCCTACCAATATCCTATCCATCAACTCTGTTTTTTGCCCTATGTGCCTTTTGAATTCCAGGGCCCATCGGGCGGACATGACCGGTTCAACACCAAAACCCTACCTTGATATGGTCAGGGTAGGGTCCATCTAGCCTTTCCGGAGGAAGAAGGAGCCAACCACTTTTGCTTTTTCATTTTATGTGGTTCACATTGCTCCACCCCAAGGGTCCACACATCCTCCTTCATCGAATTGATCAGGTAGCCGAGGTCAATGGATTAACCCATAGGATCCCAATCATTCCTTTGGGTCGAAATGGGCAGACTATATTAACTCCCATTAAGATTACTGGCCGGTGATATTTTGGATTTTCCCAGATGCGATAGATGTGGCGACGCCGGTTGCAAGGTCGGCGAACCAGGCAAGTTCAAGGACTGCCCGACCAATATTTCGGAAATCACAAAGGAAGAGATCATAGAGCGCTACCATGATCCGGAGACCCAAAAGCTGATGCATACCGCCGCCAAGGTGGAGCGGGGCACCCTCCAGCCGGTTAACGGGGTCCTGACCCCCATCAGGCCGCGCATATCAGAGATCATGGCATTCGCCGACCAGATGGGATGGAAGAAGATCGGTGTGGCGTTCTGCCTGGCCGCCCGGGACGAGGGCATCAAGCTCACCAAGGTCCTGGAGGCAAGGGGTTTCGAGGTGTGCTCGGTCATCTGCCGTAACTTCTCAATGAAGAAGGGAGAGTTCGATATTCCTAAAGAGGACTGCATAAAGAGCGAGAACGAATCGGTATGCAATCCTGTCTATCAGGCCGAGCTGCTCAACGAGGCTGGGACCCAGCTGAACATTGTCCTAGGTCTGTGCGTCGGTCATGATATGCTGTTCACCAAGAACTCCAAGGCCTATGTGACCACTCTGTCTGTCAAGGACCGCATGACCGGTAATAACGCCATCGCGCCGCTGTACTCAGGATTCTTTACCGAGATCCTGAAGAAATACTAAGGTTGGGGCATTGCCCCGGACCTCTTTTTCTTTATTTAGAATGCCCCTCCAGGTCGAGCAATCTTAGCACCATTCCTATTATTCATTCATTCTATTATTCTAAAATGGCTCCATTCGATGAGCATAGAATATATTTCAAACCGTATCAAAGGATGTTGCAATGATCATTAGTCATCCATAATATAGGATGAGGGAATAGGGAAACGTGCGTTTCTACGTCGAAACCTATGGCTGCACTATGAACCAAGGCGAGAGTGAGGATCTGGCCTCGATCTCCTATCATTAGGGCACCAAAGGATCCAGAACGAGGATGACGCGGACCTGTTCCTGATCAATACGTGCGTTGTCATCAAGGCCACAGAAACGAAGATATTGCGCCGGCTTAGACAATTGAACCAGACCGGAAGGCCACTGGTGATTGCAGGATGCTTCCCGCTGTTTCCGACGAGACGCCTTTCGAAGGAGTTCCCCAAATCCATTAGCACCTAACCCCTTCCCGATATCCTGATTTCAAAGAACTGTTCCGGCGAGGTTTGGCGAGGGTGACAGCTCATTCATTACATTCCAGGTCGCCGAGCGCGATCGGCATCCTTCCCATATCCCAAGGCTGCCTGGGGAATTGCAGTTATTGCCTGACCAAGAAGCCCGAGGGAACCTTTCCAGCTATCGATATGAAATGCATCATCGGTAAGTTGAGGCCCTGGTGATGGGAGGTGCGAAAGAGATCCAGGTCACGGCCCAGGACACTGGCTGCTATGGACTCGACATCGGTTCGACCTAGGGGACCTGCTATCACCATCCAGGCTGTCGAAGGTGACTTCATGGTCCGGGTGGGGATGATGAACCCCGACAGTCTGGACATGGTGATGGGAAGGTCTCAGGAGGGCTTGGGCCGGAACAAGGTCTATAATTCCTGCATCTCCCCGTCCAGAGCGGCAGCGACGGATCCTGGAGGCGATGAAACGAGGCTACGTGCCGAGGACCTTTGAGGATCAGGTCCGTTCCTTCCGCTCCATCTACCCGAGGATGTCCTTTCGACCGACATCATCACTGGTTTCCCGGGGGAGACGGAAGATGACCATCATGCATCCGTCGAGCTCGTCGAAAGGATCAGGCCTAGCATATCAACGTCACCAGATTCTCCGCCCGACCGGGAACTCCAGCCGCCAAGGCCAGGGCGCAAGTCCCCGGGTGGGTCTCCAAGGAGAGGTCCAGGGAGATGACGGAGCTCCGCTTCCGACTGTCCACCGAATTCTATCAACAGTTCCTGGGAGAGGAACCTCCATCCTGCTGACGGAGAAAGGGAAAGGGCGATTCGTTGGTCGGTCGTTCGTTGGAGTACGCCCCGGTCGCCATCCCCTCCAAAGGACACGACCTAGGTGAGTGGGTCAAGGTAAGGGTGGTGGGCGTGGCCTCCACCCACCTCCTTGGAAAGGACACTAGCTAGACCGTCCACTAATGGTAATATATATCCGAACTGGTATCAGCATTTCCGCTAGCCCCGTAGTGTAGTGGTCAATCATGCTGGCCTTTGGAGCCGGCGACGTCAGTTCGAATCTGACCGGGGCTACCATATAACAATTCAGGTCGTAGAATATGTCCGTGAGATGCCACATCGAGATCGAGACGAAGGGGGCGGCACAGGCCGAGGCCATGGTCCGTTCCATCGAGCTCGACAACGGTCCCTACGCGGTCACAAGGGCGGAAGGGAGCTCGATCATCGTCGACGCTGAGGCGAAGAGCATGAGCTCGATGCTGCATACTTTGGACGACCTTCTGGCATGCCTCCGGGTCGCCGAGGGCGCCACCGACCTCAAGTGACATCCTTCAATCCTTCGCGCACACGCACCGCAAGCCCCTTTTTTAAACGAAAGCATCTCATCACGGACCATCAACGCCCTTCCGATCGCCACCAGAGAATCTTTTTTGTCGACGATCAAGACCTCGTCCATAGGCCCTAGTCCAGGGTCACATTCGACGACGAATTGGCACATCACGTTCTTCCCCTCTCGGTTGAAGGGCACGGAGTCATCCTCCACAACGACCCTCATCTTGGGGGCTGGGAACGCCGCCATCAATCTTATGGCCCCTGGGGGGCGCAATGTGAAGAAACCATCGTCCGCACGCATTGAGACCACATGTTCCCCGTCGACGATGACGTTTCGGATCTTGTCTGTGTTGCGGGACTTGACCAGCTCGACCTTGCCATCGAAGAGGCCTTTCCCCGCTCCGCTGCCGAACTGATAGTCTGCCACCGCCCTGATCCGAGCCTGGTCCAGCTGGAAGCCCGAACCAGGCTTTGAGAGGGCGGATAGCATCTCCACCGTGCTCTCCTCATCGTACATGCATGACATGCCATATCCTTGACGATGGGCCAGGTCCTCCATGGACTCACGGATGTGCTCGATCGTGTCCCGGTCCCTGGTCTGAGGGAAGAGCGATTGCGCTATGGGATACACCTCATCGAGCTCGATAGGTACCGGGCCGAACTCGCTCATGACGTAGAAATGGGAGTCCGCCACCTCCGAGACCCGTCTCATGTGCTCCGACCAATGCCTCGAGTAGGGCTTCTCCCCATGTTCGAACACGACCATGACATCCGTGCTCGGCATCTGGTAGCGTTCCTTTGAGCGGTTCATGAATCGATGCACCGATGGTCGGTCGAGCGACTCTGGGCCAGTATAGAAGAAGGCCCGATCACGGCTCAACGGCTCGAACCTCTCCAGATAGTCCTTGTGCTGCTTGAGGCGACGAAGGCCGTCCAGGAGCATTGGGTGGGAGCGGCAGCGCCTCTCGGTGAGCTCCCATATCTCACCCTCGATGATGGCCCGCTTGACGCGATCCATCTCCTTCTTGGAAACGTACAGATTGTGACGGGCCAACAGAGGCCACCTCTCTCCGGGCTTCATCCCCTTCAAGGACTCGATGTCCGTCGAAACGCAGATCGGGCACTCGCAGTCCAGGACCTTCATGTCCTCCAGGTGCATGGTGCCCTCGGTGGTTATGTACCGGTCGTCCCGAGCGAACTTGGCGTAGAGCGCGGAATCGAACATGTCACATCCCAACAGGACCGCCAGGGAGAACAACATGGGATGCCCGGCACCGAACAGGTGCACCGGTCTGTCCGGGGCAAGTCCCTTCTTGGCCGCCACGATGATGTCGACGAGCTCGGCGAAACGATAGTGCTCCATCAACGGCACCACGCCACCGATGGGATGGACGTCCACCGCGATGTCACGCATATCCTCTGCGCATCGTTGCCTGAGGTCCGCGAACACAGAGCCTTGGACCACGCCAGCGAGCATCATCTTCCCTTTCAGGTCCGCGGCCTCTCTGGTCCGGTCGAGCGTCACCCGCACAGCATCGGAAGTGCGTTCGTAGCCCCATTCCGGCTCGGTGAAGATGTCCAACACAGTCCCGATGTCGGACCCTATGTCCCGTTGGAACGGTACTATCTCATCGTTACGTACCTCCACCTCCCCGTACATATGGGATTGGAAGGTGCCCGAGTCCGTCATGATGACACCGGGGAAATCCAGCATTTCGTGCAATCCCTTCTCGAGCGCATCGGCCCTCATCTTCACATCGTTTCGGATGATATAGGAATTGGTGATGATGGCCTGGAACTTGAACCTCTCATGGAGCTCCCTGGGGAGGATGGCGTCGAAGCGCGGGTTTATCACAGGCAATAGCGCCGGCGTCTCCAATATGCCATGGGCGCTCTCCAACCGACCCATCCTGGCCAGGCCGTCGCGTCGTGTGATCTCGAACATCGAATCTGCAAGGGGCTAAGGATTTAAAACCTATCTACGTGGGACCACCGACCATTGACAAGCGCTAAATATCCGGGGCAGGACTCTCCGTTCCGGTCAAAATGGATGACGTGCTGCTCCTGACCTGTCCCAAGTGCGAGATCATGATCACGGTGGACCCGCTCCTTTGCCTGGAGGGCAAGGAGTTCCCCTGTCCCATCTGTCAGGAGCTCATCAGCTTCAAGATGACCCCCCAGGAGCTGGAGGAGCGCCTGGTGGAGGAAAGGAAGAAGAGGGACAGGGACCTGAAGAGGCACTTCCGGCTCGCCTTCGGTGACGTCTGAGCGCTGCCAACCTTTTTTAGCGATGGAGCATTCTCACTAACCTGGTCAGATGGTTCCATGGAGTACAAGATGGTGATAGCGGTCCGCAAGGACCTCAAGTTGACCGCGGGCAAGATGGCGGCCCAGGTGGCCCATGCCGCCGTGAACTGCGCCCTTATGACCAAGAGGCGGGACCCGGAATACTTCCAGTCCTGGTACGTGGAGGGGCAGAAGAAGGTGGTCGTCAAGGTGACGGACCTTGCCGAATTGCACGAGGTGAAGATGAGCGCGGAGGCGGCCGGCCTGGTCACTTCATTGATCACCGATGCGGGACATACCGAACTACCGGCGGGGACGGTCACCTGCCTTGGGATCGGTCCGGCCCCCGAATTTAAGATAGACAAGGTGACCGGTCACCTAGGGTTGATGTGATTGAAGGACCAATCGCGCGTCCTAGGCATCGATGACGCGCCTTTCAGTTTCAAGGAAGGTAAGGTCCCGATCGTGGGGGCACTGTTGAGGCCCCCATCCTACCTGGAGGCGGTGCTGACCTCAACGGTGACGGTGGACGGGAACGATGCTGACGAGATGATCATCGACATGCTGTCACGTTCGCGCTATAGGCAGCAGATCAGCTTGGTCCTGATCGACGGGGTCGCCCTGGGTGGTTTCAATGTCGTAGACATTCGACGACTGAATCGAGAGACTGGAATGCCATTCGCGACCATCACCCGGGACAGACCGGACATGGACGCCATCGGGTCTGCGTTACAGGGCCACTTCGCAGATTGGCGCGATCGCTTGGATGTGATAACGGCGTTGCCATTGCACCAGATCGCGACCAAACACTCACCGATATTCATCACATGCGCGGGGATGTCCATTGATGATCTCGAGGGATCGATCCGTCATACGATGGTCCAAGGTGCGATCCCCGAACCTCTGCGGGTGGCGCATCTGATCGCCACCGCGATGGTCCGCGGTGAGTCCCATGGTCGTGCTTAAACGAACGTCAGGTCCTGCTTGAGGTCTTCCACCAGATTGCGGTTGGCCACATCGCTCCGGACCAGCACTATCTCCGAGCTGACCTGGTTCAATGGTCTGATGTGGATCATCAGGCCCTGGTCACGAAGCCCGATGCGGGTGCCGGTGGCCACCGACGACTCCTCGAAATCACGTCCCTTGGCCTCTAGCACGTCGTGCACCCTGATCTGGGCCGATCTGGCATCGAGCTTCACATAGCGTTTGTCTGTGCGCTCGCTCTCCTTCTTGTACTGGTCGTTCCAGGCCAGGACACCGATGAGGAAGATCAACAGACCACCGAACACGGCGAAGGTCATCGGCTGTTGAGGGTCAAGCCCCGCATTGACGGACATCATCGCGACGGCGAATATGGCGGCCTCGGTGATGTAGATCATCCCGATCAGACTGGTGATCAAGGACTTGGTCATGGAGTTCTTGGTCCAGCATTGGAAGCTCAGCGCATGGATGCGGCGAGCGGGCATGATCATGGCGAACGCCACCGTCACACTGAGGACGAAGAACAGAGGCAAAAGCTCAGGAGCGATGATGTAAGAGAACAACATCATCGCCAGGGTCGCGGGCACCACCACGCCCAGACCGTATTCCATCATGCGCTGGTACTTGCCGATAAGACTGAGGCTGTCCGCTCGAGACTTCAAGTTGATCCCATCCCATCGATGATATTATCGGCGGGATTGATAAAAGTATTCGTTCGCCCTCACAAGTATAATATCTAACCTATAGTCCGCCACAGCAGTCACAGGAACCCTTCCTTTCCAGGTCCAGGACCTCAAAGTCCATGGTGCACAGGTCGAAGAGCAACATTCGGGAGAGCAGTGGTTCTCCGATGCCGGTGATATATTTGACCACCTCCATCGCCTCGATGCCCCCCGCCATCCCGGCCGCAGCCCCGATGACCGGAATCGGACCCACCCTCTTTGGTGCCCTTTCCATCAAGCAACGGAGACAAGGGGTCCTCCCCGGTACCACCGTGGTGATCTGACCTCTCATCCCTTCCACAGCTGCGTGGACGAGCGGTGTCCGCGTCCGGACACAATGATCGTTCAGGACGAATCGCCCTTCCCAGTTGTCCAAGCAGTCGACGACCATGTCCGCTCCTTGAAGGAGCCATGCAGCATTCCCCTCCGTAATGGTCTCCTGATGGATCTCCAATTTGACCTGATCGTTCATCTGATGGAGCTTCTCACGACCGCTGCATACCTTGGGCCGGCCGAGGTCCTTCTCCCAGTGCAACCATTGGCGGTTGAGGTTCGTCTCCTCCACAGGATCGGGATCGATAAGGACCAGATGTCCCACGCCGGCCACGGTGAGATTGGTCGCCGTGGGGGAACCAAGGCCCCCGACACCGACCACGACCACTTTGGAGCCCCTCAATTTGGTCTGCGCCGTCTCACCGAAGCCCTCGAGCATGATCTGACGTGAATAACGATATCTCTCCCTCTCGCCGAGGACCGATGGAACTTCCTTCATAGGGACCCTCCGGGATGTCCCCTAATGTGCCGCGAGCCTATTTCATTCATGTCCCGAATCGATGTCGAAAAACGTGGTCGTACCGCAATCCTAAAGACCTTGAAGGACTTGACCGGTCCAATAACCCGGACGGCAGGGATTTCTTCCATCTGGACATAGTGGTCCTCGCTTGAGAAAAAATCTATCTGAATGGGCTTCGTAAACCCTATACGCTTATATAGGAAATGTGTAATAGGGCATCTGCTTCCGATATTGAGGTGAAAGTGTGGCAAGAGGTCTTTATACTGCCAGGAAACTTCGCAATGACAGGCAGAAGTTCCGATGGAGTGACAGTTCATACAAGAAGCGCATCCTTAAGCTAAAGGAGAAGTCCGACCCCCTGGAAGGTGCGTCCCAAGCTAGGGGCATCGTCCTGGAGAAGGTCGGTATCGAGGCTAAGCAGCCCAACTCCGCTATCAGGAAATGCGTCAAGGTCCAATTGATCAAGAACGGGCGTCAGATCACCGCGTTCGCCGTGGGCGACGGTGCCATCAACTTCATCGACGAACATGATGAAGTCGTCGTCGAGGGCATCGGCGGAAGGATGGGACGTTCCTATGGTGATATCCCTGGTGTCCGTTACAAGGTCATCCAGGTGAACAGCGTCTCCCTGAACGAACTTGTCAGGGGAAGGAAAGAGAAACCAGTCAGGTGATTATATTGTCCGAGGAAACCATTCTTCAAACCAGCAACATCCTCCTTTTCGGGAAGTACGGCCTCTCTGAGGTCGTCGTAAAGGACGGCGGACTGTCCAAGTACATCAACCTCAGCCCGGTATTGGTACCACACTCCAATGCGAGGCACGCCAACCGTTGGTTCGGTAAGTCCAAGGTCAACATCGTCGAGAGGCTCATCAACAACATGATGCGCACCGAGGTGTACACCGGCAAGAAGCTCAAGGCCTACCGCACCGTGAAGGACGCCTTCGAGATCATCGCCGAGCGCACCAAGAAGAACCCGGTCCAGGTCTTGGTGGAGGCATTGGAGAACGCAGCCCCCAGAGAGGAGATCACCCGACTTCAGTTCGGTGGTATCTCCGTACCCAAGGCAGTGGACGTCGCGCCCTCCCGGCGCCTCGACATCGCCCTGCGCAACGTTGCACGGGGAGCGGTCCAGTCCTCATTCAAATCGACCAAGCCCATCGAGGAGTGCCTGGCCTCAGAGCTCATTCTGGCAAGCAAGAACGACATGAACAGCTTCTCGGTCTCTAAGAAGGAAGAGGTCGAGAGGGTGGCGCAGTCGGCCCGGTAATCATAAGGTGGTACTATGGGACGTAAGGAAGATAACATCAAGAAAGCCCAGGCCATCATGCGGACGCCGAAGTACATACGCAACATCGGTACCGCCGCTCACATCGATCACGGTAAGACCACTCTTTCCGACAACCTGATCGCTGGAGCGGGCATGATGTCGGAGAACTTGGCCGGAAAACAGCTCATGCTCGATTTCGATGAGCAGGAGCAGGCGCGCGGCATCACCATCAACGCCGCCAACGCTTCGATGGTCCATACCTACCATGATCACGAGTATCTCATCAACCTGATCGATACCCCGGGTCACGTGGACTTCGGGGGCGACGTGACCAGGGCAATGCGTGCCCTGGACGGTTGCATCATACTGTGTTGCGCGGTCGAGGGCATCATGCCCCAGACCGAAACGGTCATCAGGCAGGCCCTGAAGGAAAGGGTCAGACCGGTCCTGTTCATCAACAAGGTGGACCGCCTCGTCAACGAGCTCAAGGTGACACAGGAGCAGATGCAGCAGCGTTTCGTGCAGATCATCACCGAGGTGAACAAGCGCATAGTCACGCAGCTACCTGACGACCTGAAGAAGAAGTGGCAGGTCAGCGTGCAGGACGGCTCCGTTGCCTTCGGTTCCGCGTTCAACAACTGGGCCATCTCAGCCCCGTACATGAAGAAGAGCAACATCTCCTTCAAGGACGTATACGAGTACTGCAAGAACGGGGACCAGAAGACATTGGCAAAGCGGTCCCCGGTGCACGAGGTCCTGTTGGACATGGTCATCACCCACGTCCCTGACCCATTGACGGCCCAGAAGGTCCGTATCCCGGTCATCTGGAAGGGCGACCAGGAAAGCCCGGTCGGCAAGGCCATGATGCACTGCGACAAGGAAGGACCGACCACTCTGATGGTCACCAAGATCATCATGGACCCGCACGCCGGCGAGGTAGCCGTGGGTCGTATGTTCAGTGGCAGGATCAGCAAGGGCATGGAGATGTACATCTCGAGCATGCCCAACCCCAACCGGGTGCAGATCGTCGCCCTGAGCGTCGGAGCCGACCGCATCCCCGTGGACGAGGTCGACGCTGGTAACATCGTTGCCATCTCGGGGTTGAAGGACGCCGTGGCCGGTTCCACCGTATCCACAGACCCGTTGATGGAGCCCTTCGAGAAGATCACCCATTACTCCGAGCCTGTCGTCACTGTTGCCATAGAGGCGAAGCACATGAAGGACCTGCCCAAGCTGGTCGAGGTACTGCGTTCCGTGGCCAAAGCGGACCCCTCCCTCAGCGTGCAGATCAACCAGGAGACGGGAGAGAACCTACTCTCAGGAATGGGCGAGCTTCACCTGGAGATCACCATCTACAGGATCGTGAACGACCACAAGTGCGAGATCAAATCTTCCCCACCGATCGTGGTGTACCGCGAGAACGTGAAGGGCTTGGGTGGTCCGTTCGAGGGCAAATCCCCCAACAAGCACAACAAGTTCTATATCGAGGTGGAACCGCTGGAGCAGGCCATCGTCGATGCCATAAAAGCAGGCGAGATCAAGACCGAGGGAAAGATCAAGGACCCAAAGGCCCTCGCCAAGCAATTGAGCGACCTCGGTATGGACAAAGAGGAGGCCAAGGGTGTCGTCTGTTTCAAGAACAACAACATCTTCCTCGACGGAACGAAAGGTATCCAGTACCTGAACGAGACCTTGGAGCTGTGCAAACAGGCCTTCGATGAGGCCATGGACGTCGGTCCACTGGCCCAGGAGAAGGTCATGGGCATCAAGGTGCGCCTGGTCGATGCCAAGCTTCACGAGGACAGCATACACCGCGGTCCAGGACAGGTCATCCCAGCTACCCGGTCGGGTATCTACGGGGCGATGTGCCAGGCCGAACGGATCCTATTGGAGCCGATCACCAAGGTCTTCATAAACGTCCCCCAGGACATGATGGGAGACGCGACCCGTGAGCTGCAGTCCCGCCGTTCCACCATCGAGGACATCACCTCCGAGGGCGATGCCGCGGTCATCGTGGCGCGCGCCCCTGTGGCGGAGATGTTCGGGTTCGCATCGGCGATCCGCGGGGCGACACAAGGTCGTGCCCTCTGGTCCACTGAGAACGCCGGATTCGTCAGGCTGCCCACAGAGATTCAGATCAAGGTGGTCGCTGAGATACGCAAGCGCAAGGGATTGAACCCAGAGCCGTACGACGCCAACTACTACCAACAGTAGGGAAGGCAGCTTGAAAAACGGTTAAATACAGAGAACAATATCGAGCAAAAAGCTCAAACTATATGGATATAACATTGAAGGAGGAAGAAAAATGGCAGAGAAACCTCACATGAACATCGTGTTCATCGGTCACGTCGATCACGGAAAGTCCACAACTGTCGGCCGGACCCTTCTGGACACCGGTGCAATCGACAAGTACGTCATCGACAAGTTCAAGAAAGAGGCGGAGGAGAAGGGGAAGGCCACCTTCGAGTTCGCATGGGTCATGGACAACTTGAAGGAAGAGAGGGAGCGCGGTGTCACCATCGACGTGTCCCACAAGAAGTTCGTCACCGACAAGTACTACTTCACCGTCATCGACGCCCCGGGTCACCGGGACTTCGTAAAGAACATGATCACTGGTACCTCCCAGGCAGACGCCGCGATCGTCGTGGTCTCCGCCAAGGACGGCCCCCAGGCCCAGACCAAGGAGCACATCTTCTTGGCCAAGACCCTGGGAGTGAAGCAGATCATCATCGCCCTCAACAAGATGGACGACACCAAGCCACCATACGACGAGAAGGTATTCAACACCGTCAAGGACGAAGTGTCCAAGTTGCTGAAGACCGTCGGTTACAAGCTCGAGGAGGTCCCGTTCGTCCCGATCAGCGCCTATGTGGGCGACAACGTCGCCAAGAAGTCCGCCAACATGCCTTGGTATAAGGGCGGGACCCTCGTCGACGCCCTCAACTCGTTGAAGTTACCAGAGTCCCAGGAAGGAAAGGCCCTGCGCCTACCCATCCAGGATGTCTACACCATCACCGGTATCGGGACCGTCCCCGTCGGGCGTGTCGAGACCGGTATCCTGAAGCCGGACATGAAGATCATCTTCATGCCGTCCAACAAGATCGGTGAGGTCAAGTCCATCGAGATGCACCACGAGCAACTGCCCAGCGCCAAGCCAGGCGACAACGTCGGCTTCAACGTCCGTGGCATCGCCAAGAACGACATCAAGCGCGGCGACGTGGCCGGCCCCGTTGACAACCCGCCCACCGTGGCGAAGACATTCGTGGCCCAGATCGTGGTCCTGAACCACCCCACCGCCATCCCGGTCGGTTACACCCCAGTGTTCCACTGCCACACCGCCCAGGTCGCGTGCACCTTCATCGAGCTACAGAAGACGTTGGACCCCAAGACCGGTCAGACCAAGGAGCTCAACCCGGCCTTCCTGAAGACCGGCGACGTTGCCATCGTCAAGGTGGAACCAACCAAGCCCATGGTCGTCGAGAAGGCGAAGGACTTCCCCCAGCTGGGGAGGTTCGCCATCCGTGACATGGGAGCCACCGTCGCGGCTGGTATGTGCATCGATGTCGAAAAGAAGGAGATGTAAACCCCTTCCATTTCCCTTTATTTGAAGGTATAACCCATGCCACAGCGCGCAAGGATATCGCTGAGCGGGACCGACCCGAAGAAAGTGGACAGCGTCTGCTCTCAGATCAAACAGATCTCACTAAGGACTGGAGTGGCCATCAGAGGCCCCATACCGTTGCCCACCAAGAGGCTGCAGGTACCCTGCCGCAAGAGCCCCGATGGAGAGGGCTCTGAGACCTGGGATCGCTGGGAGATGCGCATCCACAAGCGCCTTATCGACCTAGACGCCGATGAGAGAGCTCTAAGACAGCTCATGCGCATTCAGGTTCCCGACGGCGTAAACATCGAGATCGTGCTACGATCCTAAACTCTTTAAAATCCTCAATTTTATTTATTCCAGTTCAATAAAAAGCGTAAGTTTTTTAGTACAATCGCCCTCTAGGAAACCTAATGGCCGATTGGACAGATTTCGCCCTTGCATTGATTTGGTTAGTTGCGATATTCATAGTTTGCAGTGTGATCTATGTCCTCCTGAGTCGATTCCTGACTCCCAAGATAGGACCAGACAAGTCCAAGTTTGTGACGCGGGGCGTCGTAATAATCGTGAGCGTCCTGATGGCGAACGCCATGCTGGTCAACCTTTTCAATGTGACCTTGAATGTGTTGCTTGCCTCGATTGGGGTGATTAGTATTGCCGTAGCCTTCGCCTCCCAGCAGATAATGCAGAACGCCATGGCAGGGATGCTAATATCAATGGATAAAAGGATTAAAACGAATGACTGGGTCGAGGTGGGTGGCACCCCGAACACGACCATCGCGATAGTTAAAGACGTTCAGACACTAGGCACGGTCTTCGTAGATATCAATGGGAGGGAGTTCCTGGTCCCGAACTCGTTCCTATTAGCCAATAAAGTGGTTAACTATACCCATGCTGGCATAATCATGGTTACATTGAACCTCACACTGCCAATAAATAATGATATGGATCTAGTGCGAAGAGTGATCATGGAGGAGGCAAAGGCCGATGGTCGGATCCTACCTTGGAGCACGGAGAAAAACCCTGAGAGGAAAATTATTCCAAGCAAGATCCGAGAATACATGGAGTACAAACCTGAATTGATGATGGGCAAGGATCCATACAAACCAACATTGCTAGTTACAGAACTTAGTGATGATGGGTATTCTATAGAGATACGAATGTGGTCATACAATATTCCCCAGCGAGATATCATCATAGGTGAACTCTATGAAAAGGTCCTGAAACATCTTATGCAAGAGGGAGTCAATCTGTATGGGATAAAGAAGACGACTTAAGACCGCAAATATTGAATCAGGCAAGAGACATTGCCGGTTCCTAGTTCCAGTCGTGATAGCATGAGAAGTGACAACGTCAAGAAGGGAGTGGAGAAGGCGCCGAGCCGCAGTCTGCTCCGCGCCGATGGTCTGAAGGACGAGGACTTCGAGAAGCCATTCATCGGCATCGCCAACTCATGGAATGAGGTCATTCCGGGACACATCCACCTCAATAAGCTGTTGGAGGAGGTCAAGAGGGGAATAATCGATGCTGGGGGTGTACCCTTCACGTTCGGAGTCCCAGGCATATGCGACGGCATCGCCATGGGCCATACTGGGATGCGCTATTCGTTGGCGTCCAGGGAGACCATCGCCGATTGCGTCGAGCTCATGGTGCAGGCCCACCAGTTCGATGGATGGGTCGGTCATCACCAATTGTGATAAGATCACCCCAGGCATGCTGATGGCAGCGGGACGGATGGATGTTCCTTGCATCATGCTCACGGGCGGTCCGATGGAGACCGGTTGCATCGACGACAAGAAGCTCAGCCTGCAGAGCGTCTTCGAGGCGCTGGGAGAGTACAACGCTGGAAAGATATCTGAGAAGGATGTCATCGCCATCGAGCGCTGCGCCTGCCCGGGAGAAGGTGCCTGCGCCGGGCTGTTCACCGCCAACACCATGGCCTGCCTGACGGAAGCGTTGGGATTGAGCTTGACCGGTTGTGGTTCATCGATGGCCAACAGTGAGAAGAAGCTCGCGCTGGCATACGAGACAGGGAAGAGGGCGGTCGAGCTGGCGCTCCAGGAAATTAAACCGTCCATGATCGTCACGAAGGATTCGTTCCTCAATGCCGTGAAGTTGGACATGGCCATCGGTGGTTCGACCAACACCGCTCTTCATATCCCGGCCATCGCCACCGAGTTCGGTCATAGGGTCGACCTCAAGGTGTTCGACGAGGTCTCCAGGAGGATCCCCCATCTGACCAGCATAATGCCTTCGGGTCCCTACTCCATGGGCGACTTCGAGCGCGCCGGTGGCGTCCCTGCCATGATGAAGCGATTGGAGGAAGACCTGTCCGATGAGTTAACGGTCAGCGGCAGGAGGCTGAAGGCCATTCTAAAAGAGATATCCGTCATCGGCACCGAGGTCATCCGTCCGAAGGAGAACCCGTTCCACAAAGAGGGCGGCATAGCAATACTCTATGGGAACCTCGCCCCACAAGGCTCCGTGGTCAAGCAAGCGGCAGTGGGCGAGGGCATGATGCGCTTCACCGGTACGGCAAAGGTGTTCGACTCGGAGGATGACGCTGTGAAGGCCATCAGCAACCACAAGATCCACGCTGGTGACGTGGTGGTGATCCGTTACGAGGGCCCGAAAGGGGGGCCAGGCATGCCTGAGATGCTCGGTCCCACGAGCATGATATCGGGCATGGGACTGATGGATTCTGTAGCCCTGATCACCGATGGGAGGTTTTCGGGCGCGACCAAAGGGCCATGCATCGGTCATGTCTGTCCCGAGGCCTTCGAGAAAGGTCCTATCGCCGCGGTCATGGATGGTGACAAGATATGTATCGACATCCCGGCCAGGAAGATCGACCTGCTCGTCTCCCATACTGAGATAAAACACAGATTGGAGCGGGTCCGAGTGGTGGACCGAAAGCCCAAGGGGATGCTCGCGAAGTACCGCAAGCTCGTCTCCAGCGCGGCGGATGGAGCCATATCGAAATAGGCATCTCGAAACCTATTTATCGTTCAGGTGGATACGAGCAGACACTGGGCGGATAGATCAGACTGGAAGATCGCCTGATTTGCAATCAGGAGGTCTCGGGTTCAAATCCCGATCCGTCCACCATTTCGCTGGCTAACATCAAAAATGCCCGTTTTCGGGCAGATCACATCTTTTTGATACTGGTGATACAGCTCCATCGCTTTGTTCATATCGTCCCTATCGATCTTTGTATGTCCAGAACGATAGTAAAAGTGGGACTCCAATCAAAAATTATCAGGACTTCCAATTAGATGCACAATGGTTATAACCACCCATAATTATATTCTCACAGGAATATGAATGAATTGTCCTAAATGCGGGGATGAAAATCCTGTCGGAGATTATTGTAGTAGCTGCGGTCAAAGATTAACCGTATCGATACAAACAACTCCAGAGATGTTGAAAAAACAAAAAGGAGAATCTAGAAAAAGGACAATCAAGATTATTGCCATTGTTGTTGTTGCTGCCGTAATTGCAATATTTATTCTATCGTTCGCTCCTATTTTGTCAGAAAAGATCGTTGTTACAATTAATTCTGATGGGCCATACAATAATATACATTATAAATTATTTATAAATGGATATTTAAAAGCTGAGGGCGATCTAGCACCAGGTGAGAGCGACATTGTCTCGATCACCTTAAACTACAATATAATAAATGAGGGAAAATCTGCTATGGTTTCAGTTTTTACTACTGATCCTTCTAATGGAGGTTCTATTTTCATACCGCTTCAAGATGGTAGTACGCAATCGGTAATTATGGGCATTTAACCCTATTGCTCATCTTTTCGGCAACTCCTTTCCACAATAAGGACAGAGAACGCTTTCCAGAGGGATTGGTTTTCCACAGAAATTGCAATATCTCTTCTGTTGTGGAGAGGATGGTTGTTGAGGCTGAAAGGAAGCTAATGGAGCAGGTTTTTGGTGTAAGCCAATTATTAACAATATAATGCCGAAAATAACCAAAATTACACCTAACCAACCAATATAGTTAAGAAAATATATCGTGCTCCCCACATGGTCAGTGATCGAATTCAATCCATTTAGCACGAACAAAATTCCCATTACAAATAACAAGGCCCCTACTCCTTGGATCAACACTCTTCTATCCATTCTCAATCAGCGGTTTTATTATATTATCCATATAAATAGATGTAGGCAAAAAGTAAGGGGTTTGCTTATCTCTCATATCCCCGAGGACGAGTTGCCCGATTTAGGGCTTTTTGTGGGCATATCCAGTCGTTTCCTCTGTCAGAAATCCCGATCCGTCCACCATTTCGCTAGCTCACTTCAAAATCGCCCATTTTCGGGCATTTCACATCTTTTTGAAACTGGTGGTACTGCTCCATCATCTTATTCCTATCGTCCCTATCGAACCCTAGATAGTGCATTGTAACCTTGGTATCAGGGTGTCTCAATACCTATCAATCTCCTCGATTAGGACTCCGACCCAGTGCATCAATTCACCCTAGGTAAGTCGAAGGTCAAGGTTCTACCTCACGAAACCTAGTCTCTTCCCACACATTCACGAATCTTATCGATTCCAGACGGCTCGGGTTGCCTTGCTGAAAGGTGGCGGGGCCTCTCGAGAGTAACATCCGTAGATGGATACTATCCTATGCCGAATCCTTGGGACCTCTTGGAGGGCGATCGATGTATTGGAATAAACCGCGCGTTCATCCAAGGCTAGTCTCTGAAGTGTGACTGCAGAGGTCCATGGTGACCTTGCCCACGTCCTTCCAACTATCTCCACGTAGGTTTATCTCTCGCTTATGGAGATATTACCTACGTCCCGAGGAGACAGGTCCGTACCTGTCTCCACCCGCTCTTTGACCTCTGCCTTGCTCGGGCCTTCCGCGTTCCCGAGGTTGATCTCTATGGATGCCCTGCGGTCCGTTGTTCGTCCTTGCGATCGGGCTCGAAGGTCCTCTTCCCATGGGGACGTTCTGGACCACGGTGACCTTATTGATTTCGGGTTCGGGCCTGTGCACGACCTTTATGTCCATCGGATCGATGGGCTTTCGGGTCCTGCGCTCGATGTCCTTGATCATGTTTCGCTCCTCAGGGGTGAATAACGATACCGCCGTGCCTTCCATCCCTGCTCTTCCGGTCCTTCCTATGCGGTGGACATAAGTGTCAGGATCGTTCGGTGCGTCAAAATTAATGACATAGTCCACAGCGTCGATGTCCAATCCCCTGGCCGCCACGTCCGTGGCCACCAGGACGTTGATGGAACCGTCCTTGAAGCTCTTGATGACCTTCTCCCTCTTGTTCTGGGCGACGTCGCCGTGTATGGCGCCTACGAGGTATTTGTCGGCCAGCAGCTTCTTCGTCAGCTGATCGACCCTGCGCTTGGTCTGGCAGAACACTATGGCCTTGGGATCGTTCATGTCGAGGATCGTGCAGAGCGCGTCGCGCTTCGTGTCCTTGTTGGCTATGATGTAATATTGTTTGGTCAGGGCCAGGACGGGCTCATCCTTAGAGACCAGTATCTCCAGGGGGTTGACCATCTGACGCAATGCCAGATTTCTTATGTCCGCTGACATCGTTGCGGAGAACAGCAGCGACTGCCTCTTCTTGGGCACCTTTGATAATATGAAATTGAGGTCCTTGATGAAACCCATGTCGAGCATACGGTCCGCCTCGTCCAGTACGACGACCGATATCTTCGAAAGGTCTAGGTCATTCCTGTTTATGAGATCCTTGGCCCTGCCGGGTGTGGCTACCACTATATCGGTGCCTCTCCGGAGCTTCGTTATCTGAGGCCCGAGTCCCACTCCCCCGTAGATGGGAATGCAAGTGTGGCCGGTGAACTTAGCTAGCTTGGATAACTCCTCGAAGACCTGATTGGCCAATTCCCTTGTGGGGACGAGGACCAATGCGGATGCGGTCCTCATCCCGGGCTTGATCCTTCCAAGTATTATGGATCCGTACGCGCCGGTCTTTCCCGTCCCGGTCTGTGCCTGAGCGTACATGTCGCCGCCCTTGAGGCCTACTGGTATTGCATCTATCTGCACGGGTGTAGGTTTCTCCCATCCCATGTCATTCATTGCCCTGATGATCTCCTTCGAGATCTGAAGTTCTGTGAAAGTTGTCACGATATTCACTCTATGGTAAAATAAAAAACGATCTGTAATAAATCACAGACGAATTTGATTTCAAATGGTGGTTGTGATTCGTGTATTTAAATGTGCGCACCAAATGACATATGATCCCGATAGTTGACCTAAGAACTGGTTGAAAAAAGCAAGTGAAAGGAGAATCTCAACCCCCTAGGATCACAGTGGTCACGGTTATGATCACACCGATCAATGCGGTTATTTGTCCATTGAAGACCTTACGAACGATACTCTTGCTCTCCTCCCGATAGAACCCTAGCATGAACAACACTACGATGCACATTATGTTGGATATTAACAAGGCGTCCATCAAGTCCTGGATAATGAAAAATGGAATAACGACCACTAAAGCGGTACCGAGTACGAGGAATATTGATATGCCAACGATGATGAGATCCTCTTTCCAGTTTATCCTGGTCGGTTCCGTCTTGGAGAGATTCTGAGATATTTTTTCGATAACTACTTTTTTGTCACTCTCATCCAGATAGTCGAAATAACTTTCGGTCATAGTCGAATCTATGAGCGCGGCCCCTTCCGTCTTGTTGTCTCCCCTCAGCATCTTGATTAAACTGTTCTTCCTCCTTCTTTCGAAACGGCCCTCCCAGACATAGAAGATACCATCGACCAGACCCCAGGCCAGGCAACATGCCAGAGCGGCTTGTATCACACTCGTCCACGATGGAGTCTGATACGTCGGGAAATGACCTGAATATGCTAGTAAAACAAACAACCATGATTACGCCGAACATGGGTTCTGCACTGAACCAGAACTTCCCCAGATAATCAGACAACGCCAAGATGCCCACCTCTGAATCACTATCTAATTGTTTATATCGTTCTTAAATGTGACTCAGAAATCATATGGGTATTCTTTCCCACCTCCTATCGAATCCGTTTTTTAAATGAATGTACCGAAAATTATATTTTTATTAAAATCATTCTCATCTTGGGATGGATGCATAATGGATAGTGTCAACGATACCGCTTTCTTATCGGTCTTGGCTATGACGGTACCTACAACCATAGCCGCGATACCCTTTGGCCCGACCCTACTCGGAAAATCCTTGATGGCATTGGTGGTGGCTTTCTCCCTGATCGCCATAGCAGCTATATTGCTGTTCACGAAGGCCAATGGTCGTATGGGATGGAGAAAGACGGGACTTGTGTTCCTGATAGGTGGGATCGTCATCGCCGTCGGTTCCATCGAGGTCATCGTCGCACTTTTACTGGCATTGATCTTCATCGACATATTATTGGGGTCATTCACGGGGGCGGAACGGCTCATCAGTAAGATATCGAACCAAGTTAGGATCGATCCATGATCGGCAGGGCATCGTCCTAACCGAGGGCCAATCTCTCCTTGGCGGCGTGGTAGGACCGCTCCACGACCTTCAAAGAGCAGGGGAATCGTTGTTTCTTCATCCCAAATACGCTGGCGAACTCCTCAAGTTGACGGTCGAACTCAGCCGGGTCCACCAGCCCCGTATCCAGTCCAATCGCAGTCTGGTAGTCCATGTATCTGAAGACCTCCTTGATCTCGGAGACATCGTTAGGGTCACGGAGCATCTGGATATCTTGCATGAACTCCTTCCAGTTGGCCGCCCACATCGTGTTCAGAACGTAAGCCCCCTGTTGCCCCATGAGGAACTGTCTGTATTCCTCCGACCCTCCCAACAGGGTCCCGGTGCAATCATCTACCATGCAGTTGTCGCTGCCCCTGAGGAGGGTTACTGGCACTCTGACAGATTCTAAGACCTGATCGACATTCCGGAAGGCGTGTCCGCATTGACCGTAGAATACCATGAACGATTGGACATAGGGTTCCATGCATTTCAAGGCGGAGAGGACCTGTTCACGCAACAATGGAGCGCTCTGATGTAGCTCAATCGGCTTTACCCAGATAAGTGCGGAGATCCCCTCTGCAAGTTCCAACTTGTCCGGGCAATCAAGCCTTGGTATTTGACTGACCTTCTTGTCGGGGGCAATACGATGGATCTTTCTCTCCATGCGACCTGAGGCCTTATCATCGATCAAAATCACATTCAATACCTCGGGGTCATGGCCCACGACGTGGACGATCTCGTCCTCAAGGACCTCACAGCCGACGATACCTAACGCCTTGGAGCCGTTCATCTCGTTCCACCGTTGGGGCGACCGTGACGTTTGGTGGTCTCCACCATCATCCTAAGGTTCACTGTCGGCGTGAAAAGCTCCAGACTGCAGCCAGGTGCTACCGCGTCGACCCCCTCCCACAAGCACTTTTTCGTGACCGCCTCGACCAAGGCGACATCGCCCATGAGAAGGGTGCGAGTGGGACAGAGGCTGCCTATCACCTTCATATCGCGTCGTCCTGCGATACGCTTGGCCTCTGCAATTGGTACATCCTGGTCTATGCTGATGGCATTGGCATCGACCTCCACCATCCTTTCTAATTGCTGAACGCTCAGATTCCCGCATATGTGGAGTATCGACTCGATGTCCATCTCCCTTGCCTCGATGGCGATGCGATCTTCAAACGGTTCTGAGAACCGGTCGAACTGCTCATAGGTGAGAAAATCGCCGCTGGACAGCGAGTCATCGATCACTATCATGTCCACACCGGCATCAGCTGCCTTCCGCGTGTAATCGATCAAGAATTCCGTCGTCTTCTCGAGGAGGGCCTCCACTAGTGAAGGGTCTTCCAACATATCCATCATGAGCTCATGGTCCCCACGCAATTGCAGTGCCAACATCAAGGGGGATGTCATGCCCAGCAGGACAGGCACGGTCTTCCTCTCGTTATCAAGGACCCATGCGGTCTTTAGCACCACATTCGTCCTGCCTGATGTCAGAGGGTCTGGCACATGCAGGCTGTCTATCTCTTCGGTCGATCGAACCATGCGCTGAAGGACCAGAGGATGCCTGGCTGCGCCCTTGTTCGCCGTTGTCGCACCGAAGGCGGAGACCTCGACGCTCTCATCGAACGGTATGCGCACGTTCTCTATGCCCGCTTCCGTATAGGCGACCTCCGCCAACCTGGCCATCTTATGCGGGTCGTCCTGTACCTGGGGGTAATAAGCACCCGCCGCCTTCATCAGGGCGGTTGTGGCGGTATGCATGGGGCAGATGCACGGGGGCCTATCCACATACTCCCCCTTCAACATCGCATTGAGACGTTGCCATTCGTTCACTGCGGCATCCTCCTCAATTTACCCCAACTAACCCACATCAGCATTATCCTTTGAATTAAATTCGCGGCCAAGTTAATATTACTAATGTTCTTTCAAGAGCCATCATCAATAGAGCGCCCATAGCGACCAGACGTTCTACCGAGCAATATTGACGTATTTCCCAATATTTATATATAAATAATAATTTTAAACAGAATTTCAATTATATAGCGATGAGACTTAATCATTTCTGTTACGTATGAAAAGTAGAGGTGCGTTCACCGTCGTGCTCGTCTCCGTATTGATGGTGACCACATCCATTGTGGCCATCATAGCTCAAGGATATGCCGGTGGGGGTCCATTATCATCTCAAACCAGCACCACCCTCGATGGGACCTCCCTCCGGTCTCACCTGAAGAACATCACTCAGATCACCGATGGGTACCCTGCTTTCAGAGTAGCTGGGTCCTCTGGAGCCGAAGCCGTCGCGGATTATATCGATTCCTCCTTCATAGAGATGGGACTGGAATCGAACAAAGAGAATTTCGTGTTCACCAACTGGGACCTCGATGCAGGGTCCAACCTCACCATCGATCTGGATGGTGATCTATCAACCCTTCAGGACCGTTCACGATTCGACTCATTCGTTCCAGAGTCGTTTAGCTGGCCCAGGTGGAATGGCTCAGATTTCTCACAGTTCGCCATCCTTCCGATGCCACTGGTATCCAGCTACTCCCACATGAGCTCAGCGCAATCACCGACGAGCCAATGGGATGAACTGAACACCACTGGGAAGTTCGTGGTGGTCGCACGGGAGATCCGCTGGCGGTCTGATTGGGAAATGAACATGGTGGCCAAGTTCACAGATCAGACCCCGGCCGGAATCATCTATGTCTGGTGGTACGATTGGATGTCCTTTGCCGATGATATCTCCTTCGCCTCCTCGGGAGGAAAACCTCTGGGGCCGAACAGTGGGTACCTATGGGACCTTGGGATCGCATCGGGTTCCTTGAACAACAGTGAAGGGAAGATGTTGATACACGTCATCCAAGATGGGTCTCCTCTCGGGGCGATGAGGATACCATCGGTCATCGGCACGGGGTCGCACACCAACGTGGTGGCCAAGATCCCTGGGATCGACCCGTCCTCAAAGAGGCTTCTGATCACCGCTCACTATGACAGCGTCATGTGCCAAGGCCTTGTCGATAATGCAGGTGGCGTAGCCAGCATGCTTCAGATCGCCCACGAGATTAGCGTAGCGATAAGGGCTGGCACATTGCACGCACAGTATCAGATCGAGTTCGTGGCATTCGCCGCGGAGGAGATGGGTCTGGTCGGCTCCGCTCATTATGTCGACGCTCACCGCAATAGTTTGGACGATATCGTAGCGGTGATCAATATGGATTGCATCGGGTCCTCGCAGATGCGAGTGAGCGCCACACCCGCCTCAGGAGGGATCGACATGGACCGTACGTTCACCGCAGTGGCCGAGAACGTGGGGGTCGACCTCATGGTCGTGGACGATTCGGGGTCAGATCAGGATACCTTCCGCTCCCCCGCGTCCATCTCTCAGAGCATCATGTCATATTGGGGGGTCGACCTCGACCTCGATGATATCGAGCCGTTGGACCAAGCGACCATGGTCCACAGTCAACCTCTATTCCTGGTCGATGGCCGGGAAGATGCCCCGATCGGATTCATCCACACAGTCAAGGACGGCTTCTGGTCGGATGGGGGGACCTGGATCGATCAACAGGACCTGGTCGAACAGGCCAGTGTTGCATTGGGGGCCGTGTTATCCCTCAACTCGATGGAAGAGGCCAATGATACCTCGGTATGGACCTATCTGGTCGTGGCAGCCGTCCTGATAATGATGGTGGTGGCGACCTGGTTCATTTTGAAAAAAAGAAAGATGAAAGGGTAAGGGGTTTGGGCCCAAGGGGTTTATTTTTCGTGGTCCTCTGATTTCCTCTTGGTGATGAGCTCACGCACCTGGTTGGCCACCGTCTGCTCTTGCATAAGGGCATCCTCAACGTCCTTCAGGTCGCGCTTCAGGTCCTCTGCTTTGGGGATCGTCCCTAGTATGTCGTCAGCATTACCGATGACCGCGGTAAGCTCCTCCTTGGTAGTGACGTGCTTCTCAGGTATCTTCTGGCTTACGCCCAAGTACTCTGAGACCCCCTCAAGAAGTTTGGTGACCTCGAACGGCAGGATCCATTTCGTGGAAGCACCCGCACCGAGCGCCTTCATCGTGTCCAGTGAGAGCACGGTCAAAGCCTTGGAGTCAAGGGTATATGCCCCGATGGATAGGATCCTCAGCCTTTGCGCCTCACCTTGGCTCTGCAATATGATGGCGAGCCGCTCGCCCTCCGCTTCGAGGATCTTGGCCTGACGTACACCCTCCGCCTGGAGGATGCGGGACCGCTTCTCCCCCTCAGCATTCAGGATCGCGGCGGTCTTGGAACCATCGGCCTTGAGGATGGCCGCACGGCGCAACCTCTCGGCGGAGGTCTGCTCCTCCATCGCCTGCTTGACCTTCGGGGCTGGGTCAACCTCACGGATCTCCACCGCCTCGACCTTCACACCCCACTTGTCAGTTGCCTCATCCAGGATGTCCCTCAACCGCAGGTTGATCTTCTCACGGTTGGAAAGTATCTCGTCCAGGTTCATGTCGCCGATAATGGACCTCAAGGTGGTCTGGGCCAGATAGATGGTGGCCGATCGATAGTCGGTGACCTCGAAGTAAGCCTTCCTCGGGTCGATGACCTTGATGTAGATGATGGCGTCCACGTTCACCGGGGAGTTGTCCTTGGTGATCACCTCTTGCCTAGGGACATCCAGAACCTGCGTTCTTAGGTCAATCTTCACGACCTCGTTGACCATAGGCGTGACGAAGTTGAATCCTTGGCTTAGGATGCGGACGAATCGCCCCAACCTCATGTACACACCCTGCTCATATGGCCTTATGATCTTCACGCCGCTCAGCATGATGAGAAGTGCGGCGATTATTGCCAGGATTAAAAGGGCCAGGACAAACCAACTGATTTCCATATCATCGATCTCCTTTCACAACATCGATCATCATGACGACCTTTCCTTCTCTCTCACCTTGACGTGGACACCCTCGCTCTCATATACCTCTACCCAAGCCCCCTTGGGGATCACATGGTCAGAGGTCGCGCTCCAGGTATCGTTCTGGATCCTGACCTTGCCCTTCAGAGAGTCGGGGAGGACGGGCTCGATGACCAAACCCTCACGCCCTATCATCGAGGTCGCAACACTCGTCTCTGGAGGTCCCGGTGGTGCGAGCCTTTGATAGACCCTGATCGTCAAATAGGTCAATGGAATCAACAGGGCAAATGCGATCACTGGCGACCACCAGGAGAACAGGACCTCCGGCCAGATCAGGCCAATGAACCCGAGGACGGCCAGCACTGTGGCAGGCACGAGCAGGAAGTAACCTGGTGAAAGTGCCTCAGCTAGGAATAGCAAAACTGCTAGCACAATAAGCACGATCGAGATCTGCATTGCCAGGTCCATGTTCTTATGAATTGACTATTCCCCTATTAAATTATATCACCCTCATGAGGTTATTTCTATCCTGATGAGGATAAGTATAGTATCCGTGCATCACGAAGTTGGACCTCCATGAGAAATCACAAGTTTACCTGGGTGAATAGAATTAAGTAATTCGCGCTGTCAATCTCCACCCGGTGAACACATGTCACAAGGCGATTCCGATCCATCAATGGCTGGCCATATCCCCCTGATAGGGGAGACCTTCCCCGAGATGGAGGTCAAGACCACCCAGGGGATCATCAGGCTGCCCACTGACTATACAGGAAAATGGTTCATGCTCTTCAGTCATCCAGCCGACTTCACTCCCGTTTGCACGACTGAGTTCGTGGCATTTGCCAAGAGGGCCGAAAAATTCGAATCCCTCAATACCAAGCTCATAGGCCTCTCCATCGATCAGGTGTTCTCCCACATAAAATGGGTGGAATGGATCGAGGAGAACCTGAAGGTGGATGTTCCCTTCCCGGTCATAGCGGATGATGTGGGCAATGTGGCGAAAAGATTGGGGATGATCCATCCCGCCAGAGGGGCCAACACCGTTCGTTCGGTCTTCATCGTGGACCCGAACTCAAGGATACGTCTCATCGTCTATTATCCCCAGGAGGTGGGCCGTAGCATCGATGAACTGGTCAGGGCCCTTACCGCACTTCAATACAGCGACAAACATAAGGTCTCCCTGCCCGAGAACTGGCCCAACAACGAGTTCCTGGGTGACAAGGTCATTGTACCTCCGCCCCATGACATCAAGACCGCGATGGAGCGGAAGAAGAAGATCGGAACCGACTGCTATGACTGGTGGTTCTGCACGAAGAAGATGTGATAACTCTCCCTCCAAGACCAAATTTTATTCTAACTTTTTTATTTTAAATTTCCAATACAATAATCGATATCAGGAGAGTGACCACCGTCACCAATAATCCTCCCTTGACGAACTGCCAGAAGCTCACCGCGACCCCCTGCCTCCTCGCCCCCTCCACCACGATCACGTTAGCAGCCGCCCCCAGAATGGTGGCGTTCCCGGCCAGGGTGGAGCTGGAGGCAAGCGCCAACCACATCTTGTCACTGTTCAGCTCCGCGACGAAAGGTGCGAGAAGGATGACGGCCGGGACGTTACTGATCAGGTTGGACAGGATCGCGGTGAATGTGCTCAGACCGGCCACGCTGGCGATTCCACCGTCGTTTATGGAATTGAAAATCATCGATAAGCGCGTCAAGCACGCCGGATGTCTCAAGGCCTTTCAGGAGGACGAAGAGCCCGATGAAGAAAAGTAGCAACGTCCAGTCCACCTTCCTAACCATGATTGCATGTCCCGAGCTCTGATTGAGGAAGGGCAAAGTCACCAGTACGACCGCTCCGCCAAGGAGGGCGATCATCGCCAAGGAGACCCCCAACCAATTGGAGAGGACGAACCCAATGAACACCATCAGCAGGACCGCCACCACGAAATAGATGGAGGCGTGCACCGGGCGGAGAGGAAGTTCCTTCAAGGCCCGTTGGCCATCGATCGGCTTCGATCCTCCGATCAGACCGTTCCCCTTCGAGCCCTTTGGACCCATAAGTTGTCTCCGATACACGAACCAAATGATCGCGATGGACGCTAACAGGGACAATGCCGCCACCGGGGCGAGGGTCGTGAAGAACTGATTGAACGAGATGCCCGATTGCGTGGCGATATAGGCGTTCTGTGGATTTCCCACAGGGGTGGCAACACTTCCTATGTTGGCCGCACATGCCTCAGCGACCAAGAAGGGCACAGGG